>JAYYPZ010000001.1:0-7744 GCA_036128775.1 Bacteroidota bacterium
CTATCCTCCTTTTGATCGAAGTCAGCTAGAGGACTTTGCCTCTCAAAACAACGTACCTATTGACTTCCTTACGGATAGTCTAGATACCGATGAGCGTTCTCGCTATGAATCCGAAGAAGAAATTGATCTCGTAGTGGTTAATACCCCGGTTCGAAACGAAGCCTTCGTAAAAGATGAGGCACTTTACATTACCATTCCTATTGGAATCATTTCAACGCCTGATTTTATCATAACGATTTCTTCCTTTAAGAATCCTGTTATTGACGATTTTCTTCATGGACGTATTAAAATGCTCAAGGTAGAAGACCAACAGTGGTTTACCCTGAGGTTGCTCGATCGTAATGTCCATTATTTCCAGTATTACCTCAAGGAAATCAATACTAAGCGTTACACCTTTGAGAGTGAGATCTATCGATCAAGCCGAAATCGGGATCTCAAAAACCTCTTAGATCTTCAGAAGAGCCTTGTTTATTTTGTCACAAACCTTCGTGCCAATGATTTGATGATGAATCGCATGCGCCGCACGAATTTCTTGAAGATTCAAGGCAATGAGGAGCAGGATGACTTCCTCGAGGATATCATTATTGATAATGGTCAGGCCTCTGAGATGGCGGATATCTATACAAACATTGTAAACAGTATGATGGATGCCTTTGCATCAATCATTTCAAACAACTTAGGCCGCACAGTACAGCGTCTTACAGTAATAACCATTGTGTTAACCCTTCCGATGGTGATAGCAAGCTTTTATGGGATGAACATAGCATTGCCCATGCAAGAGGCTGGACAAACGTCGTTATGGCCATTTTGGACCTTGTTAGTTATATCCGTTGTACTTCCTTTGTTTTTCTGGCTCTATTTCCGTCGTAAACGTTGGTTTTAGGACAAATCATCTACTAGAAGATACTGTCTCTATGCGAAACTCATCCACTGCATTTCCCAAACCAAGATATTCGAGGTTAAAGCGAGTCGTTGTCATTCTTTTGGGATTGATTACCTTTATTCTTGGCTTGCTCTATTTTCTTTGGCCGAAACATCAAAGTGACCCTGAAAAGGTTTTTGAGCGCTACACGACGACCAATTCATACTTTATTGACTATGAAGGCGGACAAGTACATTACGTAGATACGGGGTATGGAGAGCGTGTGGTTGTAGCGATACATGGCTTAAATAGCTGTTTTTACCATTTTACACCGCTCTTGGAGAATACGCCAATTTTGGACAGTTTTCGGGTAATAGGTATTGATTTACCAGGCTTTGGCCTGAGCAATCCTCCCAATTACAAGACGCTTCCCAAGGATTTTAGTTTTCAATCGCATTTTACGGGAGCAGTGGCGGCAGTTCTTGAGCATGCCGGAGTAGACTCTTGTATGATTCTAGCGAATTCACTAGGAGGGATGTTGTCTTGGAATTTAGCTTATGAGCGTCCGGACTTAGTGCAATCGATGATGTTGATGGCCCCAGCTGGCTATGCTTGGGATTCCATTACGCGACCTTATGTAGAGGGAACGGCGCCTTGGTATGTAGGTGCAATACTTAACCTTCGCTTAGGGGTATCTCGAGAATCGCGTGAAGATGCCGCCAATTACAGTTTTTATAATAAAGAAGTGCTGCCGAGCAATTGGTTTAGTCACCGAGTTGATGCCGGCTATGCGTTTATGAACTTGCCCGATCGAATACATTGGCAACGCACTATGATATTAAGTCAAGAAATGGCTGACACAGTGCGTATTCAGCAACTTACACAACCTACGATGATTCTTTGGGGTGAAGAAGATGAGGTATTGCCCTTCGCACACCGCAAACGCTTTATGCGGGATTTACAAGAAGGTTATCTCGTCGAAATGCCCGCTACAGGACATGTTCCTCATGAAGAAGACCCACGTTTTGTCTTCAATCTACTGTACGATTTCTATAATAGACAGCAATCTACCGTACAAGATGAACTCAATTGGGTTCAAAGCCTTGACTGATAGTCTGTATAATCAAAGGTTTTTAAGCAAGTGTATGAGCCATCTGTATGCTGTAAGTATAACGACGGATGATGAACGCCATTAAAAAAGTGCGTTTTAACCGTAGTATAATGCGCCATGTCTAAGAAAACTACTTCATCTCCGATAAAGAGACCATGTTCAAAATGATAGTCGCCCACAAAGTCTCCTGCCAAACATGAATTTCCACCAAGGCGATATCTACACCCCTTATCGGTAATTCTTCCTTCACGTACTTGAGGTGTGTAGGGCATTTCAATACAATCCGGCATATGAGCCGTAATGCTTACGTCAAGGAGGGCAGTGGCTACCTCATCTTGCGCCACGATATCAAGGACATGGGCATGGAGGTTTCCTGCTTCCCACACGACGGCAGCTCCTGGTTCAAGGATGACCCTTAGACTAAAGGTTTTTTGAAGATGGTCAATGAGCTGGATAAGGTGATCCAAGTCATAATCACATTGACTAATCATGTGACCTCCGCCAAGATTTATCCATTGACAGGCTTCTAAGGCAAATGGAGCATCACGTTCAATGGCCTCTATGGTGCGCTCAAGAGAATGGCTATCATTCTCACATAAATTGTGCATGTGCAGGCCTGTTACGCCTTTTGGCCACTGATTCTTAAGAGCTTTTGCCATGACACCAAGTCGTGACTGAGGCGAAGACGGATCATATAATGGATTGCTTGCCTCGCGCTGGAGAGGATTGATTCGTAGGCCAATCTCTAGGTTGTGTTGCGTGGGTAGATTTTGAAGGAAATCTACTTGTTGTAATGAATTGGCGGTAAATGTTTGGCTGTAATCTGTCCATTCCGGAAAATCTCGTGGACTATAGGCTGGACTGTAGGCATGATGGTATCCTGGAAAGTATTCGTGCGCTAAGCGGGCTTCGTGCAGGGAAGAGGCGGTACAACCATCTAGCGTTTGGGCTAACAGGGGAAACACTTGATAGTGGGAAAAGGCCTTTAGGGCCATGAGTATAGTACAACCAGTAGCATCTTTTACTTGTTGTATCCGTGCGAGATTTGCAGTGATTTTATCCTCGTTGAGTAAGTAAAATGGACGATCGTTAGGCAGCGCAGTCATGGGAAGTAAGCATTACCCCAAAAAAGGTGTTTGAACAAGAACTTCTTCCTGCCATGGAAGGCCAAGCTGTCCCACGGCTGCCATAAAGGGGTCAGGATTGAGTTGTTCGCAATTCCATACACCGGCTTGCATCCATGTTCCTTCAGCCATAAGGCTTGCTCCTAAGGTGGCCGGTACACCCGTAGTATAGCTTACGCCTTGTCCCAAGGTATCGCGGTAGGCATCTTGATGTTTACAGTTGTTCCAGATGTAATAATGCTTGGCTTGTCCATCCTTAATACCTGAAATGTAGCATCCAATAGAGGTTTCTCCTTCGTAGTTTTCTCCGAGCGAAGAGGGCTCAGGCAGTAATGTTTTTAGGAATTCTAACGGTACGATATCCTGCCCTTGGTGCTGAACGGGTTGTATCGAAGTCATCCCGACATTCTCCAATACGCTCAGGTGGGTTAAGTATTCTTGGCCAAATGTCATCCAAAAACGCGCTCTGCGTAGGGTTGGGAAATGTTTTACAAGGCTTTCAAGCTCCTCGTGATAGAGTAAATAGGACTCACGCTCTCCAATATTGGGGTAAAAAATGGGTTGGTGGACGGACATTGCTGGAATTTCTATCCAGTTTCCTTCCTCGAAATATCGACCGGCTTGGGTGATTTCTCGGATGTTGATCTCCGGGTTAAAGTTGGTGGCAAATGCCTTGCCATGGTCCCCTCCATTGCAATCCACAATATCTAAAAAGTGAATCTCGTCAAAATGATGTTTGGCTGCATGTGCTGTGTAGATTTGGGTTTGTCCGGGATCAAAACCACAACCCAATAGGGCCATAATATTCGCTTCCTTGAAGCGCTCGTGATAGGCCCATTGCCAGCTATATTCGAACTTGGCTACATCCTTGGGTTCATAGTTGGCTGTGTCTAAATAATGGGTCTGTGTTGCCAGACAGGCGTCCATGATGGCTAAATCCTGATAGGGAAGGGCGACATTGATAACGATAAAGGGGTTGAATGACTCAATAAGGGCAATCGTATCCTCTACAATATCCGCATCAAGAGAGGCCGTAGATATTACAGTATTTGGATATTTTGCGAGTACTTTCTCTTGGATTTGATCGCATTTAGACTTTGTCCGGCTGGCTAATAAAATCTCTGAAAAATGATTGACTTGCTCAGCACATTTCATGGCAACCACTTGCCCAACACCCCCTGCACCAATAATCATTACTTTTTTCATCAAAAATCTTTTTGCAAAGGTAGTCCATTTACCGTTCGGTAAATCCTAAATAAATTGAATTTTTTTGCCGCCTTGGCCTTGATTAAAGGCTGTAGCGGTCATTCGCTTTTTCCCCTCGAGTTGAAGCTCAGTAATTTCTATACATCCAATACGACAACCTACGATAAGGAGATTGTCCTTTGTGATTACAGCCTGTCCTGGTAAGAGATCGGTATACTCTGCACTCGTTAGGTTCGCACGATGGATTTTAAGTCGTTTATCGTTGAGTGTAGTCCAAGCACAGGGGAATGGGTGCATTCCTCGAATATGATTATGTACGACGGTATTGATTTCATCCCATTGGATGCGGGCATCCTCCTTTTGAATCTTGGGTGCTGATAATTCTTTGCCAGTTAAGCTTTGTGGTGTTTGTTCAGCTCCGCTACCTATCATAGCCAGTGAATCAAGTACCATCTTGCCACCCATATGGCGCATAGCATTGTACAACTCGCCAGTGGTCATATTCTCCCCAATATCAATCGTTTCTTGCCTGAGAATAGGTCCTGTGTCGATGGCATGCTGCAATTGAAAGGTGGTGAGTCCTGTTTTATTGTACCCATTGATTATAGCCCAATGAATGGGAGCTGCACCGCGTAAATCGGGTAGAAGGGAGGCATGAAGATTAATCGATCCGTATGGAGGCATATTCCACACGGATTCGGGAAGCATACGAAAGGCAATGACTACTTGAATATCTGCGTTGAGATTGCGCAGTTCCTCTTGAAATCCAGGATCCTTTAGATTTCTGGGCTGCAATACGGGGATTCCTAGCTTTTCGGCCTCAAGCTTTACGGCAGTTGATTGTATTTTTTGCCCTCGACCACTGGGTTTGTCCGGAGCCGTGATGACTCCAACTACGTCATAATCTGAATCATGTAAATCTTGTAGTGCAGGGACGGCAAAATCTGGACTACCCATAAAAACAATACGTCGTATTGGATTCATGTTAGCTTAGATAAGGGCCTTTCCAATGATCGACATTTTTCAAGAGCGTATGTTTTACCCGCTCAACATCCTCGATAAAGGTCCCGTAAAGCTTATGACTAAACTCTTCAGAAATCGGAGGAATGTTTTTTTCTTTTATCCATACCCCATCAAAAAGAGGCTTAGGCCGGTTGCCAAAGAAACTCGTGAAAGGATTGGGTTTCACCTCCGCTGCCATACTTTGACTAATTCGTTTACGCAATTGGATAGCTTCTGAGTCCAATCGAAGGAATTGGCATAGTGAGCGAAAGACGCGCTCTTCGTCTTCGATCATTTCATCATACCAAAAGAAATGGACGTTTTCAAACGTATTTCGATAAGCCGTAATGGCATCAGCATAGAAACTAAAACCAAGGTAGTCGAAGAAGTCTGAGTCGTAATTGTTCAATCTCGTGATAATGGTGTCGGGATAAAGTGCTTCAGATAGTGGTAAATCTTCAATGCCTTGCTCAACCTGATCCTGGTAGTGGGCAAGCGCACGATGTACTGGGTTTCTGAGGGCTATAATGATTTTTACCATCCGGTAATTCGCACCGTAGGCTTGCTTGATGTTGCGAATGGCCGACATCCAGTCATACATATATATTGGTGCGTATTCTCCGCGTAGATGATTGGCTTGGGCGTGAGAGTAGGCAAACTTGTAATCTCCCAAATCGCGCACAAGTCCGTCCTCCTTCTGATTGGGATGATAGCCATTGTCTCTTTCCGTGTATACAAAGTACCCTAAATTCCTTGAGGGTAGATAAACATCGGGATGCTCTTCGAGGAAATTCTTGATCCATTGCCCTCCAGCTTGTTCAGCTCCGACAACAAGAAAGTCAGGTAGTCCTTCCGCTATGTGATTGTATCGAGACACGCAGTAAAGATAGTGTTATACGTAGTTAAACAAAAAACGTTTATTCGAGGGCTTCTTGTATGCAAGCGCGCAATAAAAATTCAGGTGGATATTTTCTCCAATCCAACACTTGACCATCGAGTCGAAGGCATTGGTGTATGCCTATGTCTTTCATTTCGTGACGAACATGGTCTTGCAGGTTCATCAGGGTTACAAAACCACCTGATTCAGATGCAAGGTCTTGCCATTCTTCATAATAATCGGTGGCCTCTCCGTGGAAAGTTAAGATGTTCTCGCCGATGAGAATAAATCGGAAGACCCCTTGAGCAATCAAAGGGTTGACGATACTTCGGATCAGCATTTCGATATCGTTGTGCAAAAAATCATTCCACTCTCCGATGAACTCAATAATGGTGTAGCCGAGCTCATAGTCTGTGTATAGGCATTTTAAGAGCAAGGTATTTGAACCGAAGTTGTTCCATTGGGGGTGCACATAGTAATTGTAAATCTTTTGATCATAGGCAAATTCGTTGTGCTGATGACCAAAGAAAGGGGAGCGTTCGTCTTCTTCAACAATGTATCGATCCCTCCAACCATAAAAGGGTTCTATGTTATGCATTATCTATGTTTTGCAGAGCCTTCCGCACGCTACCGTGCTTTTCCAAGGCATGACGGGCCTCTTCCGCACTGAGCTTCGTCTGCTTCATAATAAAGTCAATGCCTCGCTTCCAAAGCTTGTTATTAGCAAGTTGCATGTCAATCATAAATCGGCCTTGAACGTGACCGAGGCGAATAAAGGTCGTTGTCGTGATCATGTTAAGAATCAGTTTCTGAGCAGTCCCAGCTTTTAAACGTGTACTTCCATGAATAAATTCTTTACCGGTATAGGCAATAATAGGCTTATCCGCATAAGCTAGTAGCTTACCCTGAGCATTGCAGGTAATGCATGCTGTAGCTATCCCATGTTGTTGGGCATCGCGAAGTCCTCCAACGACATAGGGTGTATTGCCTGAAGCCGCTATCCCTACAACAACATCTTCTTTTTGTATTCCTTGAGTCACGAGATCCTTGTAGGCTTCATCCTCATCGTCTTCAGCAAATTCCACCGCATTGCGGATGGCTTGGTCTCCTCCTGCGATAAGGCCTACAACTTGTTCAGGATCTGATCCAAAGGTGGGAGGACACTCAGAGGCGTCAAGAATACCAAGACGGCCTGAGGTGCCAGCACCAATGTAAAAGAGCCGTCCACCGCCTTTAAGCGCTTTAAACACCAATTCACAAACTTCCTCGATTTGAGGCATGGCTTCCTCGATTGCTTGATGTACTTCTAATGTGGTTGCATGAATACCTTCAAGCAATTGCGGTAACGATTGTCCTTCTAATCCTGTATTGACCGTATTTTCCTTCATACCTCTTAGATATCGTAAATTTATAACATGTCCGAACAGAAAAGGTTACCAGAAATTTGGTTAACAGAATGTCCAAGGGATGCCATACAGGGTATGAAAGGCTTGGTATCGACGGAAACAAAGATTGCCTACTACAATAAATTGCTTGAAGTAGGCTTTAATGCTATTGATATT
>JAYYPZ010000002.1:0-21185 GCA_036128775.1 Bacteroidota bacterium
AGCAACTCAATATGCTCGAAATGCCTTGTTTTCAGGTTTACTGCCCAATGACATTATCAAGCACTACCCTTCCCTTTGGATTGATGAACTAGCCGAAGGCAGCAAAAACAAACATGAGGAGCAACACTTTAAGTCATTTATCGAGCGAAAATCAACTCGTATTGACAAAGTGGACTTCTTTAAGGTCGCCAACTACGAAATGGGTAAATCACTTGAGGCTCGAGCACTTAATGTGCTCAACCATGATGTGACTGCCATAGTCTACAACTTTGTAGATATGCTATCGCATGCGAAAACGGATATGGAAGTGATTAAAGAACTTGCTAGTGATGACCGAAGCTACCGTTCATTGACAGAAAGCTGGTTTAAAAACAGTCCACTGCGCCAAGCATTGATTGCTCTTGCTCAAAAGGATGTAGAGGTCATCTTAACGACCGACCACGGCACAAAGCGCGTCAAAACAGCAAGCAAGTGCTCAGGTGAACAATCCATAACCTCTAACACGAGATATAAAGCCGGACGAAAGCTCACCTATCAATCTAAAGACGTGTTTCGAATAAAAGACCCGAGCTCTATAGGCCTACCAAGCCCAAGTTTGGGAGCGGAATACATCTTTGCGAAGGATGAAAACTTCTTCGTCTATCCCAACAACTTCGCGCACTTCGCCAACCATTTTAGTGATAGCTTTCAGCATGGAGGTGTGTCTTTGGAGGAGATGATTGTGCCATGGATACACTTAAAGCCAAAAGGATAATGAGCGATATCCTTTATCGACACATTAGCAAATCCCCCGATGACTTGCATTTTCTTTGTTCTTGGATCGCAGAACAGCCCGCGGGCCAAATCTGGTGCTGTACAGGACCCGTAGGAGCAGGTAAAACCAGTATGGTAAAGCAGTTTATTCGTCAATTTGGAGCGAATCCAGAAGTCAATAGCCCTACCTACAGCCTTTGGCATCAATACCCGATGAAAAATGGACATGTATGCCATCATTTGGATCTTTACCGACTGCAATCGCTCGAGGAGTTTATAGAACTCGACATTTTTGAATCGTTGGAAAAAGAAGATGTTTGTTTTATAGAATGGCCGGAACTTATCGAAACCTACCTAGAGCAAGAGTTGATTCCTTTTTCAATTATCCAAATTGAAGAAGGTCCATCTCAAAGAGAATTTCGTATTTTAAAAGGAATAACCATCTGACATGGGTCTTACTTCAAAATTAGGATTGCAACCCCTTGAGTCGCCTTCATTAGTAGCCGAGCGAAAGGGATCTCTCGACATCGGTATTCTTAAGTCCACTTCATCGGAAGAGAAACGTGTAGTCCTCACTCCTCGCAATGTAGAAATGCTAACTGCCGATGGCTATCGAGTACTAGTAGAAATCGGAGCTGGAAAGCGCGCCGGATTTCCCGATAATTTGTATGCTGAAGCTGGAGCCGTCATCACCTCAGATGTAAAAGAGATTTATAAATCACATATCCTTTTAAAGATTTGTCCATTAGATGAAAGAGATGCGGATAATGCTTCTCAGGAGCAGATAATTATTTCCCCATTACAGTTATCATCATTTGACACGAGTTTACTTGACAAGCTCGCCAAGAAAAAAGTAACCGCTTTAGCCTTTGAGTTTTTCAGAAGTAGAGAAGGGCGATCCTTCCCCTTTGTAAAAGCTATGAGTGAAATTGCGGGCTATGCTTCCATTTTCTTAGCTTCTGAAGCATTAGGTCAACGGAACGAAAGTGGAGGAAAACTCTTCGGAGGACTCAATGGTGTTGAGCCCATTAGCGTACTAATTCTTGGGGCAGGAATTGTGGGGCGTTATGCTGCTCGAGCAGCTCGTGGGTTTGGAGCCACCGTCATGGTTATGGATGACGACATCAATAAGCTATCAAAACTGCAAGACCATTTAGGAGAACAACTCTTCACCAACATCCTAGACACTCAACTTATAGCCAAAACCCTAGAAAATACAGATGTTGTAATCGGCGCCCTTCATTCGAAAACCGGTCGATCACCCATTGTTATCAGCGAGCATATGGTCGCAAATATGAAATCAGGATCTGTGATTATCGATGTAAGTATAGACCAGGGTGGATGTATTGAGACCTCTGAGATAACGAGCCATGAGCAACCCTTTCAATCCATTCACGATGTTTGGCATTGCGGTTTAACCAATATTCCGTCAAGGTTTTCAAAAACGGCTTCCATTGCTATAAGCCACCTCCTTGGTCCCATGTTATCCAGATCAATGGATTATGGAGGGATACATCATTTGATGCAAGAGGACAACGGCATTGCAAGAGGAGTCTACATGTACCGCGGACAAGTTACTCAAAGTGCATTAGCCCGAAGATTTAATCTGAAAGCAACAGACTTATCCATATTATTTACAACCTCTAGATAGTCATGCGCTTATTCCTTTGGGTTTTCCTACTGAGTAGTTTGACCTCGAATCTAAAGGGTCAACATACATCACCGTATACCTTTCGTAACTCTACTGAAATTGCTATACCCGTTGTAGGACTCGGTACAGCAGGCCTTTCCTATTATTTTCATCGCAACAAACCAACGCTGACTGAGGAAAACATAGCCAATCTAACGATATCAGACATCAACGCCTTCGATCGAAGGGCAGTCTATCAATGGCGACCTAAATCCGCTCACCTCTCTGATGCCTTGATGTTTACCGCCATCGCAAGCCCTTTACTCCTCATGTCAAGCCAAAAGATTCGTAGGGATTGGGAAAAACCAACCGTACTCGGAGTAGAAGTCTTTTTTTTGAATTTGGGGCTAACAGGACTAACCAAAGAACTTGTCCGAAGACCGCGTCCCTATGTCTATAATCCCGATGTGCCCATGTCCTTGAAGACTTCGAGAGATGCCACTACTTCGATGTATTCGGGTCACACCTCGACTGCTGCCTCCATGTCCATGTTTAGTGCAATGACCCTTCAACATTATCATAAGGGAGCTAAATGGATGCCCTTAGTTTGGACGTCCGCTGTTATTCTGCCCCTGGGAACAGGAATTCTTAGGTACCGAGCAGGAAAACACTTCTGGAGCGATATAATCACAGGGTATGTTGCAGGAAGTCTAACAGGACTACTTATCCCCGTCCTTCATCGATGAGGTATGACTTAGCAAGTTCGATTTATACTTGTAAATGATTAATCCCATCCCTCCTAGAATCATACCTATAGAGATAATCTGAGCTTGCGACAAACCCAATGCGCTTGCAGTAGAGGTCACCCGAATACCTTCGATCAAAAAACGCTCAACGCCAGCAAACATCAAAAAGCCAGCAAATAGTATCCCTGGTTTATGGGTAAGCTTTTTTCTGAGAAAAAACAACAGAAGAAATCCTCCTAGAAAAAGGAAAAACTCATAGATGCTTGTGGGATAGACGCCTGCTGAAAGCTCATAGCAGTATTGACCCGTGCACCCTGGAATGGGCTCTCCCGCATTGATTACATTATGCGCGTAAGTGTTTGACCACCAAGATTCAAGAATCCAGCTGGGCCTTGGATTGAGATTGACAATTCCCCAATCACCATCACCGGAAAAGTGACACCCTAGACGGCCTATTCCTTGAGCAAGTAGGAAACTCAATCCAAGCGCATCAAATAAATGGGCAATATGAATTTTGCGACGGTAGGCAAAAATCAATATAGCAAGGCCACCAAAAATCAACCCACCATAAACCGTCAGACCACTGACAAATAAAGCGGGATTGCTCAGTAGCTCAGCCATGTTCTGAAAAAAGTCTTGGATGCGATCCGGTTGTAAAAAATCAAAAATCTTAGCCCCAAGGATACCAAAAATTGCGGCGATAACAACCATCTCTCCTATTTGCTCATGAGGCATATAGTCCACCCACCGTCGCTCGGGCTTCGGCAGCTCCTCCTTCTTAGCTTTTCGATAGGCAGGAAAGATAGATAACGCCATAGCAAGTATGCCGCCCAATATACTTCCCTCGCTACTTTGCAAATAGGCCATCTGATCAATGGATGCTTGGTCCATATTGGTAAATGCACCAATAATCTTATATCCAAAGAAAAAAGAGATTGCTCCATTAATCAACAGTTGAGTCCAATTGGGACCTGTACCTACCACAATTTCCCGAGGATGACCAATGAGCAACTTCAATTCCTCGCGTCGCTTTAGTTCTTGCCGAAGAACAAGAGCAGCCAAGAGGAAAGCCATCGCGACAAAAAAGCCGTAGGTGTTGGGGAACATACTTGGGAAGGGTTCACCATCTCGAAACATCTCAGACAGAAAAGGTAGCTTATCGTTGATAAAGTCAAAAACGGTGGGGTAAGCACGTAAAATCATAACTATAAATCCAAGATTAGAGTGGCTTGTCAATTGAATATACGCCTTCTTCTTCGAGAAATTGATTGAGGGCTACAGATGATATCCCCCCAAAATTAAGCTCTTCACGTCTGGCACGAACACGAATATAGTTTGATGTGTATCCGTACATCCAATCATCCTTCGCATCCCCTTCTTCCCACAGAACAGGGAAAGTATGATTCTCTTGTTCACGATAGAATTGTTTAGTAAGACGATCCGAGATATTCCTCAAGATGTAGTTGCGTTCACGTCGTTTCTGAACAGGAACAGTATCGTCTAGCTGAGGGGCTCTCGTGTTTTGTCGCTCACTATAGGTGAACACGTGGAGATAGCTAACCTGTAAGTCTTGCAAAAAGGAGGCGGTACGTTGAATGTCTTCATCCGTCTCTCCTGGGAAACCCACGATGACGTCAACACCAATACAAGCATTCGGCATGACCGCTTTTATATGCTCTACTCTGCTGCGATATAGTGCGGTATCATATTTCCGACGCATGGCGCGTAAAAGGCGGTCGACACCCGTTTGCAAGGGAATATGAAAGTGAGGCATGAATTTCTTGGACGATGCAACAAAATCGATGATTTCATCAGTCAAAAGGTTGGGTTCAATGCTAGAAATTCGAAACCTCTCAACACCCTCCAAATCGTCCAATGCAACGATTAAATCATGGAAATTCTCACTACCGCGCTGGCGTCCATCTTCCGAACGGCCAAAATCACCAATATTTACACCGGTTAATACAATTTCTTTAGCCCCTGATTCAATGGCTTTTTGTGCAGTCTGTAGCACCTTATCTATTGAAGTGCTTCTCGAACGGCCTCTTGCAAGAGGAATAGTACAAAACGTACAGTGGTAATCACAACCATCTTGAACCTTTAAAAAGGTACGTGTTCGATCATTTTGAGAGAAAGCTGGATCAAATCGATTTACTTCTTTGATGGATTCAACGTCGACAGAATTTGTATCAGCATCCACCGCCATAATGGCATCGACATCAAACTTAGCATTAGCACCTAGAACAAGGTTTACTCCAGGAATTGAGGCTATGGCCTCTGGCTTCAACTGAGCATAACATCCTATGACCACTACCTTAGCTTCCGCATTGTTTCGTTTAGCCTGACGGACTAGGTTTCGACATTTTTTATCAGCTTGCGCAGTGACAGAGCAAGTGTTGATTATGTAGCAATCCGAAGGCTGTGTAAAGTCCACCCGCAGCCACCCTTGCTGCTCCAACTGCTGACCAATTGAAGATCCTTCAGCATAGTTTAATTTACAGCCAAGTGTATGTAGAGCAAAGGTTTGAGAGCGTCCCACGAATACAAAAATACGGGATATGGAAGAACCTTTTGGGACTCAACACACAACGAAATCAACCATCTTAACAAAATGTTAGTGACTTCGCTTTGAATTACTCAAGTACCCATTTATATTTAAGTCATTCTTAAACAATAAAAATTTTATCATGAAAAAGTTTTTACCAATTTTATTAGCAGGTTTTGTAGCAATCACTGTTGTTGCTTGTGGTGGCGAAGGAGAAGCTGCTGAAGAAGGTGATGAGGCAGCTACAGAAGAAGCTGCTGAAGAGTCTTCAGAAGAAGCTGCTGAGTAAGCAGTTATCTTAACTTCAAATATAAGCCGAGGGTTACCCTCGGCTTTTTTTATGCCCATATATCCCAAATACCGCCATAATTGGCATAGATATTGAAACCAAAACGGAGATAACCTTGTTCAACCAACTCAACGTCTAACAAAACGCATTATGAAAAAATATCTCGTTTTAATCCTTGCAGTGATTTTATCCTCAAACATGGTACAAGCTCAACAGATTTTTGAGGTTGATCTTGAAAAAAGTAATGTCGAATGGCTTGCCAAAAAAGTAGGAGGACAGCACGATGGGTTAGTCAGCATTCAAAAGGCAAACATTACATTCGATAGCCAAGGCGAGGTAAGTCAAGCATATATTGTAATGGACATGACCAGCATTACCGTTGAAGATTTAACGGGTGGGGCAAAAAATTCCCTAACCAACCATCTCAAAGATCCCGACTTCTTTAATACCGAAAACTATCCAGAAGCCTCCTTTACAGTTAAAGGGAGTAACGGCAAACCAGGAGAGGTTCTAGGCATACTAACCATAAAAGATATTTCCAAAGAATACGCGCTTCAATACGAGTATAAGAATGGGGAAATCAAAGGAAAATTGGTTATTGACCGCACAGACTTTGATATTATGTATAAATCCAAATCCATCTTAGATGCTAAAGCTGTGGCTGACGGTTTTATCTACGATGAGTTTACGATTACGTTTACCCTAGTAGGCAAATAGGGCTTTTGCACTTCAATAGACGACTTAGCCCTCTAGTCGATAGCCGAGGGAACGAATAGAATGAATGGTTATGGAATCGTCTTGCTTCAGATGATTT
The DNA here is from genome assembly GCA_036128775.1 of Bacteroidota bacterium. GTDB lineage: Bacteria > Bacteroidota > Bacteroidia > Chitinophagales > UBA8649 > UBA8649. The sequence continues at coordinate 6,778 of JAYYPZ010000002.1, forward strand.
CTCAATCTATTGATGTATACATCCATACTTCGTCCAGCAAAGTAGTCTGTTTTAGACCAAATCTTTTGTAATACTTCCTCCCTTGTTACGATGTCATTTTTGTGCTCCAGCAAAAACTCGAACAAAGCGGCTTCCCTTGGAGTCAGTTTGATTCCTTCCTTATCCTTGATTAACAAAGTTCGCTGCTCAATCATGTAAGTTGACTCACCTATTTGGAAAGACATGATAAATACGTTTGAGGTAATTGCTTAGAATTTGAAGAATATGAGATGGGATTTATTGCCTTCTGGATATCCGAATCATCAGATCCTTTTAAAACGGCAAGGATAACAATTATGGCTAGAACCCATAAAAAGATTAGAATAATCACCGCTCCCTGTTGCATATTCGCTTCGTTTGAACGAAATTAGAAGGGTTATGAAAAGCGATAATTACCAAATACTAAATATTCACAACAGCGCACTCAATGAATGTTTAGCTGAAATCCGGGATAAAGCCATCCAAACAAGTCGGCCAAGATTTAGAGAAAATCTGAGACAAAGCGGTATTTATTGCGGATATGAGTTAAGTAAATGCATGGCGTATGAAAGTCAACAGGTACAAACTGTGCTTGGAAATGCCCAAGTCAACCTACTGAATGAACAACCCGTTTTAATTCCCATTTTGCGTGCAGCACTTCCCTTTTACGAGGGGTTACAGTCGGTCTTCCCTCATGCAGAAAGTGGTTTTATTGGTGCCATGCGTAAGACGACTAGTGCCACTACATTTGACATTGCCTTAGACTATCATGCCCTACCCAATCTAAATGAACGAGAAGTAATCTTAATTGACCCCATGTTAGCCACTGGTAAATCCATCGTAAAAACGGCACAGGTGTTAATCAAAATGTATCCAGCAATTAAAAGATTCTACATCGTGGCACTAATTTCATCAAAAGAGGGCCTTCAATATGTTAAAAGTAATTTGACCCATGAGCATCAGATTTTATCTGCGGCATTGGACGATGAGTTAAATGCCAAGAGTTACATTGTACCAGGACTTGGTGATGCAGGAGATTTAGCCTTTGGAGAAAAGCAAGACTTGGCTTAACTTAAGAGGAACACTTAACAATTCCTGAATGAAAACCCATCTCTTGCTAATCCTTCTTGTTCCTGCGCTCTTCACATCATGCACAAATGAGAAAGACAATAGTACTCACAAATCACAAAGTGTAGCTTCAGAAGCTCAATCATCTGAGGATAAAAAGATAATATATCGCCAAGATATATCGTACCAACTGCGAGAGATTGATGACAAAAGCGGTCTTCGTCAGCGACGGAATCTACCAATACAGGAGTTAAGCGCATTAGATTCTCTAGATGTAAAGCAGCTACAAATGGCCATTTATAATGCCAAAGAAGGCGATACGATCTATTTAGGGAGTGGTGTATATCACCTTTCCAACGAATTAATTGTTAGTGAGGTCAACGGCATAACGCTTCAAGGGAAGGGAATGGGAAAAACCATTATAAACTTTGCTGACCAACAGGCTGGAGGGCAGGGTATCAATGTGAACAAAGCAAACAACATTACGCTGTGTGATTTTTCAGTATACGATGCGCACGGAGATGGTATCAAAACCAAGGGATGTAATGATATGATTATGCGCAACCTCGAAGTCCTATGGACCAAAGGACCCCATCCTACAAATGGAGGCTATGGTCTTTATCCTGTGGAAAGCCAAGGAATTCTTGTAGAGCAATGTATGGTTGCAGGCGCATCGGATGCTGGCATTTATGTCGGGCAATCATTGGACGTGGTCGTAAAAAATTGCTACGTCTACCACAATGTTGCGGGTATAGAAATTGAAAACTGCACCCGTTCCTTAGTGTATGATAATGTGGCAGAAGATAACACCGGAGGCATCCTGGTGTTCAACTTACCCGATCTTCCTGTGAATCCTGATGGGGAGTTCTGTCAAGTCTATGATAATATTGTAGTACATAACAACCACCTCAATTTTGCTCCGGAAGGCAATATGGTGGCCATCGTAGCTCCTGGCTCTGGTATTGTTCTTTTAGCCGCGAAATCCTGCGAAGTATTCAACAATGAAATCAGAGATAACAAAACCATGGGGGTCGCAGTAGCAAGCTACTTCGTGCATAATCCAAATCAAAAATCAACCGACCAATTCAGTCCTTATTCATCAAATATCAGCATACACGATAATAAGTATTCATGTGATCCTTCCTTTTATGCGGATAACTCGACTCCTTTTGGATTACTTGTATTAACTAGTGGAAATGGTGGAAAAGGTTTCGACTTGCTCTCCGATGGCGTCTTTAGTGAGACGAGCATATTTTGCGTACAAGAGGATTCAAGTGATTTCACCTTCATGATGTTGAATAATGGTGACTTTGATAGTCCATTAATCCGAGATGCTGAACCGCTCGGGAATTGTCAAAAAATGAGTTTTCCCGAAGTCTACCAAGTCAATCGATAATAAGGCTTTCCACTCCAACGTATTACAGCTAAATGCTTACTACAAAAACTTGCTTCACTTGTATTCTGATTGTCGTTACGCTAGGGCTTATGACATGCAACAAGGGAGATGTTGATGAGAAGCATCATTCGCAGAAGGATCAAGAGTCTGAAGCGGCTTCTATAATATTCAAAAGCCATAGTGAGTTTTTAGGGATTAATCCTGCAGATTTTGAGAGCAATACAATTGTTCTACCACAAGATGACTCTCCTTTTCTTAAACTCAGTGATTATGGATTCTTCAAGGGTCCTGTACAATATTTGATTCCAAGCGATGGTGTCCTACCCTATTCATTAAACTCCGAACTATTCTCTGACTATGCCTATAAAGCACGGTTTGTTTGGATGCCTCAAGGAAGTACTGCAAAATATCGAAAGGATGAAGTCCTAGATTTCCCCTTGGGCACCGTCTTAATCAAGAACTTTTACTATCCTACCGATATGCGAAATCCCCATGGGGAAAGACGCTTAATCGAGACGAGACTCCTGGTGAACACCCAGTCAGGGTGGAAAAACTATCCATATCTATGGAATGAAGATCAAACCGAGGCAGACTACCATCCGTTTGGCGAGTTTACCAAGGTTTCTTGGATTGATATCCAAGGGGAAGAACAGCATGTAAACTATATGCAACCGCAACAAGGTCAGTGCAAGTCATGTCATATTGTAGACGACAAAGTAATGCCTATCGGCCCCAAGGTTCGCAACCTCAATGGACTCTTTGACTACGGAGAAGAGGGCAAGCATAATCAACTTGTCTATTGGCAGCAAATAGGGTATCTCGAAGGATACAATCCCAATGAGATTCAACCCCGGAATGCGGTTTGGAATGATTTATCCGAAGACCTCGATGAACGAGCGAGAGCCTACCTTGATATAAACTGCGGCCACTGTCATAATCCTAAGGGGCCGGGAAATACTACTGGATTTTATCTCGACGCACTAACCACAGATCCCAAAGAATTAGGTGTTTGTAAAGTCCCTGTTGCAGCAGGAAGAGGTAGCGGCAATCTTAGTTATGACATTGTTCCAGGATCTCCTGAAAAATCGATCATACATTATCGCATGGCCTCAGATGAAATTGATATTATGATGCCTGAAATCGGACGATCAATAATCCACTATGAAGGATTGGAGTTGATCGCCTCTTGGATCGCCTCTATGGAGGAGGGTTCTTGTAAAGAGTAGTCTGTAGACGATTTGGGAAACGCGCAGTGAATGGTCATGCCTTCTTCGTGGACTGAGGTATACCATATTCGGCCTTGATGGCGGTCCATAATCCGCTTGCAAATAGAAAGCCCAATTCCTTGGCCTTGATAACTCTTATCGCTGTGTAGTCGCTGGAATACGCCAAAGATATCTTTGTTTGAGTCCTCTGGAATACCAATACCATTATCCTTTACATGAATGATAATCTCATCAGTCGTTACCTCGCCGTATACGTGAACCTCTGAATCCTCCTTTTTACCTGAGAACTTAATCGCATTACCAATGATATTTTGTAAAAGCTGACGAATCATGGTGTTATCTCCGGTCACAAGGGGTAGGGTGTCAACGATAAGGTTGGTTTCGTTGCGCTCAATCGACATGGTCAGATCCGATTGGACAGCACGCACAACGTCATTTAGATTAATCTCGGTCAAGACAAGTTCATTTTTACTTGTATTGGAATATTGCAATAAACTATCAATCAAATCATACATACGCTTATTGCCTTCCTTAATCATCTGCACATAGCGCTTACCAGGATGAGAATCCTCTAAACTCGCCTCGAGTACCTGGGATAGGCCAGCAACGGTTCGCACAGGCTCCTTTAAGTCATGAGAAATGATATAAGCGTATTGCTCAAGCTCTTGGTTACGCTCTACAAAATCTTGTAACGTATCCCTTTGCTTGGAGAGGGCTACAATCTTTTCATCCAATGCAAGTTTTAATTGTTGGCGCTCAGTAACATTTTGAACCACTGCGAGGAAGGTATCCTCGTTGATATAGGAAATCCTGCAGAACAAAAAGAATGTTTCCCCATCAATCTCTCTTGACATCGTCCATTCGGTAACATTCTTTGATTCTTTGCATCGCGCAATACCGTCAAGAATCAAGGCAACATTCTCCTCAGTATGAATCTCACGTACATTTTTACCCAAAACATCCATATTCGGAACATATCCATCTTCATATTTTCTTTCCCGAATATCTAAGTAGTCTCCATTAGCATTAACCATAAGAACAACATCAGGAATTGCACTTATAATTGCACGGTTATAAGATTCAGCTTTGTTGATGTTATCAATGTATTCTTTATCATTTGTGATCACTTTAGAAACCACAAAAATTGTATCCACTTCACCATCATTACCACGAGAAAATACACGAAAACGGGAACGCAGCCATTGAGATTGGCCATGTTTATCAATACATCTTACCTCATTTTCTAAATAAGCATCATCTTCTAAACTTTGCAAAGACTTTATTCCTTCTCTTGCTATTGTTCGATTATCATCATCAAAATAAATAGCCATATCGCCAATATTATATTCATTTTCAGTGTAGCCCATAAATGTTCGATCTGAAAAATTAGAATACATTATTTGCCTTGACTTCAAGTTCCACACATAGATATAATCAGGAATGGTCTGAGAAATTTTCTCAATAAACGCCCCATGTACTTGGTTTTCAAAATGCGCATATCGCTGATTGGTGATATCACGCATGGTACATATACAGGTTACTAAGCCTTCCTTGTCGCGGTTCATAATGCTTGTTCGCTCATGAAACCATCGATAACTGCCATCTTTACATTGAATTTGGTACTCGGCATCAATGAATTCCCCCTTCTTACCATATTGAAGGAAGTCTGTATCATTTTCCCAATCGCCTTGAATAGAGTCTACCAGAATACGATTGGATAGAAACTGCATTTCTGATTGTTCGGCAATATCTTCCCTATCATATCCTAGATGATTTAAAAAGGAGCGATTTTCATAGACTATACGCTGTTGGCGCATATCAAAAACATAGAGAAAATCCGTCATGGTAGACAAAAGGTTTCCAATCACTTCCTGCTCGACGGTAGACTGAGTGTTTGTTCCGACATCTTCACTTATCGCAACCATAACCATTATTCCTTCTGGATGACCAAATTCATCCTTATACAAGGAAAGACTCAATGTAGAATCTATGACTACCTGCTGTTCAGACTTTATGTGCCGAGTGAAATGAAAACGCTTTTTACTTCCTTGACGCAGCTCTCCTATGGCTTCCTTGAGTGCATACAGATCATCCCGAAGGACAAAATGCCTGAGCGGACGTCCTTCAATACCTTCTTTTGGTGCCCCGATAATGTCACAAAAGGCCTCGTTTACATTGTAGATAATAAAGTCAAATCCAAGAATAAATGCAGGGAAGTCATGAATGCTCAATGCGACATCACGACGAGGATCTCTCAATGGCCGAAAGGCCCTTAATATGGAGCTTTTTTGCTGCATTTTATGGTATCTAAGCACCTAACGTGCTGAAAATCTTCGAACTATATATACGAAGACCTTAGGAAGATGTTACGTGGATAACTTCTTAAATTCCTTATGCGGAGTATATGGAGGCAATAAGATCGGCACTCTGTTCCATAACCACCTTGCGCTTGACCTTTTTGGTTGGCGTTAAACAACCGCTTTCCTCTGTCCACTCTTCGGCCAATAAGCGGAAGGCTTTAATCTGTTCGATCTTAGAAAAATAGGTATTTAACTCCTTGATATCAGCTTGAATCAAGGCATCGACCGCTGGATGACTAACAAGTCCCTGCGGGGAAGTATCTGAAATACCTTCTTCATTTTCTGCCCAATCTTGAAGTGCAGCAAATGATGGAACAATTAGTGCAGAAACAAACTTTTCATTTTCACCAATAACCATGATTTGCTCAATGAATCGACTCTCTTTCATCTTTTCTTCAACGACTTGTGGTGCTACGTACTTTCCTCCTGACGTTTTAAAAAGATCTTTGATGCGATCGGTGATTTTCAAGAACTTCCCATCGATAATGGTTCCAACATCACCGGTATGCAGCCACCCATCGACAATTGTCTTCGCGGTCTCTTCCGGCTTTTTGTAATACCCAAGCATAATGTTTGGTCCTTTGGCTAAAATTTCCCCAGTGCCCTCAGGATGACCTTCGGTGGGAGCAATTTTAAACTCTACCCCAGGTATAGTAACCCCCACGGTACCAAACTTAAACATCCCTTCGTCGAAACGATTTACAGTTATAACAGGGCTTGATTCCGTCTGACCATAGCCTTCACGAATAGGAATTCCCGCCGCAGAAAATACACGCGCCAACCGTTCTTGGCAAGCACTCGCGCCCGTAACAATACCGAGGACATTTCCTCCTAGGGCTTCTCGCCACTTGGAGTAGATCAATTTATCGGCAATTTTGGTTTTTAGCGTCGGCTTTTGCCCTTCCTCATAGCTCTGAGCTAAATCTACTGCCCAGAAGAACAAGCGCTTCTTCAAGCCCGTCAAATCCATTCCTTTACCCATGATCTTGTCATAGACTTTTTCCAATAGACGGGGAACGGAAGAAAAGAAATGGGGTTTCACCTCTTTCAAATTGTCCGCAATAGTCTCCATGCTTTCCGCATAATAGACACCTACCCCAACGCCCACGTAAGTATAGGTTACCGTGCGCTCAAAAATGTGGCATAGAGGAAGAAAACTCAATGAGCGATATTCTTTGTAAAGTGGCAAAACCTCCATAACCGCCTTAACTTGACTTACGATATTGTTATGGGACAGCATCACACCTTTGGGCAATCCTGTAGTTCCTGAGGTGTAAATAATCGTTGCCAAGTCATTGGGCTGGATTTTATCTGCTAATGCCTTGACGTCTTCTTGACTGCCTGAAGCTTCCCGTGCTAAAAAAGCTGTCCAATGTTCGCATCCATTGACATTTTCCTCAAAGGCAAACACTTCTTGAAGATTAGGACAACGATCTTTAATCGCTAAGATCTTATCACACAAACCTTGGTCGGCAACAAAGGCCATTTTGATTTCTGCTTCGTTGAATATATGCTCATACTCACGTTCTGAAATCGTAGGATATATAGGCACATTGATTATACCTACTTGCAACATCCCATAGTCCATAAAATTCCATTCAGGACGATTAGGGGAAATCAAGGCCACCTTATCATCCGGCTTGAGTCCTGAGGCTAATAAAGCACGACTGACCTTATCCCGAAAATCAACACAATTCTGCGAACTATAATTCTTCCAAACCCCTCCATACTTATAATTCAATGCATCTTCTCTAGGATGAGATACATTTTGATAATCAAACAAATCAAACAGTCGTGTAAAGTCAGCCATAATTTTAACCTTTGTGATTGCTTAAAATAAGCATTGCATTGCTAATCATCAACTGAAAGACATGAATAATTATCGTAAAGAGCTCTGGCTTCTTCTTTCAGCCTTTGGAATCATGTTCGCCATCCTATCATGGATGCAGGAAAGCACCCTATTACCTGGTGCAGAAACAATGAAGTATTGGAAAGGAATCCTTGCCATAACAACAGGCCTTCCACTTTACTTTTTTTGCAGAAAGTCACTTTAAGATGAAGTATAAAAAAAGCCATCGCACTTGCGATGGCTTTTCCTATCGTGTCGGGGTGGCAGGATTCGAACCTGCGACCCCCTGGTCCCAAACCAGGTGCGCTAACCGGACTGCGCCACACCCCGAATTGATAAATTGGGACGGCAAAGATATACATTAAATCAATTAATCCATCGCAATATTGAAAGAGCGTAAGAAAAGCACCTTTTCTTGACTTGCTTGTTTTACCTTTATTGTTGTTTAAGCGTTATAAAGCAACTATGGCCCCATTAAGCGAACAGGAAATTCAACGAAGACAAAACCTTGAATCACTCATTACCTATGGTATAAACCCCTACCCTGCTGAAAAGTATGAGGTCTCAGCAAGTGCTCAACATATTCTTGCTCACTTTCCAACCATTGAGGGAGATGATACGCCATGGAACCTCTGCATTGCAGGAAGGCTGATGATTAAACGAATCAGTGGGAAGGCAGCCTTTGCCGAGTTGCAAGATCATTCAGGGAGAATCCAGCTTTACTTTAATCGCGATGAAATATGCCCAGAAGAGGATAAATCGAAATACAATGATGTCTTTAAAAAGTGGCTTGACTTAGGCGATTTTATTGGCATAGAAGGCTATGTGTTTCGGACGCAGCTCGGAGAAATCACCGTTCACGTCAAGGACTTTACCTTACTATCTAAATCTATCAAGCCCCTGCCCGTTGTAAAAAAAGACAGCGAAGGAAATGTCTATGATGCCTTAACGGATCCTGAACTACGCTACCGTCAACGCTACGTTGATCTTGTGGTTAACCAAGGCGTAAAATCTATATTCAAACAACGCAGTGATATCATCCGATCCATGCGTAGTTTCTTTATAAAAGATGGATATGTTGAGGTAGACACCCCTGTATTGCAAGCCATACCCGGTGGTGCCAATGCAAGACCATTTATTACGCACCACAATACCCTGGACATCCCAATGTACCTACGTATCGCTAATGAGTTGTATCTAAAGCGACTAATTGTTGGAGGTTTTGATGGGGTTTTTGAATTTAGTAGGAACTTCCGCAACGAGGGCATGGATCGCACACATAATCCAGAGTTTACCGTACTTGAGATTTACGTTGCCTACAAAGACTACAACTGGATGATGGATTATACCGAAGCCTTGGTCAAGCACTGCGTGCAACAAACTTCGTCGACTATGCAATTAGAGGTCTGGGGGAATACCATAGATTTTGGAAAACCCTTCCAGCGCATCAGCATACTTGATGCCATTGAACAACATACCGGCTACAATCTCGATGGAAAAAGCGAGGAAGAGATTCGAAGCATTGCCAACGAACTCGGCATAGAAACAGATAAGTCAATGGGTAAGGCCAAACTCATCGATGAGATTTTTGGTGAAAAAGCGGAAGGCCAATTTATTCAACCCACCTTTATTACGGATTATCCCGTTGAAATGTCACCGCTTTGCAAGAGACACCGCGACAATCCAAACCTAACCGAGCGCTTTGAACTCTTTATTTGTGGAAAGGAAGTAGCCAATGCCTACAGCGAGCTGAATGACCCTATTGATCAACTCAAACGCTTTGAAGAACAAGTTGCGTTGCAAGCAAGAGGTGATGATGAGGCCATGTTTATCGACCACGATTATGTACGTGCCCTTGAATATGGAATGCCTCCAACGGCAGGTATGGGGATTGGGGTAGATCGATTGGTTATGATGCTGACCAACCAAACATCGATTCAAGAGGTTCTGCTGTTTCCCCAAATGAGACCTGAAAAAACTTCAGAGGCTGCACCCGCGCAAGAGGCAGGTACTCAAGACTTAAACGACAATGAGAAACTTCTAATCAGCGCTCTTGAAAAAGAAAGTCCACGGGATTTAGCTTCTCTTAAAGAAGAGTTGGGCTTATCCAATAAGCAATGGGATAAAACCACAAAAAGTCTTGCTAAAAAGGGGCTGACTAAAGTGGTCAAAACCGACTCCTCGCTCACTATTGAATTGGTGTAAGAAGTTATTCTACCGATATCATCCTTCGATAGATAACATTCTCAGAACGAAGGACAACGAGGTAAAAAAAATTGTACGTATCACTTTATTCAAGAACATAGTTCTAATGTAAAAGAAAATGAAAATATCCTTCGGATAACCTAGATAATGCAGCGCAGTTAATTACATTGCAAAAACTTCAAATTCTACAAGTATGCGGATTATATCATGGAATGTAAACGGAATTCGAGCCTCGGTCAAAAAAGGCCTTGTCGAGCAAATCAATAGTCATCAGGCAGATATCTGGTGTTTCCAAGAAACCAAAGCTCAGGATGACCAGGTCATGGAAGCCCTAAGTGATTTATCCTCTGAATATCATATTCAAAGTACATCTGCTATCAAAAAGGGTTATTCAGGCGTTGCCATTCTTGCTAAAAAATCAACCTTCGGTGAGGCGGCACCCTCTTGGTCAAGCGGTCTTTCCATCGATGAGCATGATCAGGAAGGGCGAGTATTGCGTGTTGATGCGGGTGACTTTCACTTAGTGAATGTTTATGTTCCCAATAGCAGCAGTGGGATGAAGCGTCTCCCCTATCGGAAAACATGGGACATAGCTTTTGCCAACTACTTAAAAACGCTCCGAGAAGAAAAGCCTGTAATTGTGACAGGAGATTTTAATGTTGCCCATCAACCCATTGACTTAGCACGACCCAAAGAGAATTACAATAAAACATCGGGATACACACAAGATGAGATCGATGGCATGGATCTTCTTCTTGATCAAGGGTTTTTTGATGCCTTCCGGACGATGCACCCAGAGAAAGCACAGTATACATTTTGGAATATGCGCTTTAAAGCAAGAGAGCGTAATGTGGGATGGCGATTGGACTACTTTCTTGTCGACAAAACTTTACAAGAATCCACCACTTCGAGTGCTGTAATGGACGACATTCATGGTTCGGACCACTGCCCTATCGATCTCGAGCTCAATTTGGGCTAATTTTTTATCGGTAAAACCAAGAAGAATCATACCTTTCCTTTATGAATGCAGTGTTTCAACAAGCAGAAGCTCTTCATGAGAAGATAAAAACTGAGGTCATCCAAGATGCTGAGGCTTTCAGAATCCAATACCTAGGGAGTAAGGGGGAAATCAAAGCCATGTTTTCAGCCATGAAAGACATAGAGCCCAAAGAGCGAAAAGCGTTTGGGCAGCTCATGAATGCACTGAAAGTTACTGCGGAAGGTCGGCTAAAAGAGGCACAAGGTGAGCTAGAATCCAATGGGACAGCGTTAGAAAAAAGAGACTACACTACTCCAGGTATCGCCCATAAATTTGGCACACGCCACCCTATAGAACAAACCAAAGATCGAATGATCGAAATCTTTGCGAAACTTGGTTTTTCAATTGCTGAAGGACCCGAAATTGAAGATGATTGGCACAACTTCACGGCGTTAAACCTACCGCAAGATCATCCGGCAAGGGATATGCAGGATACCTTCTATGTAGATAGTAAAGCAAACATCTTATTGCGCACGCATACATCGGCTGCACAAATCCGTGTCATGGAGAATGAAAAGCCTCCTATTCGTGTAATCACTCCTGGACGTGTATTCCGAAATGAAACCATATCCGCACGAGCTCATTGTGCTTTTCACCAAGTAGAAGGCCTATATATTGCTGAGAAAGTGTCTTTTGCAGACCTCAAGCAAACCCTCTATTATTTTGCTAAGGAGATGTTTGGAAGTGACAATATCCGACTGCGGCCTTCCTACTTCCCTTTCACAGAGCCTTCCGCTGAGTTAGATGTCTCATGCTTCATTTGTGATGCAAAAGGTTGCCCGGTCTGCAAAGGCAGTGGATGGGTAGAGATTGGAGGGTGCGGCATGGTCGATCCCGCCGTGCTAAAATCTGTAAACATTGAACATCCTAAGTATACTGGGTTCGCCTTTGGTATGGGCATCGAGCGAATTGCCATGTTAGTCCATGGCATCGATGATCTTCGACTATTTTTTGAGAACGACCAGCGTTTTTTACAACAGTTTTAACGTTCTCTAACGCATTCAACACATTTTCATCAAGGAATGTGCGTTATAAAACATTATCTTTGTCGTTATTAAAAAATTATATAATGCAATACGCTAAAAATATACTCTTGCTGATTGGGATTGCAACCCTAGCAACATCATGTGTTTCTAAGAAGAAATATGATATGGCTATAGAAGAGCTCGATGGTCTTCGTATCGAACGCGCTCGATTAGTAACTGACCTATCGAATTGTGAAACATCACTCGATTCTTCAAAAGCATCGAACAGCGTTCTTACTGAAGAAAATGTGACGCTCACTGAAGACTTAAATTATTGTGAGTCAAGTAACGAGATTTTAATTGACCGAATGGCTGATTTATCGGTTATCACGTCTGAAGGCTCACAACGAATCAGCGAAGCGATAGAAAAACTCTACATGATGAATGATAGCATTGGAGAACTTGTAGAGAATATCAACATGAAGGATAGCATGATTGCTACTCTTGAAGGAAACATCCGCAGATCACTTGATGATTTGAGTGATGAGGATATTAATATTGAAGTACGAGGAGGTGCAGTATTTATTTCTATATCGGATAAACTTCTTTACACTTCAGGTAGTGCTAACCTCTTACCACAGGGTGAGAAAGTAATGGAAAAAATTGCATTAATCATCAATGATCACAAAGATTTTGAGGTGATGATTGAAGGCCATACCGATAACCGACCCATCGCAGGGTATTGTATGAAAGACAATTGGGACTTAAGCGCACAGCGTGCAATTGCAGTTGTTCGAACATTACAAGAAAACTATCAAGTAGATCCTGCAAGAATGATTGCTGGTGCACGAGCAGAATATCAACCTAAGGGTGATAACGAAACAGCAGAGGGAAGAAGTGCTAACCGTCGTACAGAAGTGGTTATCCTTCCCAAGTTGGATCAGTTTTATGATTTAATGATTCCTAACGAATAAGCGGAAAACTGTTTACGATTTTTTTGTTATGGCGCTGTTTATCAGCGCCATATTTTTACCCCCTCGGAGCAATTGTTACACATCGGTATACTTTGTCGAGACCGCTGTACTTGTTCGATAAATGAAGAAGAAAGATCATTGGTCCAAATCGACTGAACCGAATCTTTAGAATAATCGCCTAAGGCAAATTCAGCGTCCTTATCAAAACAGCAAGGGACAACCTTTCCATCCCATGTCATCACGGCGCTATGCCATGCTTTCCAGCAGTGGCGATCCCCACGCTGTTTAAGCTCGTACTTTCCCTCCTTATTTTTCCTATACCTAGAATATGTCGGTGAAGACGGCATAAGATCATGTCCATTTTCAAAATCATAAAGCTGAGCCGTTTTTAAAGAGAAGGCATCAACACCATAGGATTTCGCCATGGATCGAAGCGTATCAATTTCATCTTCATTAGACGAAAAAACAACAGTCTGCCAGATTACATGCGGATTCTTATATCCTCCTTTTTCTCGTGCATTAAGTAAGGTTTCTATACCGCGCAAAACCTTGTCTAATTCCCCACCCTTTCGATAACGACCATAGCTCGTTTGAGTACTTCCATCGATCGAAATGATCAATCGATCAAGACCACTGTCTAATGTTTCCTGCGCTCGACGGGCCGTAAGGAAGTGCCCGTTGGATGAGGTAACGGTATATAATCCTGCCTGAGAAGCAAGGCCTACCATTTCCGTAAACTGCGGGTGCACATAGGGCTCGCCTTGAAAATAAAAGTAGAGATAGATCAAATGATCCTTTACCTCATCAACTAGTCGTTTAACATGGTCTACATCAATGGTGCCCGTTGGCCTTGAAAAGGATTGCAAACCACTTGGGCATTCAGGACAACCGAGATTACAGGATGTTGTTGGCTCAACGGACAGCGTCATCGGCAAGCCCCACCTCGAACCATGACCTTGCCAAGTTGCTAGCTTATAGGATAGAAGTAGCTTGGACAAGTTCGCGAGCTTTTTATAACTCAACTTACCTAGAAACCGCTGTGTATCCTGCCAAGACATATCGTCAAATTAAAGGATTCCTACAAGGAAATCCCAATTTAGAGTCTATGGATTGTACATTTATTCTATGAATGTATCATGGAATTCAATCGAAGGGTATAGCGATATAACCTATGCCAAAAAAGATGGTGTCGCGCGCATCGCATTTAATCGGCCAGAAGTGCGGAATGCATTTCGCCCAAAAACCGTAGCCGAACTACTAAAGGCATTTTATGATGCCCAAGAGGATAATAGTATCGGGGTAGTTTTA
>JAYYPZ010000003.1:0-38595 GCA_036128775.1 Bacteroidota bacterium
AATGAAAACTGAATGGGCTTGGTTAAATCAAATAAGTCCACTGGTTTTAAATCACCCAGTAATGCGGATTTATCAAAGGCTTTAGCAATCTCCCAAGGATGACCTTTCTCTTTGAGTTCGCTTTGCAAGTCCCTTGCCGTAAAATCAATCCCTAGGCCTATACTGTGAATAAAGCTATGAGCAACACGCTCAGGAATGGCCTTTCCATTTTTTCCAATGCGCAAGACCAGTTCACATTCATAATGGATACTTGAATCAAAATTGGGTAGAAAAAAGGGTTTATTATCCTGTAGAAGCGCTGTTCTAGGCTTCATAAAAATCACGGGCCTACTTGGAATTTTGTTTCCTAATTCTTCCGCATGCGCTGCGTAATTTCTTCCTATACAGAAAATCTTCATGAGCTAGGCTTTGTATTAAAGACATTCATAGTATTGGCCAACCCTCTGAAAATAAACGATTCTGTGGCATCTGCTGCTCGCTCTATTCCAAAAGAAACGTCTTCCTCTTCTTGTTTATCCCATTTCCCTAAGACAAAATCTACCTGCCTTCCTCGGCTAAAATTGCTACCAATGCCAAAACGTAAACGAGCATAGCGAGGAGTATTGAGTATCGCATTGATATTCGCTATCCCGTTATGGCCTCCATCACTTCCTTTTCCTCGTAAGCGCAATACACCAAGATCTAAAGCCAAATCATCTACAATGACCAAAACTTTGTCTAAGGAGACTTTCTTTTGCTGCATCCAGTGAGCAACTGCTCTTCCACTTCGATTCATCAACGTAGTGGGCTTGATAAGAGTAACTTGTCGTCCTTTATACGTGCTTTCCACAACATCAGCGAGCTTTCCAGCCTCGTATTCGACAGACCATCGCTTGGCGAGGCAATCGACTACATCAAAGCCAATGTTATGCCTAGTATTCTTGTAGGCGTCCCCGATATTACCTAATCCGACAATGAGGTACTTCATACACTGCCAAGGTAGAAAGAAAAGCTTAGGCGTCTGCCTCAGCTTCTTGTGCCTCCTCAGTTGAAGCTTCTTCAGATTCTGCCGTAGTTGCCAAATCATCTGACTTAGAAGCTGCAGAACGCATTGAACGCGGCACGATAACCTGAGCAATCGGGTTACCTAGAGAATTCATAATTTCCACACCGTCGATGGCATCAATGTCTCTTACCTTAACCGATTTACCCATTTCAAGGTTTTCGATATTCACTGTAACCTCGTCGATTAGTTTTCCAGCATCTAGCTTTACAGTTAACTTTCTTAGAGTAATTTCTAATTTACCCCCTGCTAATACTCCTTTAGCTGTGCCGTAGGTGCGAACAGGTACATTAATCTTAACCTTCTTCCCAGGTACTAATTCTTGATAATCAATGTGGATTATCTTACTCGTTACTGGATGTAAGTCAAGATCCTTTACAATACAAGGAATTGACTTCCCATCAACGGTAATATTTACCTGATAGAATTTGTCAGTAAAGATTGCTCTTCCTGCCTCGATTGCATCGACGGTTATGTGGTGGTTACCCTCACCGCCATAAATTACTGCAGGAATCAATCCTTCTTTGCGAGCTAGTTCAGCACTTCTTGCTCCTACTTTTTCACGAGCTTGGCTTGTCAATTCTAAAGTGTTCATTATTCTTCTTTATTGTATTGATTTATAAATAACGAGTTAATCGATCGATGTTCATGTGCATTACGAATCGCAGTAGCAAAAAGTTCTGCGGTTGATAGCACACGGATTTTACTTGATTGTTGTTTTAGTGGAATACTATCGGTTACAATCATTTCCGTTAGCGAGTCTGTTGAATTAATACGATCATAGGCTGGGCCACTCAATACAGGATGCGTGCATATCGCTCGAACACTGCGCGCGCCACTTTCCATTAGAAGGTCAGCTGCACGACACATTGTACCCGCAGTATCAATCATATCATCCACCAAAATGACGTTTTTGTCTTCTACATTTCCAATAAGGCGCATCTCTCCAATCTGATTGGCTTCACTGCGATGCTTATCACAAATCACAAAGTCCGTATTAAATACTTGACTGTACATTCTTGTTCGCTTCGTACTTCCTACATCGGGGGAAGCAAACATTAAGTTTTCTAGCCCTAAGCTCTTAATGTGGGGTATAAAGATCGGCGCTCCTTCAAGGTGATCCACTGGAATATCAAAGAAGCCTTGAATCTGGCCGGCATGAAGATCAAGCGTCATCACACGATCCGCTCCAGCAGCAGTAAGCAAGTTAGCCACAAGCTTTGCCCCAATTGACACTCTCGGGCGGTCTTTACGATCCTGACGGGCAAATCCATAGTAAGGGATGACGGCCGTGATATACTGAGCAGAAGCACGACGGCATGCATCAATCATCATCAGCATCTCCATCAAATTATCGGAAGGAGGATTGGTTGATTGAATCACAAAACAATAGGATCCACGAACCGAATCATGAATGATCGGCTTAAACTCTCCGTCGCTAAAGCGCTGAACTTCAAAGTCCGCTAGCACTTCTTTCGGCGCAAGCCCTTGCCTTCCTTCGTGAGAAAGCGTGCAGTAACTCTCGGCAATAGACTTAGCTATTACTTCGGAGTTTTCTCCATACAGAATATGTGCTGGTGAGTTTGCCATGCTTACTTAGGGACGGCAAATGTACGCAAACTTTATCAAGAATGCGCAACGACAAAGGCCAAATATGAATTAAAGATGAATTACCTCATCGTAGGCAGCAGCAGCAGCTTCCATGACCGCTTCACTCATTGTTGGATGCGGGTGTACCGCTTTGATAATTTCATGACCTGTTGTCTCGAGTTTTCGAGCTGTAACAACCTCTGCAATCATCTCGGTAACATTCGCACCAATAAAGTGCGCGCCTAGCCATTCACCGTACTTTGCATCAAAGATCACTTTAACAAAGCCCTCCTTGGCGCCTGCCGCACTGGCTTTCCCGGAGGCGGAAAAAGGAAACTTCCCAATCTTTAACTCATAGCCGGCTTCCTTAGCCTCATCTTCTGTCATACCCACAGAAGCTACTTCTGGCACACTGTAGGTGCAATTTGGAAGGTTACCATAGTCGAGCGGCTCAACATCATGACCCGCAATCTTTTCAACACAGAGGATTCCTTCGGCACTGGCAACGTGTGCTAAAGCGGGACCTTTTACAATATCACCAATAGCATATACCCCTTGAGCTGAAGTTTGATAATAGTCATCAACCTGAACGATACCTCGCTCCACTTTGATACCTGCTGCCTCTAAACCGAGATTATCTGTATTTGGCGTAACGCCTACAGCGGATAAGACAATATCGGCTTCCAGGGTTGATGTACTTCCTTTCTTTAAGTCCTTAACTTCTACAGAACATCCTCCTTTCGTCGTCTTTACACCAAGCACTTGGGATTCCGTAAGCAGTTTTATTCCTTTCTTTTTGAAAATCTTGGCCATCTCTTTGGACACATCTTTGTCCTCACGAGGAAGGATGCGATCTTGATATTCCACAATGGTTACCTCCGTTCCGATGGCTGCATAGAGATAAGCGAATTCCACGCCAATTGCCCCACTACCTACAACCACCATCGACTTGGGCTGTGTCTTTAGCGTCATCGCTTCACGATAGCCTATAATATGCTTTCCATCTTGCTCAATGCCTGGAAGTTGTCTTGAGCGCGCACCTGTGGCAAGAATGACATGCTTAGCCGTGTAGGTTTCCACTTTACCCTCAGCATCGGTTACCTCCACAATACGATTGGCCTTGATGTGAGCAGAACCCATAATGGCATCAATCTTATTCTTTTTGAATAAAAACTGAACCCCTTTACTCATGCCCCCAGCCACATCACGACTGCGTTTAATGATGGCATCAAATTCAACTTCGGCACCTTTGGTTTTGATTCCATAATCTTCGCTATGGCTTATGTATTCAAATACTTGTGCGCTCTTTAGCAACGCTTTGGTAGGAATACACCCCCAGTTTAAGCAAATGCCTCCTAGCGCTTCACGCTCAACAACACCTACTTTAAACCCTAGCTGTGAAGCACGAATAGCCGCAACATAGCCACCAGGGCCAGCACCAATCACAAGAACATCATATTGTTTCATCGGTTATATTTTACGTAAAAATACAATTCTTACTAACCAAAAGACAATACAGTATGGGATGTAATATCCTTTTTGAACGTCAAAAAATGTTCTTAATTAGGGAAGTACAAGAGCTGCAGTAAGAGACTACTTACTTCGTGAGATCCACAATGGTCACGTTAGGATAGCTTGACTTTGTGAAACGATAAGAATCTACAGGCGGTGCTTGATTTAACTCAAAACGGTCGAATGTAAATTTGTTTTTTAGCCCATCGGTTAAAACCATAGTAGTTTCTATTAGTTCTAGACGCCGCGTTGAGATTTTAAGGGTTACTTTTTCAATATCAGGGTTGGATGTTTTGGGTTTTAACACAATCGTCTGAATATCACCCGACGTAGTAGCTGAGATAATTTCATACGATTTGTCCTCATACACATTGAAGAGCTCCATGGGATTCATAGCAGGATCCATATCCTTATACCACATAACCTGGGCTTCATTATAATCCTTCATATAGGTCCAAACTTTCACACCATCTGAAGTAACGTGCATGTCCTTGTTTTCAAATTGAAAAGCCGAGCCATTACGACTTGCTTCAATAACATCCTGTACACTTCCATTACCTGGAATATCCATTGTCCATTGAAGGGTAACGCTAAGCTTGTCTAAGTCCCCATACCTATCCATTACTTTTTCCAATAATGCCTCGCTCTCTGCAAAGCTGGAATTAGACACTTGTCCGTGTAAGGACATTGCTACAAGGGCTGAAAAAAGTAGAAAAAGGTATCGCATACTGTCTATTGTTTCCGATGTAACAAATATTGTTCCAACTCTTGTTCACTCGAATACATAACTTCTCTTGGTTTGCTACCCATATTGGGGCCCACAATGCCCAATTCCTCCAATTGATCCATGATTCGCCCAGCTCTATTGTAACCTAACTTTAATCTGCGCTGAATCATAGATGTTGATCCACTTTGATTACCTACCACGATGCGAGCTGCCTCTTCTAGCAACGGATCCATATCGTCAGAAGACAGGCTCCCTCTATCCCCTCCTTCATTTTTGTCCTTAAACTCAGGCAATTCGAAAATCTCGCCATAGCCTTGCTGGTCTCCGATAAACCTACAAATAGCGTCGACTTCCGGCGTATCAACGAAGGCACATTGTATACGTACCATTTCACTGCCCATTGAGAATAACAAGTCCCCTCGGCCTATCAGTTGATCAGCCCCGCCAGCATCTAAAATGGTTCGGGAATCAACTTTTGAAGTAACCTTAAAGGAGACTCTCGCAGGGAAATTCGCCTTGATGATACCCGTTATAATGTTTACCGATGGACGCTGAGTAGCTAAAATGAGATGAATACCAATAGCACGTGCCAATTGTGCTAATCGAGCTATAGGCGTTTCGACTTCCTTACCCGCCGTCATGATTAAATCAGCAAACTCATCAATAACGAGTACGATGTATGGAAGAAATCTATGGCCATTTTCCGGATTTAACTTGCGCTTTTTAAATTTCGCATTGTACTCTTTGATGTTTCGCGCTCTACCTTTTTTGAGCAAGTCGTAGCGATTATCCATTTCCAAACAGAGTGCATTGACGGTGCTTACTACTTTTTTAACATCAGTAATTATCGGTTCCTCTTCTCCAGGCAACACAGCTAGATAATGGTGTTTTATTGAGTTGAACAGGGAAAGCTCAACCTTTTTAGGATCAACTAAGACAAACTTTAGCTCTGAAGGATGAAGCTTGTAGAGCAAAGACACAAGCAAGGCATTGATACCTACCGACTTTCCTTGTCCTGTAGCCCCTGCCATGAGTAAGTGTGGCATCTTTGCTAAATCAGCCACCACATATTCCCCAGCAATATTTTTCCCTAATCCAACAGGTAGTGCTGCATTGGAATTCTTAAATAGTTCTGAGGCTACCACCGACCGCATGGACACGACTTCTTTATGGGCATTGGGCACTTCAATCCCAATCGTTCCTTTTCCTGGAATCGGTGCAATAATTCGAATACCTAGTGCCGCTAAACTCAAGGCGATATCATCTTCAAGATTCTTAATTTTTGAGATGCGCACGCCTTTTGCCGGAACAATCTCGTATAAAGTCACCGTCGGTCCAACGGTTGCTCGAATCGATTCGATTTCGATTTTGTAGTCCCTGAGGGTCTCTACAATTTGCTCTTTTTTCTTGACGAGTTCGCCCTCGTCAACACGCACGTCACCTGACCCATGATCCGCTAACAAATCGATCGTTGGGAAGGCATACTTGGACAAGTCTTTCCTCGGATCATATTCATCGCCCGATGGCTTTTTGGCAGCAGGAGTGGATGAAGAAGACTTTACCTCCTCTTTTTCTTTTTGAACGATCTCAAAAGAAGTATTGTCTTCCACCTCTTTAGTAGTTGGTTTTTTCTCAGGCTTTTCCGTCTTGGTATCATACTGAACATTCCCACCGACTGCGAAGGTCGCATCCTTCGAATCAACCGTTTCCCCAGACGATCCATCGACCGCTTGTCCCTCTCCTGAAAGATTGATACCATCTCTTTCGAAGGCCGTTTCGGCGAAAGTCACTTCCTCTTCATCCGCTTCCTCTTTCTTTTTGAGCGACGGCAGCCAGCGCAAACTGAAAAAGCCATCGATAAGCTTAATGACGTTCAATCCGAGACAATGAGCGACATAAGCAAGCGTAATGATAACAGCAAGGCCGATGACACCTCCAAACCCTATCAGATAGGTAAACAACCCGGATTGTCCAAAGAGCGAGGCACTTATGCGTCCATCAATTGGGTAAGATACCTCCATTAGATGGCCACGAAAAACCCCGGTCGTAACCATCGAAAACGTCATAAAAAACAAAAGCTCTTTGAAGATTTTGTAGTAGGATACCACAATTGAATCACGAACAAAATTTAATCCTACAAGGCCAATAGCCAATGCAAGAGCAAAGGCCCCACCAATACCAAAACGCATTTCAATAAAGTAGTGACTCAGCTTGGCCCCAACGCCGCCCATTAAGTTTTCCACCTCCGAAAAGTCGGGGTTGGATGATGTCACTATGGAATGATCATTCGCAAATTGATGAATGGAAGACCCAAAAGACAACAATAAAAAAATAGAAAGGATAAGCATAACAATGCCCAACCCTTGGCGATAGGACGTGCGTTGTTCAGGTGAAAACCAGGTTTTCATCCATGCACCACTTTTGCCTGACTTTTTCTTTTGTTTTTTCTTTTTGGCCATAGTCTGTTAAATTTCGCCGAAGTACTACACTTTTCCCATGCTTCTTTCCAACACCTTACCGTGTATAATGCATGAAATGTCATGGAAACGTAGCGGTAATCCACATAGAAATCACCATTCGACGATCTTTTGGGTTTGGCAGTGCTTTGCGATACAATTAATTTTAGGCTAAATATTTACTATGTCTAACGCTCACCACGAAGTACCTGTTGCCTACAATGAAGAAATTCGAAGCTACGCTCCAGGAAGTTCAGACCGAACAAAACTGCGAGAAGCTCTCGCCCACCTCAAAGGCCAAACCATGGACATTCCTATGATGATTGATGGTCAAGAAATTCGTACCGATGATCTGATATCGATTTATCCTCCCGCTGAAACAAGCCATTTGTTAGGGCATTTTCATATGGGTAGTGCGAACCATGTTTCCGATGCCATTGATGCCGCAATGCGTGCTCGTGATGCTTGGGCGGCTATGCCTTGGCAAGACCGAGTTGCCATTTTCTTAAAGGCAGCCGATTTGGTAACCGGTCCACACCGATATGCCATGAATGCAGCGACTATGCTCTGCCAATCAAAAAACGTCTATCAGGCTGAAATTGAGGCGGTAGCTGAACTTGCAGACTTCTTTCGTTATAATGCTCAATACATTACGGAGATTTATGCTGAACAGCCTGAATCTGTGCCCGGAGTCTGGAATAGAGTAGATTATCGTCCACTAGAAGGTTTTGTCTTTGCCGTTACACCGTTCAACTTCACAGCGATTGCCGCAAACCTTCCCGCTTCAGCTGCCATGATGGGCAATACGGTTGTATGGAAGCCAAGTGACACCCAAGTGTATTCAGCATGGATGACTATGCAGATCTTACGAGAAGCTGGGCTCCCTGATGGAGTAATCAATCTTGTATACTGCGATGGCCCTGAGGCAGGAGAAGTCGCCTTAAAGCACCATGACCTTGGAGGAGTTCACTTTACAGGATCCACCAAGACCTTTCAGTACATGTGGAAGACCATTGGAGAAAACATTGCCAATTACAGAAGCTACCCTCGGATTGTAGGAGAAACGGGCGGTAAAGATTTTGTGTTTGCTCATCCTGACTGTGATGTCGAAGGCCTCAATGTAGCTTTATGTCGTGGCGCATTTGAATATCAGGGACAGAAGTGTTCTGCCGCTTCAAGAGCCTACATCCCTCGATCGATTTGGCCACAGCTCAAAACCATGCTAGTCGACACCGTAAAGACCATGAAAATGGGACCCACAGACGACTTTAGCAATTTTATCAATGCAGTAATTGATGAGCGGTCTTTTGATAAGATCAAAGGATATATTGATCAAGCAAAGAAGGACAACGTTGACATTCTAATCGGTGGAGGTTGTGATAAATCAAAGGGTTACTTTGTAGAACCTACCATTCTGGTAACCGAAGATCCAAAGTACCGAACCATGGTTGAAGAAATTTTTGGACCAGTCCTTACCATCTATGTTTACGAAGACCAAGACTTTGAGTCTGTCTTTGACTTAGTCGATGACTGTGAGTATGCGCTTACTGGTGCAATTTTCGCTCGAGACCGTGCAGATATTGAATACATGACAGGTCGCTTGGAAAATGCTGCTGGAAACTTTTATGTCAATGATAAACCAACAGGAGCTATTGTAGGACAACAACCGTTTGGTGGCGGAAGAGCTTCTGGGACGAACGACAAGGCGGGATCCAAGTGGAATTTGATGCGCTGGGTATCCATACGGACGATTAAAGAAGTTGCTGTATCGCCGAAAGACTATCGATATCCGTTTCTCTCAAAGGATTAATTGTTGAGCATAAAAAAAGGACCTGATATCAGGTCCTTTTTTGTTGTCTGATGTTGGAATTACTGCCATCCAAAAACCAAAACTTTTGATTTTCTTGTTTGGTTGTTTTTTGAATCATACACAAAAACAATGCGATCGATAAACCGTCGGTTACCTGGAAGATCAATGATTCTAGTAGCGGAGTTCTTGGAAAAGTTATGACGAAGATCAATTTCCTCCTTACTGCCATTTTCAAAGTGCACAATACAACGATGCATATTGAGGCCTCCCCCACGCACGACTATTTTGATTTTCTTGAAAGAACCATCTCGGTATCCTACTTGAACCACATCTCGGTCTAAGCCGAAGTCCACTGTTTTTGAGCCTAAGAATACCCATTTCGCCATGGGGCTTGAGGCATGAGAATTCGGATAGGTTAACACTGTATTCTGCCCAGCTTGAACGCCTTGGAGAAACAAACCTTGTAATAATAAAAGAAATAGTAGTCGGTAATGCATAAGTAAACGTATTGATGAGGTAGATAATTTACAAAAAGCCTGCCAAAGTGCAGATTATCTGGGGCGTTGAAATCATAAAAGATGCTATAACCGAAAGCCTTAAAACAAAAAACCGAAGGTTATATCCTACGGTTAGTACATTGCACTATTAACAGGAAAAGGTTGTGGGCGCTGAGAGATTTACTTCGTACATCTCTAAAGGCTAAATGGAGGAGTACAAACTTTTTATGCGTTGCATTATGCCTCCACCACTTCGTTCGTCATCCAAAGCAAGCTTTGATGCCTCCTCGTGTCTTGGAGACCCTGTTGCCAGAAAAAGTTTGTGGGCGCTGAGAGATTCGAACTCCCGACCCCCTGGGTGTAAACCAGATGCTCTGAACCAACTGAGCTAAGCGCCCTCTTAGATTGTAAAGCGCAAGATGAAATCTTAAACTTGTAATCGAAAGGAAGCCAAAGATAAACGAAAAAATAAATTTGCGTCATTTTCTATATGCGATTTTCAAATGAAGCACTATGAATGGCTGTTAAATACTCCACGGACAGTATTTTTATCCCGAAACGGTTTATGCAAACACGAAAAGTCATTCTCGTCCTTGGTTTAATTGGGATTGCCTTAGGAATGGTCTATATCTTCACTACCACAGCTGAAGTAACAACCTATGCAAACTTCGCGGAAGCGCGAAGTACAGGAAAGACCCATCAAGTGGTTGGGGCTTTAAGTCCTAGTCACGAGATAGAAAATGATGGAGGACTGCTTCAATTTTATTTAACGGATGACCATGATGAAACGGTGAAAGTCGTGTACAACAAACCCATGCCAGACGGCTTTAAAAATTCCGAAAAAATTGTGGTCACGGGTTCGTTTAACAACGACCTTTTTGTCGCCGAAAAGATTCTTATGAAATGTCCGTCTAAATATGAGGGAACCGATGGGGTTTAAATAAATTCTGGCATGCAAATCAACAGTATTTTATCTATGCATTCGGCGCTTCATAAGCTACCAGAAACCTATCTAGGAGAAACCATTTGGATAGGAAAGCTAGGGCAATTCCTAACCCTTGCTGCCTTTATCCTAGCTCTTGCCTCCCTTGTGCTCTATACAATGGCTGAGGTACGAAGAAAGCAAGATGATCAGGCTTCCTTTTGGTCCAAGCAAGGAAGGATTGCCTTTGGACTCCATGCCTTAAGTGTGATTGGAATCTTTGGACTTCTCCTCTACATGATTGTGGGGCAATTCTATGAATATGATTATGTCTACAATCACTCATCGAGAAGTCTACCTCTGAAATATGTGATTTCGGCTTTTTGGGAAGGACAAGAGGGCTCGTTCTTGCTTTGGATTTTTTGGCATAGCATCCTTGGTTTATGCTTAATGCGCTGGACGGGTAAATGGGAATATCCCACCATGCTTGTCGTTAGTATTGCCCAAGTGCTGCTTTTAAGCATGGTATTGGGTATCCACGTGGGAAGCACAAAGATTGGAATCAATCCCTTCCTGTTACTCCGTGAGAAATACCTTCACCTCGCATTAAACGAAAATTACCTTTCCCTCATTACGGATGGCGAAGGCCTGAATGCCCTGCTTCAAAACTATTGGATGGTGATTCATCCGCCTGTGCTGTTTTTAGGATTTGCCTCAACCATTATTCCCTTTGCCTTTGTGCTAGGAGCGATATGGCGCGATGACCAAAAATCATGGATGCCTGCGGCCCTGCCATGGACGCTGTTTGCTGCAGGTGCTCTCGGTACCGGAATATTTATGGGTGGCGCATGGGCTTATGAGTCCTTGAGTTTTGGTGGATTTTGGGCATGGGATCCCGTAGAAAATGCCTCTCTTGTTCCATGGCTTCTTCTTATTGCGGGTTTACACACCCTTCTTATTGCGAGATACACTGGACGTCAAATTGGCTTAACTTATCTCT
The DNA here is from genome assembly GCA_036128775.1 of Bacteroidota bacterium. Taxonomy (GTDB): domain Bacteria; phylum Bacteroidota; class Bacteroidia; order Chitinophagales; family UBA8649; genus UBA8649. The sequence continues at coordinate 11,557 of JAYYPZ010000003.1, forward strand.
TACTGAGTCTAGGATTCATTCTTGTAGCCTACTCCACCTACCTCACTCGGAGCGGGGTGCTCACCGACACTTCAGCACATTCCTTTGTCGATGCAGGACTTAACCAGCATCTCATCGTCTTCTTAGCGATAATTAGCCTTCCTAGTTTGGCTCTGGTAGCCTATGGTTGGAAGAAAAGCACTAAAATTCCTGGAGAAGAGGCCCTTCTTTCTAGAGAATTTTGGCTCTTTTTAGGAAGCATCCTATTCTGTCTTTCTGCCGTCGTTATTGCCATAACCACCTCATTCCCTGTAATCAATAAAGTATTTAACACGGAGTACTCCATTGCAAACCCCGAGGAATGGTACAATAACTCGCAGATTATCTTGGGCATTTTGTTGGCTCTGCTGTCAGCCTTTAGTCAGTTTCTAGTCTATAAAGTAGGTCGCCCCATTAAACAACTGAAGCTCACCCTAATGGTGAGTCTACCCGCTTCTGTTATCCTCACGATTGCCCTTGGAATGCAATACGAGATTGATTTCCTTTCCGCCTATTCCTGGGGTTCATTTATCTCAGCCTATTGGTTACTGTTATGGTCTGGAATTCTTGTTTCTCTAACCAATACATATTATCTGATAGCCATCCAGCAAAAGCGATGGAAAACTTGGGGAAGCTCATTGAGCCATATTGGGTTTGGCATCTTGCTCGTAGGTATTATTATCAGTCAATACAAACAACAGATTCTTACTGAGAATGCTATATCCGAAGGAGAGCTTCAAGTGTTTTACACCCAAAACAACATTACCGATCTCGAAGAGCAAGAGCAATATCGAGATTTCTTCTTCACCACACTGTTTATGGAAGAAAACCAAACGTATTCTCTCGAAGAGTACACCATTGAATACTTGGGTAGTTATCAAGGCGATCTCGATAAGAAATATTTCAAATTTCAATTCACAGACAATGCATCCAAAGAGTCTTTTGTCGTGGAGCCTTTTTGGCAGACAATGGATGAGATGGGTAATCCAGCAAGTAATCCTGGGACAAAGCACTTCTTGCTAAAAGATGTCTTCACCACGGTTGGTAGTTATACAGAAGCTCAGGCGGAACAATCAACTGCGATTGGAGAAGGGTCAGTTCAAATGATTGGCGAGAACCGAGCCATCTTTAACTCGACAAATAAGGATAGCTTACTTTTCTTTTATGGAGTGGATACCATCGAGCAATACCAAGCGCATCTCGTCAACGATACCGGTATTCGTGTTAATCGAGGTACTTTATCCTGGCCTAATGCATTAGAAGATCGTTTGGTATATAAAAGCTACAACTTGGATGACTCTGCCTCAATACAATGGAGAGACAATGAGATTTCTGTTTTTCAGTCGAGTTCAAGCACATTCTTTGTTTCTCGTCTATCTGCAGATTCTATAGTGAAGGTTCAAGAAGTCATCCTATCGGATGGCAGTCGTGTAGATACCATGCGTCTGGATGCCCTAGTAAATGAAGCCTTTCGAACGAGCCAGGGACAACTCCAGCAGTTTGGCGTTGACCAAGAGAGTCAAACGCTATCGAGCACCATTTACCAGCCGGAGCAAGTGCGCTTAGAAGCTGTTGTCTTCCCGCAGATTAAACTGATCTGGTTGGGGGGTATCCTCATGATGGGGGGGCTCTTGTTAGGCGCAGGGTATCGATTTACACAGAGAAGTAAGTAAACCCTACTTTTACAACTATGGAAAGCTGGCGTATTGCCCTTGTAGGCTCAGGCAGAATGGCGCATAATCTTAGCGAAGGATTTGTCCAAAACGGACATGTTGTATCCCATTTAATTGCTCGTCCGTCTAAAAAGACCGAGGCTTTATCCCAGTACTTGAATGCCCAATGGATTTCGCTTGACAACCTACAGCAATGGGGTCTTCAACAAGTAGATGTTGTCGTGCTTGCCGTCTCCGACGATGTGATTGAAGAGATATCATCTCTATTTTCTGACGAAGTGCAAGGGCATATTCCAATTGTGCATACCTCTGCCTCAACTCCTATGGAAAGCCTAAAATCATTTAAGCGCTTTGGAGTATTTTATCCATTTCAAACCATGACCATTGGTCGAAACATCACATGGAATGAAGTTCCTATTCTTATCGAAGCCAATGATAAAGACCTTGAAGCAAGATTGATGCAACTTGCTTCAACGATCAGTGCAAAAGCACAAATCATGAGTCATACGCAGCGGAAAGCATTACATCTTGCTGGGGTCTATGTAAACAATTTTACGAATCACTTGGTCAATCTTGCCCAGGATTATCTAGAAGAGCACGCCATTGACCCCTCCTTAACGCACGCCTTAGTACAAGAAACAATGCTTAAGGTGTTGGAGATCGGACCAAAACAAGCACAAACTGGACCTGCGATTCGAGGAGATGAGAAAACTATAGCCGCTCATCTTGCCGAACTTCAAGACAAAGAAAAACTTGCCAAGATCTACAAGCAGCTCAGTGAAAGTATTCGAGATCACAATAAATAAGCGTTAGAAACGATGCGTTCTCGGCTTGTAAATATCCTTTTTATTGGACTTAGCATGGGAAGTGAAGCGATCTACGTCCACGAAGGAAGGGCGAACGTTTTATTACTCTGTGTCCTAGTCGTTTTTGCAACCCTTTGCATTGCCCTTGGGGGCTATCTCGATAATGACCGCTATGACCACCTAATCGATTGTGCCAATGGTAAAGAAGGAATCATAGTGAAAAAGAACATAATCTTCGCACTCTACGCTTCTGGTGTGGCCTTAGGAATGCTCTATAGCTTGTTCCAATTCCAAGGTATTTGGAGTAAAATCCTTACCCATAGTCTATATTTTTTATTGCCTGCTATTCTCTTGAACCTTTATGCTTCAACATTAAGTCGGTATAAAGGAATGGGTAATATTATTATTGCAGGATTGTGTTGTTTTTCATTAGCCCTACCAGGACTTATCACATCTTGTACAAGGAAGGATTATTGGATTGCTTTGACACCGTTTCTCGTGATTTTGTTTGTTTCGACCTATATCCGAGAAATAGCCAAGGATGCTGAAGATGTAAAAGGAGATTCTGCCCATGGGAGAACAACACTACCCTTCCTCCTAGGGAACTACTTTACTACCTATTTCACCATGCTTAACCTCCTGACGTTGGCTCTTGTTATCCTTGGTTTTGGACTATATTACAAATACACCTGGATTGCAATTGCCTTGACAAGTTATCTCATGGTATATAATGTCTTGAGAAAATCATTCAGCTGGCGAAAGACTCAGCAAGTTTGGAAGGGTTTTATAGCACTCGGTGTACTGCTACGCATTCTATTTTTACATACTGATATTCTATGATTTCCGCGAATAAAAACGTCATTTTAGCTTCTGGATCTCCAAGAAGAAAGGAACTTTTATCCCTTGTAATTGACAACTTTACATGCTTATCTCTTGATATTGACGAATCCTTTCCTTCTTCAATACCGGCCCATGAGGTAGCCGCTCATTTAGCGGTAAAAAAAGCTGAAATAGCCCATCAACGATGTGCTGAAGAATCGATTGTTATCACAGCCGATACCACAGTCATCTGCGATGATATACTGCTTGAAAAGCCACAATCGGAAAAAGAAGCAGCTCAATTTTTGAACACCCTATCCAATCGATGGCATGAGGTCGTAACTGCAGCATGCATACGCTACGGCGACCTGCAATTCCTCCATACTTCCGTCAACAAAGTACGTTTTGCGTCCTTACCTAGCGAGGCAATAGAAGACTATATCCGAACAGGTAGTCCAATGGATAAAGCGGGTGGCTATGGAATCCAGGATGATTTTGGCAAAATCTTTATTGAAAAGATTGAAGGAGACTACCAAGCCATTGTGGGGCTCCAAGTCAGTTGGGTTCATAAGAAACTAGATGAGTTGATCAACTAGTTATTCGTTGGATTTTTTTCGTGCAATGCTATAGTTAATGCCCACCCAGAGACCTAGGTGGCGCTCCCGCTCATCATCGCGCACAATGTATTGATGATGGAAGCCGGCTTCTAGAGCAAAATCTTTGATACCTCGCCAACCGAGTCCAGCATAGACCCAGTTTTGCTGAAACTGAGCTACAGGATTAGCCTTTCCTGTTGGCATTTGGACGAAGGCTTCATTGAAAAACCTCATGTAAACTTTGTCACTTAAATCCTCTACATAGGTGATTCGATGGCGCAACCGATTGCGAAAGTTATACCCATCGCGCTCAGGTATTCCTAGAGAATTACTGAAAAGAGCACTCGTAAATCGGTGTTCCAAGCGTATGGCATGAGTTAGTCGTCCCTTCCATAGCGGATGATAAAAAGCTACATCCTCCCAGACGTTGTGCTCTAGAGCAACAAGGTCAGGTTGTCCACTCCGATACGGCCAATTTTGAATATGGGTGTATCCTCCAGTAACCGTGAAGTGATCTGCCGCCTTCCATTCGACCTTTGGACGTATCAATAACTGAAGGGGTTGCCCTACAAACTCCGTCATTCGCCAATGAAACTCATTGGATAATCTCACCTTAGAGGAAGCGGGATAATGCACCTGAAGCGTTGACCACAGATCCGCATAGTTTTCCTGAGCCAACAAGGCTTGACCTCCGAAGATGTAGATACTTACTAGAAGCAACCCACGTTTTACTCTATTCAGGTAATTCATTCTCTAATTTTTAACATTATGCGCGCAGTCGAATTTGCATAATTGTACCCTTTTTGGAAGATGATTTTACGTAAATTTTTCCACGATGGTAGTCCTCAATAATACGCTTGGCTAAGGATAGGCCAAGCCCCCACCCTCGGGTTTTTGTAGTATATCCAGGCTTGAAAATCTTACGATAAGATGATCGAGGAATCCCTCCACCAGTGTCCTCAATATCCACCATTACATGACTGCCTTTTTGATACGCATGAACCGTTATGGTTCCATCACCTTGCATGGCATCTAAGGCATTTTTCATAACATTTTCTACCACCCATTCAAACAGGGGAACATTTATTTTGACGAGGGGTAGGTCTTTCGCGTAATTCCCATAAAACAGAACCCGCTCCGAGGAACGCAACCTCAGATAATTCATCATTTTCTCCAATAAGATTTCAAGGCTCTCATCTGATAAATCAGGTTTCGAACCAATCTTAGAAAATCGATCGGATATCAGCTGAAGTCGATTTACATCTTTTGTGATTTCCGGCAACATACCATACTTGCCAGGATGATCCGCCTCTTCATCTTGCATCATAGAAATCCAGGCATCTAATGCAGAGATAGGTGTCCCTAACTGATGGGCAGTCTCCTTAGCCATACCAATCCATACTCGATTTTGCTCAGCATTACGAGAAGAGTTAAATACAAAATATCCCACTACACCAAAGGCAATTATTGTGAGATAGAAAAAGACCGGAAAGTATCGAAGCTGCTTATAGGTTGCCGAGTTATCGTAATAAACCTTGTAGGAAGCTCCTCCAATGTCAAGGGATATGGGCGCATTGGCCTTTTGCAAATCCTTTATCTCGTCTTGCAGTCGTTTGCCTGTGAGGGATGATATTTCATATTCAAGGGCACTCAATGCTTGTCCCTTAGCGTCAACTACAATAATGGGAAAATCGGCACTTCGTTCGATATCCTCCAAAAAGGAGTTAAGTTGATTATAGGTGAGGCTATTGTCGTAGTAAATCAAAAGATCGCGATTACTCAAATGAATAGGAATGGGCTTGTTAATCGCTTTAAGCCGAAGTCGCAGCGCATTAATGTCTGCCGTGTCTTCTGGATTAAATCCATGGACGATTAATGCATTATTATCCTCATCTACTACAAGAATTGGAAACTCGGCATTGGCTTCGATCTCCTCTAAAAAGGCATTAAGTCTATTATTGATGAAAGCAACAAAACGCTTAAAAGAAGAGGAATAACTTTGATAGAGAATTTGGTACTTGCCCGAGTTGCCAAGATAAACCACATCTTGGAATAAGGTGTCGTGAGTATGACCTTCTGCATCGGTAAAAACAAAGCGGAACTCTTTATCTAAATACGATTCAATCTCCTCAATACCCCCTTCGTTAAGTGCATCAATATCCTGATCATCCGGAAGATTACGCGCGGCCACTACCTGTTCTTCATCAGGGTCGTAGAGAAGCAATGGTATGGTATTGTTGTTAAGAATAGCGTCGAAGGAGACATTACCTCCACAGTCTAGTAGGCGATTTTGAAACAACTCGTCATAGGTCTTTAATATCAAATTGAAATAGGACTCTTCGGATGCTTTTAAAGCAACCTCCAAAGCATCTCGTTCAGATTCTATCGCTGCAATGTTCTGTATGCGCTTAGCCCAGACTTGTACTTGCATGACCTTTGTACTATCTCTATCGTCTTGAATAGTACTGACATCCTTTACATGCAGGGCCCATTGCTCAGCTTTTAGTCGTTCGTGTTTTTCTATATCATGAACAATAAACTGTAGTCTAATCAATGTGGCCAGTACCGCTATTCCTGCGATAATAAAGAGCGTAAATCGAAGAGAAAAAGGATACCTCAACATCATGATCTAGTGAATAGTTAACATAACGAATTTTATTGGATTCCATTGCTTTCATAACAAGCAATTCCTTTCACTAAAAGAGATTTAAACGCTGATTTTCGAGGAAAATTGAAATAGGACAGCATCTAAGCCAGGATTTTGCGCTTATTTTGCCCTATGTCAACCTTTAATCCAAGCGATATCGGCGTAAACAATGGGAACATCTTCGGATTTCCATACAACAAAGACGCTGCACTAATACATATCCTTCCCGTAGCATGGGAAGCTACCGCGTCTTATGGGAGGGGCTGCGCCAAATCCTATGAAGCAATACGTCAGGCCTCGCTACAGTTGGATTTCTATGATGACAAGGGAGCATTCTGGAAGACCCCAGTATACATGCATGAAGCCCTAGGCGCAATACTGAATAACCAAGCAGCACAAAAAGCAGCCATTTTGATTAATCATCTAGAAAATGGTGGTCAAATATTGGATAGAAAGGATGATTTTGATGAAATCAACGCACTCTCCAAGGCACTAAATGAACTCGTCGAAGAGCACTGTTATAAGTTGATAGGACAGGGAAAAAAAATCATCATTTTGGGAGGAGATCATAGTATTCCATTGGGATTGATAAGATCACTTGGCAAAGATCAATCCTTTGGAATTCTTCACTTTGACGCGCACGCCGATTTGAGGCCAGGATATGAGGGATTTACCTATTCCCATGCGTCCATCATGTATTACGCAAGGCAACTTTCCAACGTAGAATCTATCACTTCAATTGGACTACGTGACATTTCACCTGAAGAAGCTGAAATTATTCGCAATGATACGCATATAAACGTATATAGCGACAAATATTTAGCTAACCAGCGGCTTGATTTGCGTCCATTTAGCGCGATTATTGAAGAAATTCTAGCCAAACTACCCAAGAAAATTTACCTTTCCTTTGACGTCGATTGTCTCGACCCATCGCTTTGTCCAAACACCGGAACTCCTGTCCCTGGCGGACTCAGTTGGCATGAAATTCAAGCCTTTTTAGATGCCCTCTATCACAGCGATATTGACATCGTTGGTGCAGATCTGTGTGAGACGGGAAACCACCCCTGGGATGCCCAAGTAAGTGCTCGACTCCTATATCAATTTGTAGGATTAATGAGCTGATTTATGACTGCGCCTTAACCATAGCAGCAAAACGGCCATTTTGAGCAACTAATTCGTCCCACGTTCCAAATTCTTGTATTACACCATGGTGCAATACCATGATTTTATCGGCATTTTGAATAGTTGATAACCGGTGAGCGATTACAATACTCGTCTGATTCTTTATGAGATTCTCGACAGCATGCTGAATGATTCGCTCGGTTTCGGTATCTATAGACGAGGTAGCCTCATCCAAGATGAGCAGTGCAGGGTCTTGAACTAAAGCTCGAACAAAGGATATCAGCTGCTTTTGTCCCATGGAAAGCATATTGCCCCGCTCTCCTACTTGAAAATCATAACCTCCAGGCAGTCGCTCGATATACTCATGAGCACCTACAATTTTAGCTGCACGAATGATCTGTTCTCGAGAAATTGAAGAGGACAACCGCACATTATCCTCAATCGATCCAGAAAAAAGAAACACATCCTGTAAGACGACCGCCATTTGTCGCCTTAGATGCTTTAAACTGTAAGTTTCAAGCGGCTCGTCATCCACTGTAATGCTTCCTGAATCCAGCTCATAAAACCGCCCCAACACATTGATGATTGTAGTTTTACCCGACCCTGTAGATCCAACTATGGCAAGCGTCTCACCGGGCTCAACGGTAAATGAAATTCCTTTGAGAACTGGCTCTTCTGGAACATAGCTAAAGTGGACTTTGTCAAAGACTACTTTCCCTTTGAGTGCTTGTTCACTCTGACCCTCGTCCTCAATAAAAAAATCCTTGTCCAACAGATCAAAGACGCGATTTGAGGCCACTAGACCCATCTGTAAGACATTAAACCGATCGGCAAGAAATCGGATGGGACGAAACAACATATTAATCAATAAGATGTAGGTAACCACTGTTCCTACACCTCCCGGTTGCTTCACAACTTGAATACCATGATCCCATGTTATATGGTTCACATAAAGATTGCCATCTAATATGCTACTTGTACCCGTCCAAACCATCAACCCAATGGCAATTGAAAGCAGGATTTCCACGGTAGGGAAAAATATTGAATAGTACCATATAGCTCGAATATTAGCCTTTCTATGTGCCGCGTTGATAGAATCAAATTTTGAAAATTCTTGCGCTTCTGCACCAAAAACCTGAATAACGCGCATTCCGCTAATTCGCTCTTGCAAAAAAGCATTGAGACGCGCCACTTGATTGCGGACATCTTGAAAAGTCACTTTGACCTTTTCCTTAAAAATGTACGTGGCATAAAGCAAAAACGGCAGACTAATCATACTCGCTAATGCCAATGGCCAGCAAAAGACGAGCATTGAAACAATGATGACTATGAGCATTAAAATATCTGCAAAAATGAGCAGGATACCATTGGCAAAAATATCACTAATGGTCTCAGTGTCATTGACCGTTCTCGTTGTACTTGTGCCAATTGGCGTGGTATCAAAATAGGTTAACCGCAACCGCATAACATGGCCAAATACACGATCTCTCAAATCCTTCACAACCGACTGGCCCAGCACTTTAGAGCTGTAGGTAAAAGCAAAACGAAAGACCGCCTCGGTCACCAAAACGCCGATCAACAGAAGAAACATCGTTAGAAGTCCTTCTTGATTTTTAGGCAGAATATAGTTATCGATGGCATCCTGAACGAGATAGGCTCGCATAGGACCGAGAAAGGCTAAAAATATCGCTAGGACAAGGGCAGAGTAAAAAAGCAGCCGGTGAGGTTTGGATAAACCCAACACGCGCTTGAGCACCGCCAAGTCGATGACATTACCCGTTATATCTTGTCCTTTGTTAGCCATTATTCGTTGAATCAGATGCTGTTGGCAAAGCCTCTTCGTAGCTTATTCCAGCTAAAAATAGACCTTGTGGCGGAGCTGTCAATGATTTTGGTAGAGGTTTTGCATCCTTTAAAGCAGATTCCCAATCAGCTAGTGAAATTTTACCCTGTCCAAGATCTGAAAGTCCACCAACTATGCGGCGAACCATATTATGTAAAAATCTTCGTGCGGTAATCGTAAATACCAATTCGTCACCTTGCTTGTCCCATTGCGCTTGAACCACCTGACATTGATAGTGCTCTTGGCTATCATCTCGCTTACTCATCGCCTGAAAGTCATCATATTTCCTAAGCATATCCGATCCTTCTTCTATGCTCGTCCAATTCCATTGCTCAAAGGGTTGGACCCAGCGGTAGCGGTAGGTAAAGGGATTTCTTTTGTTCGATATGTGATACTTGTATGTTCGCCATCGAGCAGCATACCGAGCATGGAAGTCTCCCGAAACTGGCATACACTCATGAACGATGACTGCATCAGGTAGCATTTTGTTTAGGCGATACAGCAGATTGTCTACCTTCTTGTGCGCATCAAAGTGAGCAACATAGTGCGACGCATGCACACCACGATCTGTTCGACCGCAGCCTGTTACCGTAATTTTCTCTTGAAATAACTTTTCTAGGTTTTCCTGAAGCACACCTTGGACAGTTCTGTCCTCAGGCTGTACTTGCCAACCAAAAAATGCTTGACCGTCATAGCTTAGTGTCAACTTATACCGTGAAACTTGCGTCATCATGACGAATGTACGGCACTTCAGTATCTTGTACTAAATTCTCGATTCATGGTTATTCAGCGAATCCATTCAATCTATCTCGGGATATCAACCGCACTGCTCATCCTCTTTTCAGCTACTGGAGAATTCAGCTTTGCGCACTTCAATGGCTCCTTGGATCGACCAGTACTCGTTACGCTCCTTTCCATTTTGGTCGCAGCCTTGTTAGTGCTCACCATTTTCCGTGGGGAACGCCCAGATATTCAGTATCGAATGACTACCGTCGTTCTCGGGCTTCTCGTAGTAATTTGCCTTGTCATGCTATCCTTAGGTTTGACAACGTTTTCCCAATCTTGGATTAACCTGAGTCCACTATCCGGAATTGTGCTTATTCTGATGAGTCGTAGAAGAATAAACCAAAACATCCGTAGTCAAAAACGAAGTGACTCATTCCAATGATTCTTATCGCTGACGTTGGGGCAAGCACTGCCAAAGTAGTCTACAAGGGATCGATGTATTCCGAGGGAAGGTCTGTCCAAATGATCTACAAAGGATTTAATCCCACCTACGACACCGAAGAGTTAATTCATGAACGAGTTAGTAGTTGGTCCACGCCAAAAGGAAGTAAAAATGACGTACACTCTGTCATTTTTTACGGTGCTGGTTGCATGCGATTAGATCGTGCCCAAAAAGTATCTAATGTGCTTAAAAGACATTATTCCAAGGCCTCAATCACCGTTCACTCTGACCTCCTTGCTCCAATTCATGTCAACCAAAGTCAGGCAGGTTATTATGCCATTTTAGGAACAGGTTCAGTCTGTTGTTATTTTGATGGTGAATCCGTCCATCTACTCCAGCCGTCTTTGGGCTTTCTTATCAATGATACAGGAAGTGGTTTTCATATTGGAAAGGTAGTTTTAACTCGTTTGCTATCGGGTGACATAATTCATAAACTGTTGATTTCAAACATTCAAAAACAATGGGGCAACCCCCTTCAAGAAGTTGACTGGGTTTCCATGGAAAACGATTTAAGCTTTCAATCAAGAGTGGCATCCCTGGCCAAAATCATTGCTGCTTACCAAGAAGATGCAAGCATTCGGTCCGTCCTTCTTGAATGCTTCGATTTGTGGGCAAACGACCTTGTCCAACATGGACATGATCCAATAAAAAAAATACACCTCTCAGGATCCATAGGTTACAACTTCAAAGAGGTTATTGGAGAGGTGCTTTCGGCAAAGGGCATTCAAATTGGCCAATGCGTCGCTTCCCCTATGACTGTCCTAGAAAAGCGACTAAACGTTGCATAAAACCCAATAATTGACGACATTTGCCGCACAAAGTGTTTATTACTTTAGAACCATGAACCAACCTAGCAAAATTGCCGTCCTCACCAGCGGAGGAGATGCACCAGGCATGAACGCTGCTCTCAGAGCAGCAGTGCGCACCATTTCTTGGCACAAGAAGTTAGCTTACGGAGTATATCGCGGTTATGATGGTCTTATATCAAATGACATCAAGTACCTCGATGCAAGATCAGTAAATCACATCTTAGGGCGTGGAGGAACCATGCTAAAGTCAGCCCGTTCAGAAGGATTTCGAACAAAAGAAGGGCGCCAAACTGCCTTTGAGAACTTAAGTGCTCAAGGAATTGATAGCCTCATTGTAATTGGAGGAGATGGATCATTAACAGGAGCACACCTCATGTATGAGGAACACGGCATTCCAGTTATTGGCATCCCTGCTACTATCGACAATGATTTAATGGGGACCGACGAATCCATTGGGTTTGACACCGCATTGAATACAGCGGTTGAAGCCGTTGACAAAATCCGAGACACCGCGGCATCTCATAATAGGTTATTCTTAGTAGAAGTCATGGGACGAAACAGCGGTGAGATCGCCTTGGCAACCGGAATTGCAACGGGAGCCCTTGCCGTAATGACGCCTGAAGAAGACCTTAGTGTAGATGATCTTATCCAAAGTCTTGAACGAGGTCGTCGAAATAAAAAAACATCTAACATTGTTATTGTTGCTGAAGGCTATGGAAAAAATGGTGCCGAGGATCTTGGTCGAGTAATCCAAGAGAGAACGGATCTCTATGAAACTAAGGTTACTGTCTTAGGGCATATTCAACGAGGAGGCCAGCCATCTGTAAGAGATCGCTTATTGGCAAGTGAACTAGGCCATGCCGCAGTAGAAGCGCTTATGAATGGTAAAAAGGATATCATGGTAGGCCTTAAGCAAAGTAACATTGAGCACATCCCTATTTTGGAAGCAGTGCAAAGCAAAAAACATCTTAACCCAAATTATCTTCAACTTGTAAAAGAATTATCGATATGAAAAACATAGCTATCAATGGATTTGGACGTATTGGACGTCTGACATTCAGAAACTTAATGCAACGAAAGGACCTTAAGGTAGCGGCCATCAACGACCTTACAGACATCAATACATTGGCTCACTTGCTGAAATACGACTCCGTTCAAGGGAAGTATCCAGGAGAAGTGCGTGTCGAAGGCAATGCACTCATCGTAGATGGACAAAACATTGAGATTACCGCGGAAAGAGACCCAAGTAACTTGCCTTGGAATAACCACAAGATTGATCTCGTTGTTGAATCAACAGGACGTTTTTTAACTACTGAGTTAGCCCAAAAGCACATTGACGCCGGAGCTAAGCGTGTTCTTCTTTCAGCACCCGCTAAATCAGCAGATATCCCAACCTTTGTGCTTGGTGTAAACGACAGTGGATTAACCGATCAACCAATTGTATCAAATGCTAGTTGTACAACGAACTGCGGTGCTCCAATGACCAAAGTTATTCATGATCATTTAGTCGTAGAACGTGGTTTTTTAACTACGGTTCATGCCTACACCTCAGATCAAAACATCCTCGATGCGCCGCACGCTGACTTACGTCGTGCACGTGCTGCTGCTTTGAGCATCATTCCGACAAGAACGGGTGCTGCCAAGGCAATAGGCCTAGTTATGCCTTCAATGCAAGGTAAAATTGATGGCGTTGCTGCACGAGTCCCAACACCAACTGGCTCTTTCACGCAGATTTCATTCCAAACGCAGAAAACCGCATCGGTTGAAGAGATCATGCAATTCTTTAAAGAAGCTGCTGCAAGCAATCTCAACGGTGTATTAGAATACTCTGAAGATCCTTTAGTATCAACTGATATTATTGGAAATCCGCACTCTTGCATTTTTGATGCAACCTTAACCAAGGCGTCAGAAAACCTAATCACCGTATTTGGTTGGTATGACAATGAAATGGGATATGCCACACGCATGGCAGATATGACGGAACGCATGACGGCTTAACACCGACCTTCATTAATTCGCGAATCCTTTAACCAAAAATCATGATAATAGTAGCTGACAGCGGATCCATGAAGTGTGATTGGGCAGTAGTTGCCCGAGACGGCAGAGTGGTAAAAGAGTTTAAGACAATGGGCTTTCATCCCCTGTTTCACTCATCGACTTTGATTGAAAAGATACTAGGTCATATGAGCGAGTTCAAGACCATAGCCTCTCAAATAGAAGAAGTGTACTTCTACGGCCCAGGTAATGAAATTCCTCAACGTGCTCGCATTATCGAGACGGCTATGCGTTTCATTTTTAAAAATGCCGAAACAGTAGAAGTTGCCGATGATATTACAGCAAGTGCCTATGCCTCGTACAAAGATGAGCCGGTTATTGCTTGTATTCTCGGCACATCCTCTCATGCCTGCACCTACGACGGAAAGGAAGTAGTGTTAGCAAGACCGCCACTAGGATTTATTCTGGGTAGTGAAGGAAGTGGATCCTATTTTGGCAAGAAAATTATTAGAGATTTTTTCTACAATCGTCTACCTGAAGACTTACACCAAGCCTTTTCGGAGCGATACAACCTAAATGTCGAAGAGTTTACCGATCGATTGTACAGAGACCCCCAAGCCCACGTTTACGTAGCGAGCTTTATGCAGTTTGTATGCGACAACCGCGAGCATCCATACATTCAACAAATCAGCGAAAAAGGGTTTAGAAAGTTTATTGAAAATCAGATTGTCAAATTCGATAATGCTGAATCTATGCCAATACACTTCCTCGGTAGTGTAGCCTATTTCTTTCAAGAGCAGATTAAAACCTTGTGTGAAGAGTATAACCTCAAGCCCAAGACCTTTAATCGCAAGCCTGTAGTCAATCTCCTCAACTACCACACGAATAAGCAATAGTTACCGATTGATTTAAGGCCTAGGGAGTGGGCAAAAACTCCGCTGGAATTTCATACAGTACAAAGCCATTTCGATTGGATAGAAAAATCCATTCTTGAGGCACTCCTTTGTTTTTTACGACGTTACTACGCGTAACAACATAGACCGGTCGACCATTAACCGACACAGTATTTACCTCTTCAAAATGGGCTATGTCTTCTGATTTTCTCTTAAGGTAAAAATGGTCTGCATAGGTCTTAAACCCATAGGTCACCACCACCACATCTTCTTCAGCCAACTCCTTATAGATCTCAATAGCTGCGCGTTGAGTATAACCCTCTATCCTCGGCACAACTAAATACACAATGGATTGAACCAAAATAGACACGGATAAAATAATTCCCATAACCGCTCTTTTTCCGTGACCGCGGTTCGCCATAAAAAGAGATACCAGCATCCCTATAAAAAATAAACCTGCCAACCATAGGATGGAAGGGGGCCAAACCACAGACGCCTTTAGGTTATCCAAAGCAAAAACGTCATTAATGGTGATGTTTGACCATAATAATGAAGGGCTATTCCCTACAAAATAGATGAGGACCATGGCCAAGACAAAAAGCGCCGATAGGAAAATAAGCAGAGATGTTTCCCACCAGCGCAAAGCTTCCTTGTGCTTAGCAAGCATCCATAAACGAAGACCCGCCAAATACGTAATTGGGAAGTAAGCCAAAGACGAATAATGCATAATCTTGGTCTGAACCACTTCAAAAACCACAAGGATGGTAAACAGTGTTATAAGCATCCACAACATAAAATTTTGCGTTAATGCAGAATACTCTTCTCGTTTTTTCCATGCTGAAAATATGAGAGGAGCACATGGGAAAGTTCCTACAAACAGCACTAATACATGGTACCCCATAAACCCACCGTGTCCTGCATCGGCCTGGCCACCTAGCTCAAAATGGCGTTGAAGAAAGGCGCCAAAAAAAGCCCAGCCTTCTTGTTGAACATAGAAGAGTATCCACATACCCAAAACAAGGCCCATAGAAACAAGCATCACAATCGCTTCATTAAGCCGAACGATTCGGCGGAACCTAGAGATGATAAAATAAGCGACAAACACAAGACTGAATAAGAATAGTGCAACTGGACCCTTGGTCAGTATTGCTAAGCCCATAAACAGACCACTCAGCCTCATGGCTCGAAAGCGTCTTTTCTTTCGTCGACTGCTTGGCACAAACTCCCAGCTCTCTGTCATCTGAGCTAAAAAGTAAATGGCTAAGAAAATAAATAAGTTAAAGGTTGGGTCGATCAAGGCGGACTTGAAGTATAAAAAAGGAAGTATGCTCACTGCATAGACCATGGCCCAGAGTATGCCAAAACCGCTCCCTTGAAGCCGTTTTCCTATGGTGTATAAAGTCCATAAAGTAACTACCCCTATTAGCGCATTGGGTAGACGCGCCCCGAAAGATGATATCCCGAAGTATTTCATGGATAACGCTTGCATCCAAAAAAAGAAGGGTGGCTTTTCATAAAAAGGCTCAAATGCCATTTGCAACTTCAGCCAATCACGCGTTACAATCATTTCACGAGCAATCTCAGCAAAATTGATTTCATCCCAATCAAAAAGATGACTTCCCCCTAGCATTGGCAGATATAGCAACAAACCAATGGGAATAATCCATAAACCGTAAGGCCACTTTCGAATATCGAAGTAGTGAAGCATACAATGAATTTACAAGGATTGGATTAACCAAATCATTCTATTGCCTCTTCTGCGATTTAGAGAGAATGCCATGATGCAGTGAAGTGCCCCATAAAGCATGCTGTAAATGCCTATCAAGCAAGCGATATACTATGCCAGCAGATAGCAGCCCCAATAACATTCCCGCAAAAACATCATGATAAAAATGCATTAGCAAGTACATTCGAGAAAAACCAATCACAAAGGCAATACACAGCGCGATTCCCTTGACGGGCTTTGACGAAGCGGATACAACTACAGAGAGCGCAATAGCAAAGGCTACGGCACTATGTCCCGAGGGAAAGGAAAAGTTTTCTGCAAGAGCGAATCCCTCCACTCTGTGCCATGTTTCATAATCAAGCACAGCATGGGGCCTAAGCCGGTCAGAAAAAACAAAACGTTTCAAGGCTTGAGCAGAAAGGCCCGCAAACGCAAAACTTACCAAGGATAATACAAAAGCTCTTTTATTGACAAACACTCCGATCAAGACAAAAAGAAAAATGATCAATGGGGCTTGAACGAGACGAGTAGACCACACCATAACTAGGTCTAACCAAGGAGTATGCATACCATTAATACAACGCAGGATCGCTGTGGCATCAATGTAGAGTAATCCATGGCCGGCTAACAGACCGGCAAGAACAATCCAAAATCCGCGCCAATGAATCATCTTCATGAGGTAAAAATTCCACGATCATTTAAGGCACGAATGGCGAGATAGAAGCCGATAGGATATAGGATTATTGAGGGCAACCACATCGCAAGATGTGGGCTCAATACACCTTCTTCTGACATGTTTTCTGTAATCGAGGAAATGACTAAATAGATGACAAAAATCACGATGGAAACAATGAGGGCGTACCCAATTCCGCCACGCTTAAGGATGGCTCCTAGTGATCCGCCAAAGAGGAAAAAAAGGAAACAAGCGGAGGCCATCGTATACTTTCTATGAATATCATTCCAATGATTGGCATAGAGCCGTTTGCGGTAATCCAACATAGGCAGGTTGCGCATGTAATTGGAGTTAATTTGTCCAAGCCTAGTTTGCACAACACTTTTTACACCAAGCCATTGTTCAGGAGACAAATCATTTAATTTCTTGTAGAAGTCCTCCTTTGTAACTTCTTGTGAATGGTTTTGGCTTTTGGATACTATGTAAATGACGTTACCATCCGATAAGTTTCGCTCTAGGCTATCTATGGACCTTACCTGCTCCTCGACTAGTTTTCGAGATTCCACTAAGGTATGCACCCCTTTATGACGTTCTGTTTTGAATGATTCCTCATCGGTCTCCTGCATGGTAAATCCACCTAAATCAAAGGAGCGGATCATCGTATCAAACTCAGTTACACTATATTCTGTGGGTGTATTTAGAGCATATAAATCGGAATACTCTGAATAGATACTTCCCCGAAAGAATTCCAACTGTAAAATCGCCTGATCAGACGAAGTGGTGACTTTGGCTTCGTCCGCCACGATCATATATTGAATTTTCCGATCCTTGGTGTGATCGTAGACGATTACCTGACGTAATGTAGATCCATCGGGATCTTTACCTCCAATGTATATAGTTATACCCTCAATGGCCTGATTAAACGTCCGCTCATTAAACGATAGCGCAGGTCGCTTTTGACCAATGTCATACCTCAGCTGGTAAACCTTTTGAAAGGACTTTGGAATCAACGTGTCGGCAAGAAAAAAAGAGGAAAATCCCACTATAATCGAGAGAAAGATCAAAGGACGTATAAGCCTCAAATAGGATATACCCGATGCTTTGGATGCCGTTATCTCATTATCCTCAGCCATACGTCCTATGACTAAAAGAGCTGATAACAAGACGGCTAGAGGAAGGGCTAATGGGAGTGTCTGAAGTGCAAAATGCATCATAAACTCCCCTAAAACCGACAACGGCAATCCTTTGCCAATAAGCTCATTGGCATACTTCCAAAGGCCTTGCATTACCAAGACAAAGTCCGCTACAAAAAGAGATAGGATAAATGGTCCAGCGTACCGCTTGACGAGACTAGAATCTAGTGGATTAAGCCATAACACAATCCAATGCTGTTAGGCACCTATGCGTTTGGTCAGTTGCTCAAACTGACTGAGCCAAAGTTGCTTTTGATCTTCAACTTCGTCATCTTCAGTGAAGTCAGTGAGGTATAAAACCGTGTCATTACTAATTTCGGACTTGGTGATTTCAAAAGAAAAGTACTCATCCTCTTCTCCATCAACCCACACGTAGACTATCTTTTCAGGGTCAATGCCCTCAACAAGCTGCGCATCTTCAGTAGAGCCATCCCAACCAAAAGTGTATATATCCTCGTTAATATCACAAGACTCACAAAACCATTGCGTTAAGCCTGATGGCGTAGTGAGGAAAGAATACAAAATGGATGGTGAACTCCGAATTTGGTATTCCAATGAAAATTTTGTGCGTGCCATAGAGTGTATGTTACAACCGTGAGATACAAGATTAATTTGATTTAACAAAATCCTACGTAGAAGATATCCCCAAAATGACGTGGATTGACGTCAATACTTGCTATATTTGCGCATTATTGCAGGAAAAAGAAAACATCT
The DNA here is from genome assembly GCA_036128775.1 of Bacteroidota bacterium. GTDB lineage: Bacteria > Bacteroidota > Bacteroidia > Chitinophagales > UBA8649 > UBA8649. Next base: position 30,312 of record JAYYPZ010000003.1, read on the forward strand.
TCTTGTTTTTTTCGTATTTAAGGTTACAAATTGAATCTGTTCTATGGGAATGCGTCAGCTGAAAATCACGAAGTCGATTACGAATCGCGAAAGCCAATCACTCGAAAAATATCTTCAAGAAATCGGAAAGGTTGACCTTCTGACTCCGGAAGACGAAGTAGATCTCGCACAGCGCATACGACAAGGAGACCAAATAGCCCTTGAGCGGCTCACCAAAGCGAACTTACGATTCGTAGTTTCTGTGGCAAAGCAATACCAAAACCAAGGTCTGTCATTGAGTGATTTAATCAATGAAGGAAACTTAGGTTTAATCAAAGCCGCCCAGCGTTTTGACGAAACGCGAGGTTTCAAGTTTATCTCTTACGCAGTTTGGTGGATTCGTCAATCCATCTTGCAAGCGCTAGCAGAACAATCAAGAATTGTGCGCCTTCCTTTAAATAAGGTAGGATCACTTAATAAAATCAACAAAGCATTCTCTCAACTAGAGCAAGAATTCGAACGCGAGCCAACACCAGAAGAACTAGCAGAAGTTCTTGAATTGCATGCTCAAGAAATCGAAACCACAATGGGAGTAGCTGCGCGTCACGTTTCCGTAGATGCACCCTTTGTAGACGGAGAAGACAACTCGCTTCTTGATGTTTTAGAAGATCATAATACAGAGCGAACAGATGCTAAGTTGGAATACTTGGATTCTCTTCGTAGAGAAATCGAACGTTCATTATCTACCCTATCCGAGCGTCAAAGTGACGTGGTTAAACTGTATTTTGGTATAGGAGTTGAACATCCAATGTCCTTAGAAGACATCGGTGCAGAATTTGATTTGACAAGAGAACGAGTGCGCCAGATAAAAGATAAGGCAATCAACAAATTGCGCACGGCGTCACGAAGCAAACTTTTGAAATCCTACCTTGGAGGATAAAGCCACCCCTACTTCGAATGCCCGGTTAATGGGCGACAATGGATTCCCAGCTCACGATCTCCGAGCGACTAAAAAGTCGGAGGGAATGGGCTACAAGGGTAGAGAATTTAGCTATGCAAGCCCAAAAGATCCTTGGTTCAAAAAATGGTTTATCCGTTTTATGGAATGGGTTGTCGGAAGGCCTTTTTTGTACCGTATGTACTGCAAGCTAAATGATATAGAAGCGACCCCTCAAAATGTCTGGGGGCATGGGCTCGATATTTTAGATATCAAAGTAAACTACGACGAAGACCAACTTGACAAAATCCCGCCCAGTGGTCCTACCATCGTTGTTGCCAACCATCCATTTGGCCTAGCAGATGGAGGTATGCTTGGTCACCTTGTTACAAGAAAACGGGATGATTTCTTTATCCTAGTCAATGAAATTATCAGCCGAGTGCCCCTGCTTAAAGGCCATATGCTGCCGGTAGAGTTTTCTCAAACCGAAGAGGGCAAAAAGATTAATCAAAATACTAAGGATCAAACTACCAAACGTCTTAATGACGGGGAGTGTCTTATCATTTTTCCTGGAGGTGGGGTTGCCACCCGAAGTAATCCCTTTAAGCGAGAATCGCTATCGGAATACAAGTGGCGGTACTTTATCTGTGACCGTATTCATGAAGCCAAATGCACTGTAGTTCCCATGTACTTCCATGGAGAGAATTCGTTTTGGTTCCATTTTGGAAGCTGGATTCACGTCAACTTACGCATGTCTATGCTCCTTAGAGAACTGAAGAACAAACGTAATAAGACGCTGGACGTAACCATTGGTGATCCAATTCCTTACAGCACGATGGAAGGGATCAAGGATAAAGTCGAGTTAATCAACTTTATTGAAGCCCAGACCATGCGCCTTAAAGATTTTCCACCAAAATCTTAGCCTGTGAGCAAACCACAAATAGAATGTGGCAAAGACTCTTACCTTCATATTTATGACTGAGTTTCTATCCCTAATTCCATATTTTTTGCTGCTTCCCGCAATCCTTGTCGGCTTTTATTGGGGCAAGGCGTCCTCAACGAATCAGTTAGGTAAAGAAGTTTCAGCATTACAGACGGAGAACAACCTACAGAAAACTTCGCTAAAACAGTCTGAAGAAAAAACTGCTGTTCTAGAGCACGATAAGCGACAAATTGAAGAAAAATTGTATGAATTACAAGGACAAGTTGCCGCATTAAAAGAAAAAAACACTGTAAGTCTAGAAGAGCGGCAAAAGCAAGAGCAAGCCTTACAAGAGAAGTTTGAAAACTTAGCCAATCGAGTTTTCGAGCACAGCAGTAAGACCTTTGTTGCCCGGCAAAAGAGTGAAATGGATACCTTGCTTCTGCCCTTTAAAAAGGATATGGACACCTTTAAATCTCAGGTGGAAAAGTACAATGAAAACTTTCTTACATCCAATGCAGCGCTTGACCAAAAACTAAAGCATATCACCGAGCTAAACAATCGGATGCTAGAAGATGCTAAAAATCTTACCGAAGCGTTAAAAGGAGACAAACAAAAGCAAGGTGCATGGGGTGAAATGGTCCTTGAGCGAATCCTTGAGATGAGCGGTTTGGAAAAAGGTCGGGAATATGTAACCCAAGATTCTTACACCAATGAGGACCGGAGTCGTATGCGGCCTGATGTGGTGGTCAAACTACCTGATGGAAAACGGATCATTATTGACTCAAAAGTCTCGCTCACAGCATATGAGCGATTTTATACCGTGGATGATGATTCAGAGAAGGAAGTCCACCTCAAAAGCCATATTCAGTCCCTAAAAAATCACATTAAGTCGCTCGGGGACAAAGGCTATCAAAAACATGAAAGCTTAGACACCCTTGACTTTGTGTTTATGTTCATCCCAATTGAAGGAGCATACAGCGTGGCCATTCGAGAAGATGATGGGCTATTAGATCTTGCTTTGTCCAAAAATGTCATTTTAATGACGCCACTCACCTTGCTTTCCGCTCTTCGGACTGCAAATAACCTGTGGCGCATTGAAGATCAAAACGCCAATGCAAAGGAGATTGCTCGACTTGCGGGGCGTATCTATGAGAAACTTGCATTAAGCTTGGAAGATTTAGTGACTATTGGAAAGAATCTCGACAAATCCAAACAGGATTACGAGAATGTCATGGGGCGTTTAACAACCGGTAAGGGAAACCTCGTACGGACCGCAGAAGAGTTAAAAAAACTAGGCGCTGACACAACCAAGACGATTGATCCAAAGATCATCGAAAAAGCAAATGATAGCAGTCTAGACTCGCCGAATACGCTATCCCTAGAAGACCCGAATGACTGATTTTACGGAAGTTATTCGAAGTATGATGATAAGGCTTTATCATCTGCTTGGGTAGCCTTCCATAATTCGATTTCACCTTTGGCGTTAATCACCATAAACCGCGGTATCCACGTTAGGCCAATATATTGCCCAAGCTCGCCTTTCATACCTTCTGGAAGATAAAGGTGATCCCCCTCTAGATTGTACGTTTCGATGGCATCAAGCCATCGGCTACGTTCTTGATCTACATTGACGTAAAGGAAAACCACGTTTTGTGGGTTGTTTGTCTTGTAGTCCTTTAGATATGGAAAACTCTCTATGCAGTCTCCACACCAACTCGCCCAGAAGTCAATTAAAACGGTTTGGCCCTTGTAACGAGTGAGCACATCACGAAGAGTTATTTCTTCTCCACTGATTTCCTCCATCGTAACATCAGGAATGGTAGCATCCTCATCAAATGAGGCTTTGGGCTGACTGCATCCGATCTGACATGTCACTAAGACCGTTAGCCATACCATGAAGTTTAAGGATTTTTTCATCAACATAGCTCGAATGAGGTTAACGGGCAACAATAAAACGCTTAACAATTACTTCATCAACGGCTTTTACATAAAGCAAGTAAGTACCATCATGTAAGTCCCCTACACTTATGGTTGCTTGAGTTTGACCTAATACTTTCAGTTTCACCTTATGCTGTTTCCCACTGACGTCATACACCTCAAATGCCTCAATTTCTTCACCAGATACTGATCCCACACTTCGGTTAAAATAGATGTGAAGCACATCATTGGTAGGCACGGGGTAAACTGAAACCAAATTTTCCGCTTGACTTACTTCACCTATTGACGTAGCATCAAAATCGATAAACCCTACAATCTCATTGTTCTGATTAACAATTAAGCCATCATTGAGCCCTATGACCAATACACCACCTGTCGAATTGATATAACTCATGAAATTCGATTGATTTTCTATGATGATTACCTCACCTATACCAAGTGAAATGGTGGTTTGTCCATTATTTATAGCAACAATATCATCTGGTGTAGTAAGAATTGATCCAGCATCTATGATTATGGTATCTAGCACGTCAGCACTTCCGTCGTCATTGCATGGTATAAGAACCATCATACTATCTCGACAGCCTAAGGCATCGGTTACAAAGATCTCAAGCAAGCCCTCTCCTACGATAATGCCATTAGCGTCGGAGATTGAATTGCTATCTATGAGCCAATCAGATTGATAGGGCCCTACTCCTCCCGTGGATCCATTGATAGCTATAAATCCATTCGTTTCACCACATTGAGGTGTATCCAAGGCATAGGAAATAGACATAGCGTTACAGATGATTTCCTCACAGGAAAGCTCGACATTTACCGTGTCACGGCACCCCGAGTTATCAAAAATGATAAGTTCGTACATCCCTGCATCCAATTGACCAAAATAGCCTGACGTTGAGGGAGCTCCGTTATTCAATGTATAAGTATATGGAGCGCTTCCTCCGCTGACACTCGTCACACTCAACGAATTAGAGGCCGTACCACAATAGCCAATGGTAGAATCTATTACATAAGAAAAAGGCGTACAACTACTTCCTCCCTGACAATCCAAAAAGATGGATGTCGAGTCAAGGCAACCATTCGCATCCGTAACCACAACCATGTAAAATCCAGAGGCCACGTTATTTAAAACTTGGCCAGTACTGTCATTGCTCCAAGTATAGGAGTAAGGAGCGCTTCCTCCAGACACCCCCGTGATAGATATCGAACCATCCGCACTACCACACGTTGCTACACTAGTCGAATAAGCCAGCGCCATAGAATCACAAGCCGTTGGACCTAAGACTTCTCTTCTTGCAATAACTACAACCACATCTTCATTAAAAGCAACATTGACTCCTGCAGCATCTACGACCGATCCAGAGTTTGCAAAACTTGGATGCTGAATAGACATAAACATAAACCGATAATCGGGTGTGAAAGAGATTCCCGTTGGCTCGCAACTATTGGGTGTGTTGGCGAAAATATCTATGGAAGGATTGGTCAAATCATTATGGCCTGCTCGCGCCACCCATACATTGCCTTCCCCACCATCTTGTGTAATATATAGGTTGCCGAGGTTGTCAAAGCAAAGGTTGTCAGGCTGTCCAAAGGACAACGAGGTTTGACCTGAGCCATAATTAATGGTATAGGATGAATTCCCGACATAGGTTTCAAAATTTGCAATGCTCAAGCCTAAGTCATCAAATCGATAAACCTTCCCATTAGTGGTAGATGTAAAATAAACCTGACCTGTAATGGGATGAATCTCAACATCCTCCACTCGATTGAAATCAGCTGCTCCATTGTTTCCTGCAAAACCCATCGTGTTGTTGCATTCTGCTGGCGTTGAGTTGGGTACTTGTAACCAATCATAGTTACCGCTTCCTAAATCTCTTAAAACATATAGGTTGCCGCCTCCTAAATTACCTTTTGAAGCCATGACTAACTTAAAGAGATAGCCATCCCCTTCGTCCGCCCCGGTGTATGCGACTAAACTATCTTGAGTAAAACATATATTCTCATGCTTACATCGACCCATGGACCAAATTTTGTCTGGAGTACCGTCATTATTGTAATCTATAATGGTCTTGGTTACAGGATCAATCTCAACATTCCAACCAAAGGTCTGGTAGCCATCTTTGGTGCACGTTGCCTCAGTATATTCTTCACTGGTAATATAGGTGCCCCAAGGAGAAACACCCCCTGAACAGTTACGAAGTGTACCCGAAGATCCCACCCCACTACACCCATAGTAGCTAAAATCTACCTGCTGAGAGCTTGTGGTCTCCCACAGATTACTCGTTGGATTAAAGGAAAGATCAAAGAAAACAACTTGACCTGGGTCACCTATTCCAAAAATTTGCGGGCCTCCTTCAGAGTTTACTCCAAGGTATCCAGTCGTAGAGCTTCCATTGGCTGATATAAAACTTGTAAAATCCAAGTTGGGCCCAACGCTACTTCCATCGGTCATAGTCATACCCCGACGTACGACTTGTTGCCAAACATGGGTGCTGGGAATATCTAAGAAGTCATCCTGATTTTCCGGATGTACTGATGTCCACTCAGAAAAATGCTGAGCCGGTGCAATTGAAGTGCACAGAAGTGCGAAGAATAGGAGTAAAATTCTCATATTTTTTGGTTCGCTGTTGCACTAAAGATACATTTTACGCCTTGGCTTAAGAAAGAATTCTAAAGGATGCTAAACGTCATTTTCCTTGTTGCCAAAGCTTCCAAGAAGCCTCGGCTTGACGCTCGAGCATAGTCATTCCATCAAGTGTTTTGCCACCTTGCTGCTCCACTGCTTTCAAAAAGGACGTCAACACAGGGTTATAGACCATATCAAATACTAAATGTTCCTGCCCTATAGACTCATAAGGAATCAAAGGACGCTGCTCTACATCGGGCCACTGTCCCACAGGACTCGCATTGATGATCAATAAATACTCCTGAATAACATGATGGTCTAAATCACTATATCGCAGCGTATCCTCGTTCGATAAACTCCGCGACACGAAAGTTGGCCAAATCTCCCAACTTCGAAGAACGTGAGCTGCTGCCCTTGCCGCACCCCCTGTACCCAAGATCAATGCTTTGGTATGCCAAGTCGTAATGTGAGGTGATAAGGTATCTTCTATACCCTTGATGTCTGTATTGTAGCCCTTCCAGCCCTCTTGGCAACGTAGTAAGGTGTTTACAGCCCCAATGGTCTCTGCCTCCGGATCAAGGACATCAAGCAGGTCCATAATGCTTGACTTGTACGGCATTGTTACATTGAAGCCATCATAATCCTTTTTAAGATAGCCAGAAACATCCTCTAGGCTATTGCATGAGCATAAGGAATAACTCCCCTTCAAAGGCTCTAGTCTTTTGCTGAATAGGGATGGACTCATCGAATGCCCTATGTCTTTTCCCAAGAGGCCGAGTTTCATCGTTAACCGTGGTTTTCTTTTCCGAGATACTCTATGCCTAGAACCGCACCAACACCGAGGGCCATCAACCCGAGCATGATCCAAAAGTTTATCTCACCTACGCTATTCGAAGAGGGAATCCATCGCACGTAGTCAACAATCAAACCATCTTCACAAGCATTGGCAACCACTTGACCGTATTTATCCAATGGTTCACCTAGGGCATTTTTCTGATACACTGCTTCCTTCCAAGGCCAGATGACGTAGAGTGATCCAAAGACGAATCCCGCCATCAATGCCAATGTTTCACTTTTAGCTCGTTCAAAAAGCATGGCAATAAGTCGAGTCAAGGCTAAAAGCCCTAATCCTGCGCCGAGAGCAAGGGGTGCTAAAATGGAAAACTCCATGTCTGAAACCGCATTGACCACTGTAGCATAGCTTCCCATCAGAAGTAATATGTATGACCCGCTTAGCCCGGGAAGGACCATGCTACAGGCAGCTACTAAGCCACATAAGGCCATGTACACAAAGCCATCACCTCCTTTCATTGGAGGAAGAAATCCGATACCTATGGCAACAGCTACACCTACTACAAATAGCACAAAGGTGAGCACAGACCGTTCATCCACCCGTTTTACCACCGTATAAACTGAAGCTAGGATAAGTCCAAAGAAGAGGGCATTCACTTGCATTGGGTAGGCACATAACAAACCAGATAAAATATTGGCTAGGGCAATAATTCCAATCGCCACGCCAAAAAATAACATCGATAGAAATCCGCCGTTGATGTGCTTGAAAGCATCAAACCATTGAAGGCGAAGCAATAACCGAATAAAATGCTTGTCTATCTGTTTCAGTGAAGAGAATATATCGGCATATACCCCACCAACAAGCGCGATGGTTCCACCAGATACTCCTGGAATGACATTCGCTATTCCCATAGCTAAGCCTACAGCAAAGGTCTGAATATATCGTCTAATTGACATGCGCCCAATGTATGGTTATGTGCGCAAAAGATTGGCAAAAAGAGGATCATCGGCCATGTGAGGCTCAGATAAAATCCAATGACTTGCCCGCTGCTCATCACAAACCATGCCTTGTTCTGCACTGACAATG
>JAYYPZ010000004.1:0-27843 GCA_036128775.1 Bacteroidota bacterium
TGCACTTGGATACTCGCTTAAACGTGTCTCATCATCAATCCAATGCCCGCCATGACACCCCGGGTTGAGATAAGCTAACTCCTCAGCGGCTGAGCCATCACTGTGTAGGTGTGTAGACAAAATACCTTCTTCAGGATTATCGGACGGCTGAAGAATGGCTGCTCCGGCACCATCTCCAAAAATCACGGAAACATTTCGACCTCTTGTAGAAAAATCTAAACCACAAGAATGAAATTCAGCGCCAACTACAAGCACATTCTTATACATGCCGGTTTTTACAAACTGATCTGCTACACTTAAGGCATAGATAAATCCCGAACATTGATTACGGACATCGAGCGCGCCTACTTCCTTCATACCCATCGCTCGCTGAAGTAAAACACCACAACCGGGAAAATAATAATCAGGGCTTAAGGTGGCAAAGACAATGAAATCAACATCTTTAGCAGTAATTCCCGCTCGCTCAATCGCTACTTCTGATGCCTTTACCCCCATGGTCGTCGTCGTTTCCTCATAACGTTTTGCATATCGACGCTCCTTAATCCCAGTACGCTCTTGAATCCAAGTATCACTTGTCTCCATGTACTGCGTCAGTTCATCATTTTTTACAATGCGTTCGGGAACATAAAAGCCGAGACCAGCAATGCGAGTAGAATGTAACATAAAGTGCTTTTTATGAAGGTAATAAAATGTCGACGACCGAACGAATATCGTTTGAGGGATTCCAATGCAATACATTAAATCCTAATGCGTCAGCCGCCTCGATATTTTCTTCCTTATCGTCAATGAAAAGTGTTTTTTGAGGATCAATACCCTCCTGCTCAATGATGATTTGCCACGCACCATTCTCCGGTTTACGATGTCCAATTTCATGAGAATAAAAGACATAATCAAAGTATTGGGAGATATCCTGTTCAGGTGCGGCAGTTCGCATAGCCTTGTCAACCCATTCAGCATGATAGGTATTAATGTTACTCAATACATAGGTCTTGAATCGAGGTCTCAGTTTATCAAGGTAATCGAATGTCGAATGATCAACATGATAGAGCATAGCGTTCCAGGCCTCAACAATTGCAATGTCCGACGCATAATTTAACTCAGGTCGAACCTGATCGATAAACTCTTTGCGGCTTACTTCGCCACGCTCGAGTTCTTCAAAAAGATGAGTTTGTCCGGCATAGCTATAGAGTTCATTTGCCTTTCTACCACCAAGTGAAACAAAGGCCTGCACCGTCTTCTCAAAGTCTACGGGTATAATGACATTCCCTAGGTCGAAGACAACAGCCTCAATATGTAGATTTTGGAGCCAGGATAGATGATCCGGCATATTAAGCTAGCACAGCATTAATCGCATCAACAAAAGTAGCCTTAGGTTGCACACCGACAAATTTTTGAACGACCTCACCTTTGTGCATTAGCAGCACTGTAGGAATACTGCGGATACCAAAACGGCCTGCTGTTTCTGGATTCTCATCGACATTGAGCTTACCCACTACTGCTTTACTGTCAAATTCAGAAGCAACCTCTTCAATCGTTGGACCAAGTGCAACACAAGGACCGCACCATTCTGCCCAAAAGTCTACAAGAACGGGTTGATCACTTTGCATTTGTTCTTCAAAATTCGCATCGGTAAATTTGAAAGCCATATTTGTTGTTTTATAGAGTTGATTTAATTGTATTGTGAAAGTACAATATGAACGCAAAATGCGCAGAGAAAGTTATTCCTCATTTTCCACCGAACTATGCTCGATGGGTCATACCCAATTGAAATGTTAGGGAGGGCTCTGCCGACAACCCTTCGATGAACCTTCTATTGGGCGCTATACGATATTGATTTGAAGTTAAATTCAATACGTTGTTCTCCGTATCATATACCTTAATGTAGACTGGAACATCTCCTTTGTTCTCCACACAAAGGGCCTTAATGCGATGGGTGAGATCAGTTGTTACATCATCTAGTTTGAGATGGAGATCTATTCTGGATGTATACTTTTCGCGCAGGCCGTCGAGAAGTTCCATCGCATGGATTTCAAAACGGTACTCATCGCGATACCGATTAAACTTATACGCACCGGTAATCATTAGCAAGTGGCCGGGGTTCTGCACAAAATGTTCGAACTCGAGAAATTTTTCGCGAAACAGCATAAATTCCATGGACCCCTCAAAGTCTTCGAGCACAAAGCGGCAATATTTCTGCCCTTTCTGAGAAAACCGAACATCCGAGGATGCAATGATTCCTCCTAGTCGGACTACTCCAGACTTTCGACGTTCCATGGTTTCCGTAGTGGAATTCGCAAAGCTTTTCAAGTCTAAACGGTAGGGGTCTAACGGATGACCGGATAGATAAACACCTGTGACTTCTTTTTCCTTTTGTAGGCGTTCAATACTTGACCACTCTCGTGTTGCTGGCGCCTCGGGTTTTACCAAGGTCTCTACCTCACTTTCTCCAAACAAGCTCGCTTGGCTACTGGATTGAATTTGATACAACCGCTGCCCATAGTTTACCGCCTTATTGATAAGCATTAGGCCATCCATTGGGTCTTTTTCGATGTATTGCTCACGTCGAATGCCCTCGAAACTGTCAAATGCACCCGCTATGGCTAAGGATTCAAGGGTTTTATTGTTGACTTGGTTTGATCGCAATCTTGCCGTAATATCAAATAGGTCAGCATAAGGGCCATTTTCTAGACGCTCTTTGACTAGCTCATCGACCGCAAGCTGCCCAACCCCTTTTATCGCAGATAAAGCAAATCGTATCTCTCCTTTGGCATTTACCCGAAACTTTGCGCCCGCCTCATTGATATTGGGACCAAGCACGGAAAGCTTCATCCGCTTACACTCTTCCATAAAGAAGCTGACTTTTTTGATGTCACCCATATTGTGAGTCAAAACAGAAGCCATGTACTCCGCAGGATAATGTGCTTTTAAATAGGCTGTTTGATAGGCAATAAGTGCATAGCACGTGGAGTGGGACTTATTGAAGGCATAGGATGCAAATGCTTCCCAATCTTGCCATATTTTTTTGATGGTCTTTTCGTCTATAGAATTTTTCTTACAGCCCGCTTCAAAAGTTGGCCATAATTCATCGATGACATCCTTCTTTTTCTTACCCATTCCCTTGCGCAATCTATCCGCCTGTCCCTTCTTAAAGCCAGCTAAATCTTGTGCCAAGAGCATAACTTGCTCCTGATACACTGTGATTCCATAGGTCTCTTTTAGACGACCTTCCATTATAGGGTGATCATACTCTACTTTCTCCTTACCGTGTTTTCGAGCACAATACGAAGGAATATATTCCATAGGACCTGGACGGTAGAGGGCGTTCATCGCAATCAAATCCTCGAAGCAATCCGGCTTCAACTCTTTGAGATGCTTTTGCATTCCACCTGACTCAAACTGAAAAATACCGTTGGTGTAACCTTTTTGAAAAAGCTTAAACGTCTTTTCATCATCTAACGGAAAGGCATCCGGATCAAGATCAACGCCATGTCCTTCTTTGATTAGCGCCACGGCATCTTTAATAATACTCAGCGTTCGCAAACCCAAGAAGTCCATCTTGAGCAAACCAGCGTCCTCGACTACACTGTTATCATATTGAGTTAGTAATAAGTCGGAATCCTTTGACGTAGTAACAGGGATAAGGTTTTTTATATCCTCAGGGGTAATAATGATTCCACAGGCATGAACCCCTGTATTTCGGACAGAACCTTCAAGGTTTTTCGCCTCGCGAACCATCTCGCCAATCTTATCTTCCCGCGCAGCCGTCTTCCTAAATTCTTCGGCCTGCTGTAACTGGTTGGCGTTGAGTTTACCCTTAAGCTTCTCATCTATTCCCTGTTTCGCCAACACTTTATTTAGGGTGGCGCTTAGGTGATCAGGAAACGATTTGGCTACCTGATTAACATCTTGCAAAGGAATATCCATCACACGTCCTACATCTCGCAGAGAGGACTTTGCCGCCATAGAGCCATAGGTAATAATTTGTGCTACCTGGTCCTTGGTATACTTATCAACGACGTAATCAATAACACGCTGACGGCCTTCATCATCAAAGTCAATATCGATATCAGGCATGGAAACACGCTCAGGATTTAAGAAACGCTCAAAGAGTAAATCATACTTAATGGGATCTACATTAGTTATTCCCAAGCAATAGGCTATGGCTGAACCCGCGGCAGACCCCCTACCTGGCCCGACACTTACATCAAGCCTTCTTGCTGCGGTAGTGAAATCCTGTACAATAAGAAAATATCCTGCGTAGCCGGCGTCGTTTATTGTTTTTAACTCAAACTCCAATCGTTCAAGCACATGACTTTCTAAAGGTTCTCCATAACGCTTTTTGGCGCCTTCAAATGTGAGAAACTCCAAATATTTCTCTTCCGATTCAAACCCTTCAGGAATCGAAAACTTGGGTAATACCGGAACGTCTCGTTCAAGATGAATGCCTTTTACCTTGTCAGCGATTGCCATTGTATTTTCAATAGCGTTTGGCACATCGGAAAACAACTGTTTCATGGCCGCTTGAGACTTGAAATAGAACTCATTATTAGGAAATCCAAATCGAAATCCTTTGCCGTGACCTTTCGGAGTGTACTTACTCTCACCAGTGTTTACGCACAACAAAATATCGTGGGCTGAGGCATCGTCTTCTTCAATATAGTGGCTGTCATTCGTCGCTATGATCGGAATATTGTGCTTATTGGCAAGACGAATCAAAACTTGATTGACGTCCTCCTGACTCATACCCGTATTATCAATATCATCAAGACCATGGCGTTGGAGCTCGACATAATAATCTTCTCCAAAGACATCAACCCATTCCAACAGCATCGCTTCGGCAGCTTCTTCTCCCTTATGAAGTATAGTCTGGGGTATGATTGCCCCTATACAGCAACTTGTTGCAATAAGACCCTCTTTATATTGCTTGATTAACTCAAAATCTACCCTTGGCCACTTGGAATAGAGTCCCTCGATAAAGCCCAAAGAGCAGAGCTTGGAGAGGTTTTCATATCCTTTGATATCTTTTGCAAGAAGTAACTGATGATAGCGCTTATCTTTCTTCCCTCCAACAAATGACTTTTGAAAACGATCTTCAACTAAGTAGAATTCACAACCAACTATAGGTTTGACCTTCTGTTTGTTTGCCTCTGCGACAAACTTAAAGGCCCCAAACATATTGCCATGGTCTGTAATGGCTACCGCCTGTTGACCATCTGCCTTCGCTTTACTTATCATCGAGGAAATACTCGAGTGCCCGTCAAGCAAAGAGAACTGCGTATGGTTGTGTAAATGACAATAATCGCTCATCGTTCGCAATCTAATGTTTTTTATGCGCTACAACAAGCCATAAGCTCGGCGAATAATCAACGTTGGTAAGATGACACAATTCATACAATTCTTTGCCGTACTTTTATGGTATGAGATGGTATTCTCTTTTGCTTTTAACTTGCTTGATTGGGCTTTTGTTCGCCCAAACAAGTCCCGCCATCACCTACTCTCTCTCAGATCCAGACTCCTACGAAGACATCGATAGTCAAGGACAGGAAAAAGAAGGCCAGGAAAACGAACAAGAGGAAAAAGAAGGCGAGGAAAAAGAATCTGAAAAATTTCTTGAATGGCAGATGGGTTTACCCTCTGCACATCCCACGTTGTATACATCAAATCATGTTGGGGCAAATCGCCTTTATCATAGTCTATACATCGACATCATAATACCGCCTCCGGAATGGGTCTAACAAACATCGTCTTTTGTTTTGTTAAACCAATCTTAAATTATGAATAACTCATTTTCTTGGAAACAAGACGTCCCTGCGAGTCTTGTTGTCTTTTTTGTCGCATTACCTCTTTGTTTAGGAATTGCAGTGGTGTCCGATGCACCCAATGTTTTTGCAGGGCTTATCGCCGGTATTGTCGGTGGAATCGTAGTGGCTGCCTTAAGTGGTTCACGGCTCGGTGTTAGTGGACCGGCCGCAGGATTAGCGGTTATTGTAGCAACCGCTATCGGAGAAATCGGATATAGCGCTTTTTTATGGGCTGTTGTCTTAGCCGGTGTTCTTCAGCTTTCCTCAGGGTTTCTACGAATGGGTGTTATCGCCTATTTCTTTCCTAATTCTGTGATCAAAGGCATGTTATCGGGTATCGGCTTGGTGATTTTTATTAAAGAGATTCCCCATGCCTTAGGCCAAATCAAAGTGGCTGGAGGTCCTGACCTCGGTTTATTTGAAGGGGTTGCCTATGGGCCTATTACGATAACTGTCATCTCTCTGATAATCCTTGCAATCTATGAGAGTAAGTGGGTAAAAAGTCAGGCATGGAGTCGAATTATGCCTGGCCCACTTTTGGTCGTCATCCTTGGTGTTGCGCTAGGTGTTGCTTTCAAGGGGCAAGCTATGTTAGAACTTCTTGCAGGACACCATGTAAATATGCCTGGGTCAGAATCCATGGAAGCCCTTCTTAGCGGTGGACAAGACTTTTCTTCCTACACCAATAAATTCTTTGGACAGTTTCAGCTCGTTGATGTGTCTGTATTTAAGGATACAAGCTTAATCTACCCCATCATCACGACTGCCTTTGTATTATGGATTGTGGCTAGCCTTGAAACGCTTTTATGCGTGGAGGCAACGGACAAACTTGATCCAGAGCACTTTGCAACACCTACCAATAGAGAGTTGAAGGCACAAGGTATTGGAAACATCATCTCGGGATTGATTGGGGGACTTCCGATTACGCAAGTTATTGTACGTAGTTCGGCCAACATTCAATCCGGCGGAAAATCAAAGTATTCGGCAATCATCCATGGTTTCCTTTTATTGATTTGCGCCTTTAGCATTCCGCAATTCTTGAGCATGATTCCTTTTGCCTCTTTGGCTGCCATTCTCTTCTTAGTGGGTTACAAGTTGGCTAAACCAAGTCTGTTTATTGCAATGTGGAAGAAAGGATATGTTCAGTTCATTCCATTTATTGCCACCATTGCAGGGATCCTATTCTTGGACTTACTAAAAGGAGTAAGCATAGGGCTTGTTATCGCCGTCTTTTTTATCATGTGGAAGCAGTTTAAATCGCCTATCGTATTTGATCAGGTTGGTGGAGATGCGAAGAAATTACAGCTGCATTTAACAAAGCACTCAACCTATCTACGCAAGGCCTCCCTAATTAAGGCACTAAATAATCTTCCAGAAGGATCATCACTAGAGATTGTCTATACAGGGGACGGTGCCATTGACAACGACATTGTCGATGTCTTCCAAGACTTTAAAGAAGAAGCCATTCGAAAAGCCATTACAATCACTTTTTAATATTTTTTATCTCACTTTTCAATTTAATAATTATGATAACTAAAGAACAAGTACTTAACGCTCAGACTACCTGGGGAAATGGAGTCGTAAAAATTGGCTCATTAAAGGACTCTCGAGCCGAATGCGAGACATTCACTAGTAATTTCCTTGATGAGCTGTACTGCTTTGAGAATGGACCTGTTCTCTTCAAACCCACCAAATGCGCTGCAGAACAATTCCGAGCAAGTAAGGCCGAAGCAAAGTCATACTTCATCGCCGGTGATGATCGCGCTTGCAATGAAGACAAGGGATTTGCCATACAACCATGGACAAAAGTTCGTTTTGAAAATACAGGCATGATCTTGGAGGATAACCGAGCTATTGCTATGGGTAACTATTTTTTTACCGATCTAGATGGCAATGAGGCAAAGGTTGAATATACCTTCGGTTACAAGCTCTCAAATGGTGCATTAAAAATCGATGTACATCACTCTTCATTCCCTTACAATCCGTAAGGGACAAGAGTGGTTTTAGGCAAAATTCGTATCTTATAGGTATGGAACTCCAAAACAGAAAGCCCTACGAATTGCCACTAGAACCCATGTCTCAAGACTACGAGGCATACACTGAAGAGCACTTCGAGGTCTGGACAACCTTGTATGACGCTCAACTTCCGATTCTCCAATGTAGAGCAACCGAAAAGTACTTTCAAGGCTTGGAACTTTGTGGTTTTGAACGAGAAAAAATTCCCTTAATCAAAGAGGTCAACCAACGCCTTAAAGCAGCCACTGGTTGGGAAGTCTTTATCGTACCTGGCCTCATTGACGACAAACCATTCTTTGAGTTTCTAGCTGCGAAAAAATTCCCAGCAACTACCTGGTTACGTAGCAAAGAAGAGCTAGAGTATTTGGAAGAACCTGATATGTTTCATGATGTTTTTGCTCATGTTCCGCTACTCAGTATTCAACCCTTCGTAGATTTTGTACAAAAAATGGCCGAAGTGACGCTTCGTTACATCGACAACCCAAAGGCAGTTAATCTGATGAGTCGTTTGTATTGGTTTACGGTGGAGTTCGGGCTTATTCGAGAGCATGAAGGGCTGAAGCTTTATGGTGCAGGTATTATGTCATCATCTAGCGAGAGTGTTTTTGCTACAGAAGATCAAGAAGTTCCACGATATGACTTTGATCTCGCCCATATTTTTGATACGCCCTATTACAAGCACGACTTCCAGAAACAATACTTTGTGATTGACTCCTACGAACAACTTTATGAAAGTATGGCCACTATGGAAGAGGAACTCAATAAAGCACTCCTTCGAAACGCATAAGTCCTTCAGAACATATCAGGTTTTGCGTTGTTACGCATCTATGAAAAGTAACCTCTTCGTTCTCGTCACATCCCTATTTTTTTCTGCAATACTCAATGCATGCTCTGGTCAAAAACCTAGTGAATATGTGAGTGTTGATGAATCCATCCCTATGAATACAATCCATCAGTTCACCGTGGAAGATATTGAAGGAAATTCCTTCGATTTCGCAGCATTGACAGGTAAAAAAATTATCGTTGTAAATGTAGCGTCCTATTGCGGTCTTACACCTCAGTATAAGGACCTTCAAGAGCTATACGACAGATACAAAGACGAGGACCTTGTCATCGTCGGCTTTCCGGCAAACAACTTCCTTTCTCAAGAACCCGGAAGTAATGAGAGCATTCAAACCTTTTGTTCTGCGAAATATGGGGTGACCTTTCCCATGATGGCTAAAATCAGCGTTAAGGGAAACAAACAGCACCCGATCTATACATGGCTAACCTCAGAAGATCAAAATGGCGTAGAGACTACAAGTGTTGGATGGAACTTTCAAAAGTATCTTATCAACGCCGATGGTACCTATCACGCTATGGTTGACCCAAGGGCCTCCATTCTAGATGAAGCGGTCATTCGATGGATTGAAAATTAATAGTCCATTAAGTCCTGCAAACTTTCTTGAAGTCGCGACTTCGCAAGATAATTAGATTCAAGATCTGGATGAAAGGGAACGGGACTCTGTAAGCTAGATACAAAGCGCACAGGAGCGTCAAGTTCTTCAAACATATGCTCTCCAATCCAACGGCAAACATCACTACCTATACCCCCTATTTCTACATCTTCTTGTAATACTAATACTTTACCCGTGGCCTCAACCGCCTTACGGATACCATCATAATCCAACGGAGCAAGGCTTCGCAAATCAAATATGTGCGCATCGCAATCTATGGCTTCGGCAATCTCTTTGGCCCAATGCACCCCCATTCCGTAGGTGATAATTGTCACATCACTCCCCTCTTGAACAACAGCACCATGATCAATTGACGTCGTATAGTAGCCTACTGGAACCTCATCTTTTAGACTTCGGTACAATGCTTTGTGCTCAAAAAACATCACAGGATTAGGGTCGTTAATAGCAGCTAAGAGCATGCCTTTTGCATCACGAGGTGACGAAGGAAAAACAACTTTCAGCCCAGCAGTATGGGTAAACCAACCCTCATTGGATTGAGAATGGTATGGGCCAGCCCCTACCCCAGCACCCGTCGGCATGCGAACAACTACACTTGCTGCCTGCCCCCATCGATAGTGACTTTTTGCGAGATTGTTTACGATTGCTGTAAAACCCGAAGAGACAAAATCAGCGAATTGCATTTCCACTACGCTCTTACAGCCAGCAATGCTGTATCCTAAGGAGGCACTCAGAATAGCCGATTCGCACAAAGGGGTATCTCTAACACGGTCCGCTCCAAACAATTCAACGAAGCCGTCAGTAATCTTAAATACTCCGCCGTAATCCCCTACATCTTGGCCCATAACAACCAAGTTATCATCGTCCATCATGGCTTCTTTTAAGCCATCCGAAATCGCATCGACAAATCGCATTTCCTTGGTTTCATCCGATGGATCTACGGATACAGGATTATGCGTTGCATAGACATCTTGCAGTTCTTGTGTCGTCAATGCCTGTACATTTTCATAACCAATGGCCTTATTCCAATTCTCTTGAATACTTGCCTTAATACTCGCGCGTTTTTCTTGAATAGATGCTTCCGTTAAGATGCCGCATTCGGCTAGAAACAATTCATAATTCGCCAAAGGATCTTTGACAGACCACTCATCAAAATGATGCTGTGGAACATACTTAACACCTGATGCCTCCTCATGGCCACGCATACGAAACGTATTACATTCTAGTAACACGGGACCCTTTCCATCTCGACAGCGCTGTCCGTGATAGGTGATGTGTTTAAAGACTTCAATAACATTGTTTCCTTCGATAGAGAACGAAGGAATCCCGTAGCCTAATCCGCGATCAGAGAGCTTTTCACACCGGTATTGCTTAGACGTAGGTGTAGAAAGTCCATAGCCGTTATTCTCAATAACAAAGACAACCGGTAATTGCCAAACGGCGGCGACATTGAGTGCTTCATGAAAATCACCTTCACTTGTGCCCCCTTCGCCAGTAAAAACTAAGACAGCTTTATTCTCTTTTGCCAGGGCATGTTTCAAGGCAATGCCATCGGCAACAGCTAACTGAGGCCCCAAATGAGAGATCATTCCTACTATGTTGTGCTCCGTCGTACCAAAGTGGAAGGAACGGTCTCTTCCCTTAGTATAGCCTTCCGGCTTTCCCAACCATTGAGCAAACAAACGATCCAACGGCAAGTTTCGTCCTACAAAAACTCCAAGATTTCTATGCATGGGAAGAATAAACTCATCGCTGTGCATACCCACTGATGCAGAAGCAGAAATCGCCTCTTGCCCAATTCCAGAGAACCACTTCGAAATCTTACCTTGACGAAGTAAGCTGAGCATTTTCTCTTCGATAAGACGAGAAGTAAGCATTACTTCGTATAAAGCTAATACCTTATCTGAAGGCACTCCATCTAGATCATAATCAAAATAGACTGATTTTGCGAGCGTGTTGTCATCCTTCATTCAGTGAAGAAACAAAGAAAATTCTACTTCTTAACGAATCTAATCCACTTCTAATGAAGGAGTAAGAAACTTCCCTTTCGCATATCGGTGTATCCATTGAGGAAGGTAACATCCAAAATGTAGGAAAAGGTTCCAGGCTCTTGCTTTACACCCTTAAATGTGCCGTCCCATCCTTCGAGATGTGCAGCGTTACTAGCGAACACAAGCTCACCCCATCGGTTATAGATTGAAATCTGAGCATCGACTAGATTGACTCCATAGACTAAGAGCACATCATTCATTCCATCGCCATTAGGAGTAAAAGCATCAGGGACGAACAAGGCCAACTCGTCATCGACTTTGACAGTAATCGTTGCAAGGTTTTCGTTGACGCATCCGTTGCTATCTACCGCATTGATTTCATAGGTTACATCCTCATAAACAAGAACGGTTGGGTTGATACAATCCGAACAACTTAGCCCTGTATTTGGCGACCACGAGTAGGATTGGAAGTCATCGCCGACAAAAATCTCTAAAGCTTCTCCTAACCTTACGACCGTATCCGGTGAAGTTTCTAAGAAACGAGGTGCTGGTTCACCTATATATACATCTACAGTGTCTGTACAACCTCCAACATTTTCAAAAGCAGTTAAAGAGTAAACACCCGATGTAGCGCCTTCTATAACGCCATTGTTTGAAGCAAGCCCTGTCCCCACTAAGGTAAAGGTGTAGTCCGAAATGGAACCTGGTGTAATTGAATCGATGACAACAGATGCCGATGCCTGATCATAACAGCGTGGATTGTTAATCATATAGCTCACAATCTCAACCGAAGAAGGATCAACCAAAGTGGCTTCGTCACTCAATACGCAGCCATTGGCATCTAGTATTCCTACATCGTATGTTGCATCTCCAATCAGTCCCGTAACCGTTAATCCAAGTGAAATACTTGTATCGCCACTTAAAGGATCAACAACAAAGGCATTGAAAGGCCCTGTTCCACCGCTGACCGCAAAATCAACCGTTCCATTGGCCTGTCCTTGACATCTTGGATCACGAACATCAAGCGTAGCGCTTAACGCATCCGGCTCCTCGATAGTGAACATTAAGGTTAGAGGACAATCGTTGGCATCAATAATTGTGAAGACATTTAAGCCCGTAGCCAATGTATCAATTACGGCGGAGGATAAGTTTGAAATGATGGTATCTGAGTTAAATGCTAAAGAATAGCTCCCACTACCTCCAGAAACACCATTAATCACTAGTCGGCCGTCTTGGTAACCAAAGCAACTTATATCCTCAGTGGTGTAGTCTGCGTCGATGGCATCAGGCTGACTAATATCAACTTGTATTGAGGCATCACATAAATTCTCATCCGTTACCGTGGCAGTGTAGAGACCAGCGGGTAGTGCGTTAAACACATTACCAGTCAAACCTAACTCTTCCAATTCAATGGTCAATATGCCACTACCACCTTGAGCCAAAACCTCAATCTCACCATTATCTGACTCAAAACAGGAGAGATCAGTAGAACGGACTACATCAATTTCTAAAAGATCCGGTGCTCCTATAACCGAAGAGGTGTCAACCGTACAACCCACCGCATCGGTAATCGTAGCAAGGTAATTCCCAGCTGGAAGTCCCGTAAACAGGCCATCACTTTGACTTGGAATACCCACCATAGCAAAGGTATATGGAGCCTCTCCACCTTGAACAGTATACTCAATTTGGCCATCGCTATCCCCTTCACATAACACGCTATCAGCAAGAACACCTGAGACAAACAAGAGCGGATTTTCCGATAAAATAACGGATTGACATGCAACCGTATCACCTATGTTATCCTGAACAGTTACTGAGTAAGTTCCGGCAGTAAGTCCCGCAAATACATTGGAGCCCTGATAAGTTAGGCCGCAATCTATACTATAGTTATAAGGCGGAATACCTCCCTCTGCCTGTAAGGTTATTGAACCCGTACTTTCTCCAAAACAGTCGATGCTCACAAAGTCAACAGTAGGTAAGGATAGTGGAAGAGGTTCAGTTACAAAAACACTGTCTGACATAACACAGCCGTTGGCATCTGTAACTTCGAGTAAATAGTTTCCAGCAGATAGGTTATCGAAGGAAAGTGTGCCACTTGATGAAAGGCCATCCAAGGTGAATTCGTAAGGAGCAACTCCTCCATTGGCGTTGAATTGTACTGAACCATCGCTCGCACCAAAGCCAGATACAGGAATTATAGCAGTAACATTTAAGGCAAGTGCACTTGGCTGTTCGACAAGACCTGTAGCAAACGCCTCACATCCATTCGCATCGGTCAATACAATATCCGTGTATAAACCTGCACTTAACCCACTGAATGTGTTAGAACTTTGAGATACACCATTACCAATATCGTAGGATATTGTACCAATTCCTCCTGTAGAATACACGGTTATAGCTCCATCACTTCCCCCATTACATGAAACAGAATCCACTACAACAGAGTCTATAACAAAACCATTAGGATCAGAAAGAGGAATCAAGGTATCGATAATACATCCGGCGGCATTGGTTATTTGAATTGATAAACTTCCTGCTGATAAATTGGTTACCGTGTAGGTCGAAGCAGCGATTGATCCAACATTGTTACCATTTGCAACAATATTGTACGGACCTTGTCCCGGAGTGTAATTTACCGTGACTGAACCTGATGTTGTGCCAGCACAGTCGAAGCCATCAACCGAAAAACTCGTCAAGTCAAATGAAGATGCTGCATTCACTGTAAATTCTTGGGCAGCACTACATCCCGTTTGTCCAACTTGGTCTCCCACCATGAGGTAGTAGGTACCTGGACAGAGACCTGTAAATGTATTGGATGATTGGAAGGTCAATCCTGAATCTATGGAATATGAATATGGTGGCGTTCCATTCAAACCATCCATAGTGATTGAGCCATCGCAAGCTCCGCCGCATTGTTCATCGACGACCACTACGTTTGTCGGCTCAGCAATCGTTCCTACGGTTAGGGTAACGGTATCTCGGTCTTCACAGCCTGGATTTTGATCATCTGAGATGGTGACCTGAAACGACATCGTTTGATTTCCGTTAACAAGAATATTCTGACTAAACGGACTACTTGGAAGAATCCCATTATACCCTCCAAGTGTAACATTATTCCAAGTCACGCGAGGCGTCCCACCAGTTCCGAAGGTATAGTTTGTTGTCAGCGGATAATTTTGGAATGGACCACAAAAAGTAGTGTCCGTTGTAATGTCCGTAATGGCAATGCTCGTATCCATAAAGACCGTTACCGCGGCACTTCCAACACAAAAACCATCGGTTACGTTGATCTGATAAGTCGTTGTTTCTGTTGGGCTGGCCAGAGCAATAGTATCTGGGGCATTGAATGTAGGTACGACAAACAATGTTGGATCAGCCTGCCAATTGATAGCATATTGACCCACAAAACACGATGAACCACAGCAGTATGTTGTGAGCTTCACGTTATCAATAGCCCAGTTATCTCCAGATCCCGTTTGTTGTTGGAACCATCGAAACTGAGTTGACGGCGTCTGTGCACCCGCAGGAATGGGAATAGTAAACAGACCTCCACTGCCATAGTTTAAGGTATCAAAGCCTTGAATATCAATCCATGTGGTACCTCCATTTATTGAATACTGGAACAAGACCGTATCTCCATTCTCAAACATATCACAACTTGTGTTGGGACCATTAGGGATAGAAGGATCCTCATTCCCTATACGAATCCAGAACTCGATGAAGCCTCCACCAGTAACATTCAGCGGATTCGTTATTGCCTGACGAATACCATTTCCATTAAACCAAAGACCATTACCACTTGGTGGCGTACAGGCGGTCAGTTGGAAACCATTACTTATTGTTTCCCACAAAGCGGGATTAGGTGCGGTCCCTTCGAAATCATCAAAAACTGAGTCTTCAGTACAAATCAGTGCATCCAATGAGACTTGTTGTCCAGGACAAACATCGGTATCCGATGGATCGATACTAACCAAAGGAGCTCCTCCAATAACAAAGACAAGAGTTGAATCCCTTACCACGCAGCCTGAATCAGAAGTTACGTCCACATAGAACATTGTAGTTTCTTGAGGACTTAAAACAGAAGTTTGCCCATTAGCAGGCATAGCCTCAGCTGATGGACTCCAAGCATAAGAGACAATACCAACACTTGAAGGTGAAGTAGAAACATCTACTGTGGTACTTCCATTTCGACAGATTGTATCCGGCGGAGTAATATCGACTTCGAACTTTGGCACAACATCAATAAATACACTGTCGGTATCACAAGCTGAAGAAACATAATACCATTGATCGTCAATTGGATCGACTCTTGGGCTAAGTATGTCATTGGGCGTGAGAAAGTTTCCAGGTGGTCCCCAAACAACATTAGATGCTCCCGTGACATTTAGGATTGTTCCATTTGAGTCACAAGCAAAAACTTGACTGCCAGCATCGAGAGGGTTTATAAATACATCCAGTGTGTCACTACAACTATCTAATCCATCCGTGTAGAGCACCGTAACAAAGGTGTCCTGGGTTGGGGATATATTGAAAGAGAAATCACTACCATTCAGCACAGGATTACCGAGATTCGAAGTAAGATTATATACAGGACTAGTAGTATTGATAACCACTTCATCTATACCCCAGTGGTCGAAATTTGCTGTGGAACCTGTTTGTTGGAACCATCGGATCTGAATGTTTGGACCCCATGCTGCTTGGGGAATATCAAAGCAGTAATACCCCCAATCAATATATGGCGACGGAACATTACCACCCGCACCATTAATATCTGGGTTGAAATAAAAAATATTATTCCAGGTAACCCCTCCATTATTTGACCACTGCAAATAAACTCCTTCATCAGGTAAATCCGGACCTTCACAAGGTGCATTATCAATTTGCTCAGCAAAGTCTAGGTAAAAACAAACTTGCCCTCCATTAGGAAGGTTGTAAGGTATAGTAGAAACAAAACGAGGCTGAGTAACACCAGGTCCCATCCATAAATAGGTAGCATTCGGCGTACCGCTAGGAAGTGGCGGAGGAGGATCACAAGGATTATCAAACTGGGCCCCGTTAGGAGTAGCCTGCCATCCAACGCATCCTCCAAATCCATTAGCCTCAAAATCACATCCGAAAATAACCTCTGAAAAAGCCTGACCTGATACCTGAATATTACCATCGCAATCTATTCGATTCGTATCAATGGCGTAGTTATCAATAACACAGTTCTGCCCTTGTACGGTTATCGATATCATTAAACCGAACAGCCATAAAACAATCCAGAAAGAGTTACTTCGAAATTTCATAGGCATGTTAACGTTTCCATGAACATGTTAAAGCCTCAAACAAAGGGACTTTACATATCACATTTCTTCGTATACGTGGATAGCCTTTAAAAGTAACGAAAACAGCGCAAAAATGTTAAGAACAGCGGCGTTTATCAAATACAACAGTTGATTTTTGACACGCGGCGCTCATGTCTTCCGCCCTCAAACGGAGTATTTAAAAACACTTCGAGGGAACGATAAGCCTCTTCGTCAGAGATAAATCGAGCAGGTAAACACAAAATATTTGCATTGTTATGCAATCGTCCTAATTCAGCAATTTCGTGATTCCAGGAGAGACAAGCTCTAACCTCCTCATACTTGTTTGCCGTCATAGCCACTCCATTAGCACTGCCGCAAATCAACACACCCACAACTGATGAATCCTTGGCGACGTGTGAGGCTACTTGATGGGCGAAATCAGGGTAGTCTACCGATTCATCGCTATGCGGCCCAAAATCCTTGACATTGTAACCCGCGGCTTCTAAAAAATCAATACATCCTTGCTTAAGCGCAAAACCAGCATGATCCGAGGCAATTGAAACTTTCATAGAAAAAAGATAGCGCGAAGTAATTATTGATTTCAACGAATAGTTAACATTTTATTCATCCTCAGATAATACGGCACTCCGCGTCTTACCTGTAGTTGCAATCACTAAAATGGTTACCTCGTACAAGAGCATAAGGGGAAAAGCAACTAAGAACATAGTACCAGGATCGGCAGGAGTAATTACGGCGGCAAGGATAAAAATGATCACGGTCGCATAGCGGCGATTCCTGCGGGCAAAATCTGCGGTAACCACACCTAACCTCCCTAAGATGTATCCAAGAATAGGCAATTGAAATAGCAACCCAGTCAACAAGGTCATCGTTGTCATAAAACCGAGAATATTTCCAATGGTAAACGTGTTTTCAATCTGATTACTGATTTGGTAATTGGCAAAAAAGTAAATCGCAAAAGGAACTAAAAAGAAATAACCAAAGGCTACCCCGAGATAGAAAAGAAGACCACTCCACCCAATTGCCCGCGCAGCAGTCCTACGTTCTTTTTGGTAAAGCCCAGGACTTACAAAACGCCATATTTCGTAAATGAAATAAGGGAAAGCTATTGCAAATCCCATGTAAAAAGATGCCTTAAAGTGCAGTAAAAATTGATCGGACACTCCTGTAGCGATAAGGGTTAGTGAATCAAATGAAAAGCATTCTACACCACCACCTCGGAAATAGTTAATAACATAACACAGCCCACGAAAGGTTAAAAAATTAGACTTTGTTGGAGCAAGGACGACGTAGTCAAAAACGACAGTACCCCCAGCAAAAACGGCAATGGAACAAATTATAAGTGCTATGACCATCCGAAACAGATGACGACGCAAAACATGCAAATGATCAAAGAAGGTCATTTCTTCCTCATGTGTATGTTTATTCGACGGTCTTTGGCCCTGCTCTTCTCGGTTTGCTGAATCCTCTATCATCACAGTTACTAACACAAAGATACAACTAAGCTATACTAGAACAACCCAAATAGATTTTGGTATATTTGAGAATTAGCAATGCGTCTATATTCAACATATTACGCACTTTTCAGCTTCGTTTTGATGGCAAAGATGGCCTTGGGTCAAACCTTTGTCGTTTGGAACGGCGGTCAAGATATCCACATCAATGAGGGCATTCAATTTGTTGTGAAAGATGGTGATTTTGTGAACAACAGTGGACATCTCCATAACAACGGAAGATTAACGATATATGGTGATTTTATCCTTAATGATAGCGTAGAATCTACCAATTTGCTTACAGTGCAACCCCAATACCAAGTACTAGGCACTTGGGACAATAATAGCAGTTTTATCGCCGGTAATTCAAGGACAAACCTCTTTGGAGGAAATCAGCGAATTACGGGAAGTGAAGTCACGAGTTATTACGATTTAGATTTAACTGGAAATGGTGTAAAGGAGCTTGATGGGATTGATACGCGAATCCTGCACGAATTAAACCTTACAACAAACGAGTTAGCCACTAAGGAACAAAAGACCTACGTTGATTCAGATGCAGAAGGTGCTATACTCTATATCCTGGACAGTGGATTTGTAAGCTCAACGGGTGATGGACGTCTTGTTCGAAATACAAGTGCCGGATTGTCCTACATCTACCCTCTTGGCCAGCAAGATCTACAAACCATATACTATCGACCCTTATTGATTTCTACAGATAACGATAATTCTATAGAAGGTCGTCTAGCCTATGTGAATCCTGGGCTTGAAGGAAAGCCATTAACTCAAAAAGCATTGGACATCGAAGACCTCAACAGTCTATTCTTCCACCTCATTGAATCCAGTGATGGAAGTGATGTATCCGGGTCATTAGCTATTGCCTATGAAACAACTACTGAAGGAGAATGGGTAGATATTGGACAATGGATAACCACGTCATCCACTCAAGATCAGTGGGAAAAAACATTTGATGGAGCGGATTTTACACTTGATGGTTTGGAGGCTATTGCTACGAATTCATGGACGTATAATGGTGATCCTGCGCACATCCTATTGAAAGTCTTTGAAGATATAGACTACGACTTCCCGACAGCATTTGATCCACAGAGTCCTCTTCCTGAAAACCAAAACTTTACGGTCATCGATTATTTCGGAACGGTGGATATTCAGCGACTGCAAGTGTTTAATCGCTGGGGGACTATGGTCTACGACTCACAAAGAGATGGAGGGGATGCATGGGATGGCACCTTCCGAGGGGAACTTCAGCAACCAGGAAACTATGTATATCTCGCTACATTAATAGATATCACGGGACGTCAAATTGGTCCACTTAACGGCAATGTCATACTGGTACGTTAATCATGAGACAGATCATATTTTATATCACTTTCCTATGGGTTTTAGGAGTCTCCTTGGCAACAGCACAGGACATTCATTTCTCCCAGTATTATAATATGCCACTGACAACAAACCCAGCCATGACGGGTCTCGTTAATGGTCAGTTTCGTATTCAAGGCATTTACCGAAACCAATGGTGGAATACGGGAAGTTTTGGGAAACCATCCTTTTCTACTCCGGGAGTAACCTTTGATATGCCAATTCATTTTGGAAACTCTCGATCAGGTATGGGTATTGGGGCTACCCTTCTTAATGATCAGAGCGGCGGTGGCCTGCTCAATGATTTTCATGGTGCAATTTCATTGAGTTACTTGAGAAGGCTAGATAACAACCATCAGATTTCATTTGGGCTAGAACCTTATTGTTGGTCAAGAAACTTTTCCGATGATATGCAGTTTGCAAGTGATTTACTCGGTAGTGGTCAACAATCAATAAATACTCTAAACACCTTCGTGGTAGATGTCAATGCAGGCATATTCTACACGGGTAAAATTCTCTCCAAGTGGAGAATGTATAGTGGACTTACGCTCTATAACCTTGCTCAAAGCACGATAAACATCCAAGATTTGGCCGCTATGCACAATCTTCGATACAGTGTACAAATCGGTTCAGAAGTTGAAATCTCATCTCAAATTCGTCTACTTCCCTCTTTTGTATTTATGCGTCAACTCAATGTAGACCAGTTAAACGCTGGTATGGCGATACTTTATCAAATGAATGATGTGACCTCGATAACCACAGGAATTTATGTACGGTCCAATGATTGGATACAGCAACTTCGAGGCGATGCAGTGATTCCTTACATCGGCTTAGATCATAAGCGCATTCGCGCAGGCTTATCGTACGACTACACCGTATCTGATTTTCAGAATCAACCAGAACATGCAGGAGGGCTCGAGTTAAGTCTACGATATGTTCATCAAGTGCGATACCTAGACAACCTAGATAAACTTTACTTCTGCCCTAGATTTTAACATGTTTCAAATTGCACGACATAGCTTGTTAATTGTGGGATTGATACTCCTTTCCCCTACTTTACTTTGGGCCCAAGAGGAATTCATTACAGATAGTACAACTCAAAAAGATGATACATTGTCTTCCTACCGCTATAAAGCGCTGAAACAAGCAGGAAACCAATTATTTGAAGAGGGATCACCTTTTGCCTCCTTGCACTTCTTTGAAACGGCACTAAACAAAGTGAAAGGCAAAAAGCGCACAGCGGATATGCTCTATGCCCTTGCGAAAGCCAATTTCATCATACGTGACTATGATCAAGCAAAGGTCTATCTCGACAGCCTAAGAGAAATTAAACGGGATCGAGTATATGTATTGCATGGATTTATGCTATCGAGTGTGCTCATGTTTCAAGGCGAATATTCCGAGGCTCTAGCGGAGTTTTCAAAGTTTATTGAAACCGCTAAACGCTACAAAAGTTTGGCCTATGAAAATGCATTAGCCACCCATCGCATGCAAAGTTGTCAATGGGCGTTAAATCAAGAGAAAGAAGATGTCGAAGAGGTTTTGTGGCGCGCATATCATTTAGACAGCAGTGTTAATGGCCCATCAAGTGACTACGGCCCACACTTTACCTCCAATAGTACGCTTACCTATTCCCAACTTAGAAATACCAAAGAGGTATCCTACATCTCCAAAAATGAGGCTGATTATCCGTCTCAAGTTCGAATCACTAGCCGTCAAGACACTATATGGCAGGGAAGCGAAACGTTTTATTTGAAGGGCACTGATTCCCTAATGCTGCACATAGGCAACTATGCTTCAGGAGTAAACACCACCTCATATTTTACCCACTGCATACTGGATTCAATGCTAAATAGTGAATGTGTTATTTATGAAAACTTTCAAGATTCACTTCGAAAACTAGGGCCATCCATCAATCTGAGCGGAAGCTCTGCAACAGAACCTTTCTATGCGAACCAAGGAAGTTATGGTCGCTTGTATTTTACTTCAAACAGACCAGGAGGATACGGAGGGTACGACCTCTATTATGCCGATAAACTAGAAGATGGATCTTTCGGCGTTCCAGTTAACCTCGGACCAAAGATTAATACATTCTTCGATGAAAGGACGGCTTATTTTGATATTGAAAACAACCTCTTGTTTTTTGCCTCCGAGGGCTACTTAGGATTTGGAGGACTAGACATGTTTTCCAGCCACTACAATGCGGATAACGAAACCTACGGCCAGGTTGAAAACTTACTTAAACCTGTTAATTCATCCTATGACGATTATGGACTTCATATCAGCCCGAATGGACAGTTTGGTGCGATTGCATCCAATCGTGACAGCAGTTTAAGTATGAGAAATCCGCATTGTTGCGATGATATTTTCATGTTAAACACGACAGAGAGAAGTTTAACCGTGATTGGTCAAACCTACACAATGAACAACGAAGGACGAGTTTTGCTTGATAGTGTAGAGATCACCCTCTATCGCGCAGAACAAGACACCCTTCCTTTAGATGGTGCATTATCGACAAGAGGCGACTTCAACTACAACATTGAATTCAGAAATCAATATATGGTCATAGCTGAAAAGCCCGGCTACAGTGATGATTCAGTCTCTTTCTCACTCGATCAACCTCGAAAGGCTCAATTCAGCGACACCTTATATGTTGAACTTGAGCTTCAAAAAACAGATTCAAATTTCAACCCTGACAGCTTTTTAGTTGCCACGGTGTATTGGGATTTTGACAAGCATATGCTTAGAGAGGATGCCATTGACTCGATTAAAAAAGTGTACAACTTTCTAGGTCAAAATCCGGGCTATGGAATTGCCATTACTTCCCATACAGATGCCATGGGAACTGATAGATATAATCAATCGCTTTCAGAAAGACGAAGCCAAAGCGTCTACAACTACCTCCTAACTGAACTTGGCTTCCCCAAAGATCGCATGCGATGGGTTGGACTTGGAGAGCGTTATCCCGTAGCACCAAATCGTTTACCCAATGGTCGGGATAATAAAGAAGGTCGCCAACTTAATCGCCGAACTGAATTCTGGGCATACCCTATACGATAGTTTGAATTACCTTAGCAGGTAATGGCAAAATCTAGAACGATTTATATCTGTGAAGCTTGCTCGTACGAGTCGGCGAAGTGGATGGGAAAGTGCCCCTCATGCAAAGCATGGAACACCTTCCAAGAAACGGAAATCCATAAATCAGATAAAGAGACCAATCAAGGACTTGCACAACTTTCCGAACAAGGACCTAATCGCGCGATACCTATTGACGAGATAAATGCCAAGGAAGTTCCTCGGCTCAAAAGCCATGACGAAGAATTCAACCGCGTAGTTGGCGGTGGAATAATGCCTGGTTCGATTACTTTAATCGGCGGAGAACCCGGTATTGGAAAATCTACCCTACTCCTTCAGATCGCCTTACACTTTCCTCAGAAGGTACTTTATGTCAGTGGTGAAGAGAGTCTTGTTCAAATCAAAGGCCGGGCAGATCGAATGAAGTATTCTGCGACAAATTGCCTATTACTTGCCGAAACCAACACGTCAAAAATTTTCCAAGAAATCAAAAAACAGAAAGTTGACCTGTTGGTCATTGATTCGATTCAAACGATGCAGTCTCCTACCATTGATGCCTTACCAGGTAGTATGAGCCAGATACGCGAGTGTGCCGGTGAGTTTCAACGATTTGCAAAGCAGAATGGGATTGCCGTTATACTCATTGGGCACATCACTAAGGATGGACAATTGGCAGGTCCTAAGGTATTAGAACATATTGTGGACACCGTACTTCAATTTGAAGGAGATCAACACCATGCTCACCGAATTCTTCGAAGCCAAAAAAATCGTTTTGGACCTGCAGCAGAGTTAGGCATCTATGAAATGCAATCGAGTGGTTTACATGCAGTTACTGATCCAACCTCAATAATGCTTTCTAGTCAAGATGGTCAACGAGAAGGTGTTTCAACGGGCTGTATCCTAGAAGGAATACGTCCCCTATTGATAGAAACCCAATCCCTTGTAAGCCCATCCTATTATGGCACACCGCAACGTTCAAGTACTGGTTTTGATAACCGAAGATTGCATATGCTCATCGCCGTCTTTGAAAAACGGATTCAGTTTCCCATAGGAGCCAAAGATGTATTCTTAAATATTGCAGGCGGCATCAAAGTAACCGATCCGGGAGCTGACTTAGCCGTGATCGCCTCCTTCTTATCTTCTTGCATTGAACAATTCACAATGCCCCAAAAGGCCGTTTTCTGTGGGGAGATTGGACTGAGTGGAGAAGTACGACCGGTTTCTAGGATACTCCAGCGGGTAGTTGAAGCAGAAAAAAGAGGAATGACAACTTTTGTAACTTCCGCACAACACAAAAAGGCGCTTAGTGATTACAAGGGCTCGTTAAGCGTACAGTTAATCAGCCATATACGCGAGTTAATCGACTAGGACGTCATCCCATCATCAAATCCTACAATTACGTATAAATAGGTCATTTTTAGTCTATGATTCCTTGGATACGGGATGTTGTTGACCTCACTATACCTCACACTTGTGCTTCGTGCCATGTAAACCTTGTAAAACCTGATACAGGACTCTGTATTCATTGCCTAAACAGAATTCAAGCCTTAGTCAAGGGGTGTGATCACGAACTCACTCAACGATTGAAAAAGCACAAAAATCAAGTTCGTCGGGGATATGCTTTAATGTACTTTGAGCAACATGGTGCTTCGCAGCACCTCATTCATAAAATAAAATACCACAATGGAGAGCATTTGGCTAGGTACTGGGGACGATACCTTGGGTCAATCATACAAAACCTAGGAGTTTATACCGGTATAAAATCATCCCTACTCATTCCCGTCCCGATGCATAAACGAAGAGCAAGAAGACGTGGCTATAATCCTCCACTGCACATTGCTTATGGTATTCAAGAGGTACTTGGCGATCGTGCACTCGTTTGCCACTCAGTACTCAGCCGAGTTAAACACAGTCAAAGTCAAACGAGTGCTGACTTCAACCAACGTTATCAACGATTAACAGGATCCTTCCAGGCTTATCCGCTACCCGTCAAACCGGATATAATCATCCTAGTTGATGATGTAATAACCTCAACATCAACCCTAGCACATTGCGCAGAAGCACTGCGTAGCGTTTTTTCCAAGGATATATATGCTACCGCCCTTGCCTTTGCCGCCTAGATTACCACAATTTCCTTTAAAAAGATTCGTACTTTATGAGTTGATTGATTCAAAATAAATGAGAAGCTATCTATTGTTGACATTACTGCTTGTCCTCGGTCTGTTATGGAGCTGTAAACCCGATGATAACGTATTGGAAAGTGATGTCCAATCTCTTCAGTTTAGCGCAGATACACTCACCTTTGATACGGTGTTTACCACGATAGGATCCGTTACCCGTTGGATAACGATATATAACCCGACGAGTCGCGATATGATGCTAGACGAGATTCGCTTAGTCGATCAGGCAAACGGGGTTTTTCGATTGAATATTGACGGTATTCCAGGCAATCAAGCAAGTAATGTTTTGATTCCATCAAAAGATTCTATTTACATTTTTGCAGAAGTAACGGTAGACCCAAACAACGCTTCAAACCCGCTGGTTATCTACGACCAAATTGATTGTCGAATCGGGACTACCATCCGATCAGCCACCCTACAAGCTTGGGGACAAGACGCCTATTTTCACTATGGCGAAGTACTTCAAAATCAGACCATTACATGGACTTCCGACAAGCCTCACGTAATTTTGCGAAACGATAGCTTCCCAGGACTTGGGATTGACTCCTTCTCTTCGTTAACCATACCCCCTGGTAGTAAGATTTATGTACAAAATGGAGCTGGAATATTCGTTGATGGTAACCTTACTATTGGAGATGCCTCAAGTCAAGATTCTGTTATTATACAATCAGATCGAATTGAAAACCCGCCTGCCTTCCCACTCGACGACTTACCTGGGCAATGGTTTGGAATCGTCTTATTTGGAGGATCTACAGCAGATATAGGACATACTGTAATCAATGAATCAACCTATGGTATCATGGGACGATTTGCGCTTGCCAATGATTTCTCAGGCTTTGTCGATGATGCTGGTCGACCATCCATCGACCTCAATCGAGTAACCATAAAAAATGCTCAAGTAAGCGCTCTGTTAGCGCTGAACTCCACCGTGAATGCGGTGAATTGCGAATTTTTTAGCGCAGGTGGGCAGCTTGTAAGCCTTGCCATAGGTGGAGACTATACGTTCTCCCACTGTACGATGTACAATAGCGGTATATCGGGAAGCAGTCGAGATGCCCCGCTTTTAGGAATTAGCAATCAAGCCTCCAATCAAGGTACGGGAGCGATTCACCCATCTGGGATAGAAAATGTACAGTTTACCAATTGCATCATTAATGGCAGTTTGCCAGACGAAGTCGAGATTATTGCAGAAGACTCTTCAACAATCCAGTTAAATCATTGCCTAATACGAAGTCAAAATTTGGTTAATGCGTCGATCGCTAGCCAATGCATCTTCAATGAAATTCCAGGATTTTTTGACCCAGGGTTGAGAAATTTCAAGCTCACGGAAACGTCCGTTGCGCGTGACGCAGGCATGAGCGTTGGTATAATAGTAGACCGAGGAAATCAAACGAGAGATGGCATGCCTGATATAGGTTGTTGGGAATATCAATAGGAATCATGCAGCGTAATCGGTTTGACATATTTCGGGTTTTTCCCCTTCAGCTTTTTGTAAGCCATGCAGTAAACTTCCCCTTACTCCTACTCCCATGGATTGTAATCGTTGGACTTAGCACGTCCTACTTTGGAAACCACTTTGGTTTACCCTCAATCATTTTAAGTCCTGAGTACTTTGGATCAGTAACCCCCTTGAGCTTCGCAATGTTAGGCATTGCCATGGGGTTGTTTCTTGTTCTGTGGCAAATGGTAAGCTACCTATTGCACTCCAATATGTATCCATTTTTAGCGGCAACACGCTGGCCAGTTGCCGTATTTTTCTTAAACAATGCCATCATCCCCCTTTTTGCTATTGGGATCCATTGCCTTTGTATTTACAGTTTTCAGAGCAATGCAGAGCTTATTGAAAATCAATTTGCTCTATTGCTTGTATTCGCCTATCTAATAGGGATTTTTGCCGTACTTATTCTTAGTGTTGTTTACTTTACACTATCCAATCGAGACCTTCATAAAGATTTTGAAATCAATAGTTTAGATGAGTCTACTTCGCTTCTAGCCCGGCGAGGACGGAGCCTGGGGTCCAATGTAAAGTACTACCTTACCAGACGGGGGCGTTGGCAGCGTACACGTGATGTTAGCCACTACAATTTTGTGCGAATCCACGCTACCTTTTTAAATCACCACTGGAGTGCATTCTTCATTCAACTCATCGTATTTATCTTTTTAATTATTGCTGGAGCCTTTAATGAAAAAGCCTTCTACGATATTCCAGCAGGAGCAAGTCTTTTGCTTAGTTTTTCTGTTTTAGTGTCCATTATCGGTTTCTTTACCTATTGGACTAGGCGATGGGCCCTTCCTATCGTTATTATCTTACTCCTCCTCTTTGACTGGTTTTCGAAAACGGAAGGAATCAATACCAATTCACATGCATTAGGTTTAGATTACAATGGCCCTAAGGCCGAATACAGCCTTTCTGCTTTGGACTCCATGGCCTCAGAAGAACATTGGCTTGCTGACGTTGCCTTGGGTGAAGAAATGCTCAATAACTGGCTAGAAAACTATCAATCATCTCATGGAGAGGTAAAACCAAAAGTCGTAATTCTATCAGCCGCAGGAGGAGGTATGAAGTCAGGTGTTTTTACGTTTAGAGGACTTCAGATTCTTGACTCACTATCCAATGACATGGTTTCAGATCACACCTTACTTATGTCTGGCGCTTCAGGAGGTATGTATGGATTGTCCTATTGGCGAGAACTTCTATTAAGGGATCGACAAAACAATACGAGAGAACGAGTAAAGGAGGAATATGTAGATGATCTAAGCAAAGACATGCTCAATAAATGGGCAGCTACTGTTGCAAGTAATGACTTGTTTTTACCTTGGAATACAACAATGTACCAAGGACAGAAGCATGCTATTGATCGAGGTATTGCCTTTGAGGAAAGCTTCAACGAAAACACAAGAGGTTATCTTGAAAAACCACTTTCCGACTATGCCGAGCCTGAGTACCAAGGCCTCATTCCAAGAATGTTTCTCAGCACACATATCATCAATGATGGCCGTGTTTTTTACTTAAACCCCCACCCCATTCGATACCTTATGCGCAGTGGATCACCAAGTGATTCTACCTTGGATTACGAAACCGATGCCATTGATTTTGGATCATTCTTTGCCGATCAGGGTGGCCGAAACATTCGATTTATTTCAGCCATTCGA
>JAYYPZ010000005.1:0-5369 GCA_036128775.1 Bacteroidota bacterium
ACAACTCCCCTGATAAACATCCTTTACTTCTTGGAGGAATGTCAATAAGTCTTGGTCGCCATAAATTGAGGTTTCCCGTTGACCTACTAAATTCAAGTTTGGACCGTTAAGAATGAGGAGCTTTTTCATCACTTGTATTGATTTACGAAAGTAACAAGTCCAAAGTTAGCCTATGCAATGGAATACTGCTATAGAGGATTTTAGATCCTACATTATCCTTGAACGGAATCAAAGCGATAATACAGTATTGGCTTACCATGCGGACATGCTGAAGTTCCAATCCCTGCTAGAAGAGAATAAAACGCCAATGAATGTCCAACGAGAAGACATCGAGGCGTTTCTCGCAGCGATTCATGACTTGGGCCTCGCCAAACGAAGTCAGGCAAGGATGCTTTCGAGTATTAAGGCCTTTTTTCGCTGGATGAATCTCGAGGGGATTCGAGAGGATAACCCTTCAGCCTCGTTAGAAGGCCCCAAGCGCGATCAAAAGCTACCCGATACCCTAAGTGTAGAGGATGTCAGCGCATTAATTGAATCCCATGACCTAAGTAAAAATGAGGGAATTCGCAATCGAGCCATCTTTGAAGTACTCTA
Organism: Bacteroidota bacterium; assembly: GCA_036128775.1. Classification (GTDB taxonomy): domain Bacteria; phylum Bacteroidota; class Bacteroidia; order Chitinophagales; family UBA8649; genus UBA8649. The sequence goes on from JAYYPZ010000005.1 coordinate 595, forward strand.
CAGCTGTGGGCTAAGGGTTAGTGAATGCATTAGCCTTATGATGAACAACATCTACTTCGAAGAAGAAATTATCAAGGTCACCGGTAAGGGAGATCGGGAACGACTGGTTCCCATTGGAAGAGCGGCTATGCATAGCCTTCGAATCTATCTTGATGAAGTGCGCAGTAAACAAAGTATTGCGCAAGAGGGACAGGGATTTGTCTTTTTAAATCGACGGGGTAAGCCCCTTAGCCGTGTAATGATTTTCTACATCGTGAAAGAAGCAGCAGATCGCATTGGATTGCGCAAATCAATAAGCCCGCACACCTTTCGCCATAGTTTTGCCACTCATTTAGTCGAGGGCGGTGCTGATTTACGAGCCGTGCAAGAAATGCTGGGCCACGCCAACATTACAACTACAGAGATCTATACCCATTTGGACCAGAGTCATCTTAGAAAGGCTTTGGAGAAGTTTCATCCGCGGTTTAAGGGGTGATTGGAGTTGCGAGAAAGCCCACGTTCCACCCCCGCCCTACGGGCAAAATAATCTCCTCAAAAAGTGTGCCGCTGACTAAATGATTATACCGCCGTTTTAAATGACTAAGCAGCAGAAAATGCCTGGCCTTTCAGAATATACTTCCCAAGAATATCAAACTCTAAATTTACCTTGGCGCCAACGGCCAAATCGGAAAGATTAGTGTGTTCCCAAGTGTAGGGAATGATAGCTACATCAAAAGTTTTCCCATCTGTATTAAAGGCTGTCAGTGAAATCCCATTAACACAAATTGAACCCTTCTCAACGATCATAGCCTCTAGAGAGGGCTCATAGGCAAATCGAAGCCTCCAAGAACCTTGTTCATCGTGGATTTCAACCAACTCACCTACCTGATCTACGTGACCTTGAACCCAATGCCCATCAAGTCGATCACCCACGCGCATCGCACGCTCTAAGTTGACCTTTGAACCTACCTTCCAGCTATCAATATTTGTTTTCTGACGTGTTTCAAGGACGGCAGATACCTTATAGCGACCGCCTTCAATAGCTTCTACCGTAAGGCATGCACCATTATGACTCAAGCTCTGATCTACCTTGAAGCTATCGGTCAAGGAAGAGGAGAGCCAAAGGCTTAGATTCTCCCCTTGAAGCACATGATCTTCAACTGTAGCTTGAGCTTCGATAATCCCCGTAAACATTATTGACTGCGTATTAAGTGAATAAATCCTCCGTTACCAGCACCGAGAGGTAAATCAATCGCTTGAAGGCCACTTGTCGTGCGTACATAAGCTTTTCCTTCGTAGAGATAGACTCCTTCTGAAGCCTCTGCCCCGCTGAGCACACTTCCATCCCAATTGAGATCAGGATCTGTTGTCTCAAAGACGAGATTCCCCCAGGAGTGATAAATGCGAAACTCTACGGATTCAATAAAGCGATACGGCATTCTCGGCGTATACAAATCATTCTGGCCATCACCATTGGGCGTAAAGGTGTTTGGCAACTCATAGATGGGACAATTTTCTACACATACGGTATCTCCTGTCAAGCTCTCATTACCAAAGCCATCCACCGAAGTCACAACATAACAGCGAGCAAAGGAAAGCAATGAAAAATCCGTGTAGAAAAGGTCTGACGTATTACCAATGAGATCGTAGGTGGACCCGCCATCCTCTGACACATAGATATTGTAGGACTCGACATCCTCACCACAGCCATTGTCTTGCGTCCATTCCAAGCGGTTATCAAAACGGAAGACCCCTAAATCATTACCCACCAAGTCGCAGTCATTACTAACCGACAAGGCAGGCGGACAAGGAGGAATAGTATCAATTGGAATACCACAAATGCGCTGTGATTTATTGATCAAGGTATCGTCAGCCAATTCAGCTAATGTATAGGCTCCATAACTCTCCACATAATAGCAATAGGTCGAGTCATTGATGAGGCCTGTATCAAGATATGAAGCGGTTTCAACCGTGGTTAAGGAGTCAAATACTACTCCATTATCCAGACTTCGATAGACCACGTAGGACGTATTATTCCATGGCACCTCTTCCTGCCAAGTCAAGTTCAATGCTTCGTTTTGGGCACCTATCGACAAGTAGACAGATGATGCTGGAAGACTTTGACTAAACTGATTACTATCTCTTGTATAGAAATCCACCCTGTAGGATTGTGGAGTGGACTGCGTATTGAGTCCGTTATCCGTAAAGAAGGTGTCGATTAACCCAGCGTAGAGGGCACTTGAGGAAGTGTTGCGAATTGTACCGGGCGCAGGAGTAAAGGCTGCTTCTCCAAAAACTTCAAATCGATAAGGACCAAATTCTGCAAGGGTATCAAGGGCTGTGCTATCGGCTAGAGGTCGTCTCCAACGCACAAAAACCTCCCCGCTTGACGCATCAGTTGCAACAACATCTACGTTGGTGATTATGGGATCTACAAGGGGTAAGACCATACAGGCTTCATCAGATGGAACACTGCTAACCGCATTATAGGCAGGTGCATTGGGTGAGGCCTGCTGATTAAAGAATTCTGCCACGACAACATAGCTATACTCATGCCCCGAAGGGACATCAATATCAGTAAAACTTGACGCTGTAATATTTGTTCCCACTACTTCATAACCGAGCGAGGCTAAATCTGCATTACAGCCAAAGCTTCCCACACCACAGCCATACCTTCGATAGACCGTAAAGTATTGGAAGGCATCGGAAGTCTCGCAGGCATAGGGTGCATCCCACGTTAACGTGATGTCATTACCCAATACAGTGGCCTGAAGGCCTGTAGGCGGAGGAGGGACAACTTGTACTAAAAAGGATTCGATATCGACCAATGGAATAGGCGTACCACTTACAGAAACGTAGTCATCTTCCGCTTTAAAAATCAATTGGTATTCCCCGGCGCTAATATCGCTGCAAATCGTAGCCCAAGCAAAGGTGGCGGTTGCAGGATTACCAGGCACTTCAGAAAACGCCGTTCGATCAGGGAAGTCAATAATGGGAGCTCCATTAGCACTTATAGTAACAACATCACTAGAATTGGGGTCTGTAGCGCTAAGATTCAGCACCAGTGTATCACCAGCTGTGATGCATGTATCGGCAATTGATGCTAATTGAGGCGGATCATTCGGCTCATTGACGACAATAATTTGCATATCGCGAATTACCGTACCCATTTTTACCGCTACCCCATCAAAGTTTCGATACTCTTCGACAAGAATCGCAATATTATAGATACCCACTTGTTGCGGAGTTGCCCAAAGGAGCTCACCTGTGCGTGGGTTAATCGTAAAGCTGTTGTTCGCACCAGGAATAATTTGATCGGGATTAACATAGGCTGGCACATTGAGTCCAGGAGCCTGAAGCGGTGAAATCAGGGAAAAAACCAAACTGTCCCCATCCGCATCGTAGGCATTGGGATTATGTAGGAAGGTATCCTGTACATTGGCATAATCGATAGGCGGATTAAAGAGTACCGGCGATGAATTCGAGCCAAAGATGTTCGGGTCTCGGTAGAAAATAGAGTCCTCCACGTAGAAGGCAATATTCACCGACCCTCCTGCACCACCGGCAATATTGATTATATCGTCAATTCGGTTTTGATCGAGCATGGATACCACATAGGTGGAAACCCCAGGATAGGTATGCACCGCCGTGTATTGATTGAGCTTTACATCATCCCCAATAATAACACCATCAGGAATTCCATTAAAGTCGAGATCGGGTCCGTTTGAACGCAGTACAAGTTCTTGCGTGCCATCGCCCCAATTTAATAACAGGCTATCACGGTCAGCTGCTGCAGATTGGTCACTTACCTTACTGTAGGTCACAATGGTCAGACGTATCGTCTGAGGACCGATGGTCTCATAATAGATTTCCCCTGCTCGGTAATGCGTCGCGTGAAGCGTGCAGACATAGGCCATACATGCAATAAATAGACAGAAAAGACGCGTTAGGTGCTTCACACCTTGAAAATACTGCCAAAAATCGAATCGAGTAGAGTCCAAGCTTAGGTTGGCGAAACAGAGGATTGAAGATAGAGACGATTCATGCGTGCGATGTTCTCCAGCGATATTCCTTTGGGACATTCCGCACTGCATGCTCCTGTATTGGTGCAGTTACCAAATCCTTCTTCATCCATCTGAGCAACCATACTACGTACACGCTCTTTAGACTCCACTTTTCCTTGCGGAAGACGGTCTAATTGGGCAATTTTCGCAGAGACAAAAAGCATTGCTGATGCATTTTTACAACTTGCAACACAGGCTCCACAACCAATACAGGTTGCTGCATTGAAGGCCTCGTCGGCTTCTTCCTTACGAATAGGAATAGCATTCCCGTCAGGCGCTGCACCTGTTCCTACCGAAACAAATCCTCCCGACTGAATGATTCGATCAAAGGCAGAGCGGTCCACCATAAGGTCGCGCACAACAGGAAAACCTTTAGCGCGGAAAGGCTCAATATAAATAGAGTCACCATCCTTAAAGGAGCGCATATGCAATTGGCACGTCGTCGTTCCTTGCTGAGGACCGTGTGGCTGACCATTAATTACCATAGAGCACATCCCACAGATTCCCTCGCGACAATCATGATCAAAGGCAATTGGCTCATCACCCGCCTCAATAATTTGTTGGTTCAAAACATCCATCATTTCTAGGAAAGACATATCCTCGGAAACGTTATCCAACGTGTAGTCAACCATTTTCCCTTGGGTTTGCGCATCTTTTTGGCGCCATACGTGTAAGGTCAATTTCATAATCTCAGATTGAATTATTTATAACTTCTTGTTTTCAACTCCACAT
>JAYYPZ010000006.1:0-3079 GCA_036128775.1 Bacteroidota bacterium
TAGCCACTTACTTGCGGTGAGAATTCCCCGTCAGGCATTAAATGATTTACTCTCTATACCGTCGCTACGATCGATTGATCTGCAGTCTGAACCTGGCAGGCCAGAATCTGATGAGGGAAGACATCTTCACCGTTCAAATGCCATTGACAATGACTATTACGGCGGTCGCTCGTATGACGGAACAGGGGTTAGCCAAGCTGTTAATGATGACGGATTTGCCGGCCCCCATATCGATTTCAAAGGAAGAAATGCACAAGCTACGGTCGCTAATGATTTAAATGGAGATCATGGAGATATGGTAGCAGGCATTGCGGGAGGTGCAGGAAATCTTGATCCTACAATGCGCGGAATGGCTCCCGGGAGCTTCTTATATATAAGACAGTATAATTCCAATATGGGTGGAACCTTAAACTACCACTTAGACAGTAATGTTCTCGTGTTTAACTCCTCGTACAGCAATGGTTGCAACGCGGGCTACACCAATACTACCGTACTTGTCGACCAAGAAATCTACGACAATCCTACGCTCATGCAGGTCTTCTCGGCTGGAAACAGCAATGGCGATGACTGTGGCTATGGTGCAGGAAATCAATGGGGCAATATTACAGGGGGCCACAAGGTGGGAAAGAATGTTATTGCCACGGCCAACCTTGGAGAGAATGACAATATCCAAGCGAGCTCAAGCCGAGGACCAGCATCTGATGGGCGAATCAAGCCTGATATCTCAGCTCACGGGAATTATCAAACCTCTACTGATCCAAACAACACATATGCCTCGGGAAGCGGGACATCTGCAGCTGCTCCTGGCATTGCAGGTTGTTTTACTCAACTTCAACATGTATATAAGACGCTCAATAATGGAAATGACGGACCGTCCGCATTACTCAAAGCGGTGATGCTCAATACAGCCAATGACTTGGGAAATGACGGACCTGATTTTATCCATGGATGGGGAAAGGTTAACGCTCTAAAAGCCACTATTGCCTTAGAAGAAGGACGATACCTCTCCAATTCTGTAAGCCAAGGGACGATTAACAGTCATACTATTAACGTGCCGGCAGGTACAAATCGCCTTAAGGTTATGGTCTATTGGGCAGATCCAGAAGGATCAACTTCAGCAGCTCAAGCATTGGTCAATGACCTCGATGCTACGATGACCGATGGGAGCAATGTGTTCTTCCCATGGCTTCTTAATACAACACCCAATGCAGCAAGCCTGAATCAACCGGCTTCAAGAGGCGTAGACAACCTTAACAACGTGGAGCAAATTGCAATTGATAATCCTAGTGCATCGAGTTACACACTAACTGTAAGCGGGAGCACGATTCCCTTTGGCAGCGCTCAGTATTGGGTCACTTGGGAATATATCAATGACACACCAGTCGTGATATTCCCTATGGGAGGTGAAGGACTAGAACCCAACACCAATGTGCGTATTCAATGGGATGCCTGGAATACAACAGATAACTTTCTTATTGAATACTCCCTTGATGGAGGGAATACATGGTCACCGATTTCAACCGTCTTGGGTAGCCTTCGCATCCTTACTTGGACAACACCGAACGTGCAAACGGGCCAAGCACGCATTCGCATAACGCAAAATGGCTTGAGTGGTACCAGTACAGAAAACTTCAGCCTTATGCGCCGACCAGAAAATGTCCGGGTGGACCGTGTTTGCCAGGACGACAACCAACTCGTCCTAGCTTGGGACCCTGTTGATGAGGCGTTCAACTACGACATCTTTATATTAGGAAGTCAATACATGGATTCCATAGGGAGTACCACCGACACGCTATATAATATAACGGTTAGTGATCTCTCAGAGGAACAATGGCTTGCCGTGCGAGCAAACGGCATTAATGGAATGCGCAGTAATCGTACGATCGCCATTCCTTTTGAAGGACTCGGTTCTGGAGGGCAAAACTCCTGTGTGCTCTCCTGTAAAAGTGACATCGATGCAGGAATCCAAGCCATTGCCTCAAGTCTTCCGGATGGAGACTTATGTAATCAAAATGTTGCCCAAGGACTTGATATTGTCGTTGAAAATCTTGGGGATGTAGATTTAGGATTCGTTGAAGTGAATTTTCAGGTCAATGATGGACCAATCATTTCAGAGTTTCTTTCAGCAACTCTTGATTCAAGGAGCACATTAGCACATAGCTTTGGAAGCATTCTTTTTATTGATCGCCCTGGAAGTAATACACTAAAAATTTGGACAAACGCGCTTGGAGATAGCACCCATTGCAATGACACCCTCTATCGAACCATAAATCTTGCTAAGGCTGATTTGCCCGATAATACCACGCAGCAAGGCTGTCTTGGCGAACCAGCCGTGCTAACCTTTGATAACTTACTTGGCGAGGTTACTTGGTTTGATAATGGGAATCCTGTAGGACAAGGACCAACTTTTACCACCCCTAGCCTGAGCTTTCAAAGATTCTACCAAGCGCAACAGACGATTCCCTCAAGCCCTCTCCAAGCAGGACCGAGTGGCACCGACTTTGGTGGTGGAGGCTACCACGGGTCAAACGGCTTCTTCCCTGCCCTAGAGTTTGATGCGGATACAAACTTTATAATTAAGTCCGTATTAGTCGATGCCGATGGTGCAGGAAACCGAACCATCGAGATTCGACAAGGCACATCCAATGGAAATGCCATTTATAGTGAAACCTTTTCGCTAATCGATGGCCCCCAGCGCATAGGATTAGATGCTACCATTCCTGGACCAGGAACTTACTTTATCGGAGGAAATGGTATGGAATTATATCGCAACAACTCGGGGACGGACTATCCTTATATTACAGAAGGTATTGTAACCATTACACGATCAACAGCCACAACTGACCCTGATGCATACTATTATTACTTCTATGACTGGGAGATTGCATTAGGACCTTGTGTAGGAAATCTAGTCAATGTATTTGCCGAGCCTATAGGGCTAAGTATGACAGCAAGTGGCATTGAAAACAATATAGACTTCAGCGCATCCACAACAAATAGCAGCCTTAATGACGAATGGCAATGGGATTTTGGGGATGGAGGAAGTTCCACAGATGCTAGTCCTAGTCATACCTATTAT
>JAYYPZ010000007.1:0-5669 GCA_036128775.1 Bacteroidota bacterium
ATCGATCAACTCCCGCATATAACGGAAAAAGAAGGTTAGAATCAAGGTTACAATGTGGCTTCCATCTACGTCGGCATCACACATAATTACAATCTTGTGGTAGCGAAGCTTTGTAATATCAAGCGCTCGGTCGTTTTCCTCTGTTCCGATTTTGACCCCAAGCGCCATGAACATGTTTTTGATCTCTTCATTCTCATACATCTTGTGCTCTAGGGCTTTTTCTACGTTGAGAATTTTTCCTCGAAGGGGAAGTATGGCTTGGAACATTCGATCTCGGCCTTGCTTTGCTGTACCCCCTGCTGAATCTCCCTCTACAAGGAAGATCTCTGAGCTTTCAGCGTCTTTGCTTGAGCAGTCTGCCAACTTACCTGGAAGGCCGCTTCCTGTAAGTACATTTTTTCGCTGCACCAACTCGCGAGCCTTGCGCGCTGCATGGCGACCTGTTGCCGCAAGAACGGCCTTCTCTACAATGAGTCGAGCCTGTTTAGGGTTTTCCTCAAGATAAATCTGAAGCATTTTACCTACGCAGTTTGACACAAGACCGGTTAATTCTGAGTTCGTTATCTCATCCTTAGTCTGGCTCTTGAATTGAGGATCGGGGATCTTGATAGAAATAACCGATGTCAGTCCTTCTCTAAAATCCTCACCACTCATAGCAAACTTTAGTTTGGAGAATAAACCATTTTGCTCACCATACTTCTTGAAATAATGAGTGATTGCCCGCTTAAATCCGCTGACATGCGTTCCTCCATTGTAAGTATTGATGTTGTTGGCATATGACTGAATCATTTCAGCATATCCCGTGTTGTAATTGATCGCTACTTCCATAGCGACACCATCTTCCTCGCTTGAGATGTAGATGGGTTTTTCGATAAGGCTTGTGCGCGTATTATCGAGATATTGAACGAAGTCGACTAATCCATTTTCTGAAAAGAACTGCTCAGTCACGAAGTTCCCATCAGCATCCTTACGTCGTTCATCAGTCAAGGTGATATTGATGCCCTTGTTAAGGAAGGCCATTTCCCGAATGCGATTGGAAAGCGTCTCATATTTAAATGTCGTATCATCGAAGATGCTAGCATCAGGCATGAAGGTAACTGTAGTACCTGTATCGGACTTGTCCGTTTCACCAAATTGCTTTGCATCATATAATGGTTTACCGGCAATGTATTCTTGAACGACTACCTTTCCTTCGCGATGAACTTCCACCTTCATTGCGCTCGATAAGGCGTTAACACAACTTACCCCCACTCCGTTTAATCCACCGGATACTTTGTAGTTATTCTTATCAAACTTACCCCCAGCGTGAAGCTCTGTCATGACAACCTCTAGGGCAGACTTTTGCATCTCTTTGTGCATTCCAATCGGAATTCCACGGCCATTATCCTTAACGGATAATCTACCATCCTCTCCAATAATGATATTTATCGTATCGCAGTGCCCCGCAAGTGCCTCGTCCACAGAGTTATCCAAAACCTCCCATACCAACTGATGAAGCGCACGTGCATCCGTTCCTCCAACATACATTCCGGGACGCATCCTAACGGCCTCTAAACCTTTGAGAGCCCGAATGTTATCAGCACTATAATTTGATGTATTTGCCATAGTAAGTGAATTTACGTAAGTGGGCTCCTTTTTTCTAAAAAATTCTACAGGATATGTACACAAATCCACATACATTTTCGTCGAGGTGAAGCTTTTGTAATTATCTAGGTGATTAATTGAGAGACATTAGGTTATTTTGCCCATTAACCCTATATTCAAAAGGAATAAAACATTATGCGCTACACCATATTTACCCTGCTTTTAACTGGAACTATTTTCCTTCAACCGGCTATCGCTCAAGAAAGTGTTATCGAATCAAACGACTATAAGATTTCCTATGAGTTACAAGACTGCCACGATATAGCCAATGGAATGCATCGATCATATGCTCTTGTAACTTTTGAAAACAAGACAAATGAAGAGGTTACAATATTTTTCGACCTGGAAAAATATCGAAATGGGGTATGCCGATCATGCAACAACGAAGACAACGGATTACATCATTCCATAATATTGAGCCCCTTAGAAACAATTACCGGTACGTGCGAGACATCTGAGCCTTTCTTGCGCGTGTTCAATAAGCATCTGGATCTAGATAATCACAGCACATTAACCGACCTCAAGTTCACCAACATCGAATTAAAATAAGGCTAACAACCTATACGAAAAACTATGAAACATCTCTCTTTTATACTTAGCTGTTTACTGGTGACCTCAACGGCTTCCGCACAAAACCAAGGTTGTATTATAGACCTTTTCACGAGTTCGTCTTCAACACAGGTAGATTGTGAAGACACCATTACATTTACCGCTGCAGGATATGGACAAGGCCTTGTTATTGAGTTATTTGGACCAACAGGCCCTCTTGATACGAATTGGCAAACCACCTCACAAGCGATATACTCTAATCCATGTGGACCAGGTCCATCTGGCGCTGCGAATGACCCCCATTTATGGATGGGAGACCTAGCTTCTGTTCCACGGTCTTTGACAACGAATGGACTCAATACGAGCCAAGGGGCCCTTATCTGTTTTGATCTCAGGATGGCTATTCAAAGTGAGGCAGCACCATGTGAAGGGCCTGATTTACCTGACGAAGGAGTATTTCTTCAGTACAGTACTGATAACGGAAATACCTGGGTAACCATTGACTACTTCAATCCAGACACCAATGGATGTGGAGGCCAAGCGGGTTGTGGATTTACTTCATGGGGAAATTATTGTTTTACGCTTCCACCAGCAGCATGGACTACGAATACTCAAATTCGATGGATTCAAACCTCTGATTCTGGGTCAGGATTTGGCCACTGGGGATTGGATAATATTCAAATTACAGGAAATGATAGTACCTACTTTTATTATTGGGATGACCCACTCGTTGGAGATACCAATACGAGAGTTATGATTCCTACGATTGATTCCACAATAGTTGTATACTATACAAACGGTCTCTCCGACACCTGTTCGGATACTGTCTCCTACACTATGAATCCCACAGATGCAGGACCTCCTGTAATCGCAGCTTGCGATCCAACAGGGCCAGGTGAAATGCTGATGGGTAGTGGAGCAGTCAATGTAGTTTGGACTCCAAACCAAGACATTATCAATGCCAACACCTTAACACCTACTGTGTTTCCTGCGAACGATATTTATTATACCATGACTTCCGCTTGTGGTGAGGACAGTGTATTAGTCGATGTAGTGCCCGCAATTAGTTTAGCACCAATACCAGATGACACGATCTGCTTATTTGGTACAACAACGTTGACCGCGTTTCCAAGTCCATCCTCCATCCCAATTGGCAATGTTCAATGGACACCGGCCACAGGATTAAGTGATGCTACTTCGTTAAGTGTTGTTGCCTCGCCTGCCTCCACCACTACCTATGTGGTTGAAGTCACATCGACAGATGGTTGCAATGTCTTTGATACGGTTGAAATTGTTGTTTCGGGAAGTCAACCAATCATCAACTCGTCCAATGACACCACCTTATGCGCCGGAGACTCATTAAATCTCTTTACAGAGGTCCTTCCTCCTGCTTCAGGTCAATATGTAGTTACGCCAATTCCCTATACACCTGTGAACTGTACTTCACCTACGACACTCTCTCTTTCTGATGACCAAGTAAGTGCAGCAATACCCATTGGATTCCCCTTCCTTTTTTACGGAAATACCTACACGGACATCTATGTTTCGTCCAATGGTTTTGTAACCTTTAATCCAGGATCAGCGAGTGGTTGTTGTACTGGAGAGGATTTATACGTTGACAATAGCCTCTTCGATCCAACCAACCTCATTGCCTTGGCATGGAATGACCTTAATCCGAATAGTGGTGGAACCATTTCTTACTGTATAGAGGGTAGTGCTCCGAATAGACGCTTTATTATTGACTACAGCGGTGTTCCTCACTTTGGAGGTGGTCAGGGAGTAACCGGTCAGATTATCCTTTATGAAGGAACAGGTGTCATCGATATCATTTCTTCAGACATCATTAATGATGGTGGCAATATGACCCAAGGAATTCAAAACAATACCTTAGTCGATCCAGTAGACGGAGCTCCTGTACCTAACCGAAATGCTTCTGACTGGAGCGCATCAAATGATGCATGGAGCTTCATCCCATATGTTCAAGCAAACGTTTATGAATACCTATGGACACCATCTACCGGACTAGATGATCCTACATCGCCTACACCAGTATTCACAGGAAATGTAAGTACTCAGTATGTGGTATCTGTTACCCCTGCAGGAACGACTTGTTCTGCGACGGACACCATTGATGTAAATGTTGTTCCTGGATTTACTTACACGCTTTCTCAGAGTGATGATACAGTTTGCCGAAATCAGGCAGTTAACTTAGATGTGAATGCTAGTGGAGGAAGCACGTATACTTACACTTGGACGCCTGATGGAGACTTAGATGTAAATAATGCAGCTTCTGTTGTGGCAACACCTACTTCAAATGGCAGCAACACTTTCAATGTGCTTATTTCAGCCGCCAACAACTGTTCAGTCCTAGATAGCTTCAACATCTTTGTAGCTGGAGAGGCTCCATCAAGAATAGAGTTCGAGGGCTATCCTTTCATATGCCAAGGTGATAGTGTTGAGATCACAGCAACGCCTTGTGTTGGGGTGACCTTGTCGGATAACTTCGATGGTGGATTTGACCCAAGTATTTGGGCCAACGTGACTTCCTATGACTTAAATGGAGATTGTGGTTCTATTTCTGGTGATGCTTTACATTTTGATAGTGGAACAAGCATTGGAACAGATCGTGTAGCTGAAACCCTCCCGATTGACGCATCGTCTGGCGGAAGCATCGACTTTTGGCTCATCATGGGTAGCTCTTCGACTTCAGGTTCTGGATGTGAAAATGCTGATGCAGGAGAAAATGTTGCCCTGCAGTACTCAATTGACGGAGGAACGACTTGGGTAGATATTGCCGTCTATGATGAGGCACTCTGGGAGACCAACCCTGCCTTCCAGTTTTTCTCTGAGCCCATCCCAGCAGCTGCACAAACTTCCTCTACTCAATTCAGATTTGCGCAGATCCAATTCAGCGCATGTACAAACTGTGATGAGTGGGCAATTGATGATGTCACAATATCTGCAGGATGCTGTGGACCAGCATGTGGAGTATTTGAATACAGTTGGTCACCCGCAGCAGGATTAAGCGATCCAACAATTGGCAATCCAATTGTAAGCGCATCAACGCCTACCACTTACACTGTAACCGTTACACCTATCGGAACAACATGTTCTTCACAAGAAGATCTTTTTGTAAATGTGGGTCCCGATTTCAATTACACGTTAAGTCAGTCTGAAGATACGATTTGTCTAAATAATACAGTTCAATTCAATGTCGTGGCGGACATCGCAGCAGGTCCTTATACTTTTGCATGGGGCGGAACAGGCGAGTTAGATGCTGATTCTATTGCCAATCCAAGCTCTACTCCAAGTGTAAGTGACTCAACTTACATCTACACCTTAGAGATAACGTCAGCCAATGGTTGTCGAAACTATGATACGACTTCCGTTGTAGTTAATGGTGCTGCTCCACCAAGTATAAGTTTCTTCACAGGAACAAACTCAACAGTGTATTGTGGAGGTGCTCCACTTCTTTT
>JAYYPZ010000008.1:0-14624 GCA_036128775.1 Bacteroidota bacterium
GTTTGTGCGGCACTATATTCTGGCATTTCTAAAACTATAGCCTGTTGGTCTACCAAACCCATTTTACTAGTCTGTGCAGTGCTCGTTAACGTAAAGCCAAAAACCATGGCAAGAGGAAGAATAAATCGTAATACTTTCATTGTAAATTATTGTGGTGTAAAGAAACTATTTTTCAGTTAATATAAACTCACTTGGATACAGTATATCCAAGCCTTTTTAAGATATCGTCACTTTTGTTGTATCGATCGGATCCAAACAATACCATCGTAGTGGCCGAACGATCGAGTATAAAGTCATACCCCTTCTCTTCAGCATATAGCTGAATCTCATCATAAATCTTGTCTTGAATAGGACGAAGCAGGGCATCTTTTTCAGCAAAAAGCGCACCTTCAGGACCAAATTTTTCTTGTTGATAGACCTTTATTGCTCGCTCCATATCTTCAATTTCTTGAATTTTATCAGCCTTCATGCGCTCTGTCATAAGCACTTGTTCTGCTTGAAAAGCTTTGTAGGCCGAATCGACTGAAAACATCATATTCTGTATCGTTGTTCGCCATTCCATAGCCTTGGCATCCAATTCTTCCTGGGCGCGCTGAACTTCTGGAATCTGACTAAACATATATTCCATATCTACGTAAACGAAACGCTGTGCACTAAGCCCATGAAAACTTAATACAACAAAAAGTAACCCTAGTAATTTTCGCATATTTTTTCTATTGAGGTTCAAATCCTAAAATAATCCGAAACTGGCCATACTTCTGAAACAAGTTGTCGCCCGTTGCGGCATCCAAGTCGTCATCATCAAAGCCTATGCCATAATCAAATCCAAGCAGACCAAACATAGGCAAAAAGACTCTCAAACCCACACCAAAAGAGCGTTTGAGATTAAACGGTTGATAGTCTTGGATCGAATTCCAAAAATTTCCGCCTTCTAGGAAAGCCAACGTGTAAACAGTTGCTGATGGGTTCAAAGAAATCGGATAGCGCATCTCCATGATAAACTTATTAAATATTGGCGCTCCACCACTTGGCGTGATGACATTGTACCCTCGTAAACCGATTGGATCCCTTCCCAAGAATCTTGTTTGCTGAAATCCTTCACCTCCTAACTCGTAACGCTCAAAAGGCGTAAGACCAAGGGATTTATTGTATGTCCCTAAGAATCCCATTTTTGCCGCAGTATACAATACCAGCTTTCCAGCTAATGGCGTATAAAATTCTGCATCAAAGCGTCCTTTATAAAATTCTACCCACCGGAAACGAATCTCATCATCTAAGGTTGGGTCACTAAAGTCAATGTTACGTCGTCCCTTAAACAACAGACTGTAAGGCAAGGTTGCTTGCAGGGTTAAGGATATGTTTGAACCTCTACTTGGAAACAATGGCTGATCAATAGAGTTTCGCGCAATCGTAGTAGAGAAATTGATATTATTGGCCTGTCCATCAGTAAAGCTAAAATCAAAGGTGTTAAAGTTATCGAGTTGATAGCGTTGAAAGTTTAATGACGTTTGGACGATGAAATAGTCATCTGGCCAACGAAGGCGTGTTCCCAGTGCTACAGAGCCTCCTGTAGTGACTAAACTTCCCTCAACGTCGCGATTGATATCTAAATCATTGAGACGCTGACGAAAAAAGCTTAGAGATAACGAGTTGGGCTTACGACCCCCAAGCCATGGTTCGGTAAAACTTAAATTATACGATTGGAAGAGTTTACCATTGGACTGAACACGAACCGTTAAGTTTTGTCCGTCCCCAGAAGGTAATGGCGACCATGCTTTCCCATTAAACACATTACGCAGTGAGAAATTGGTAAACTGAACACCGAGCGTACCCACTACTCCATTCCCTCGGCCTCCCCACCCTGCTGAGAGTTCTAATTGGTCAGAAGGCTTCTCAACAACCTTTAAATCGATATCCACCGTTCCATTTTGAGGATTAGGTCGAGGAAGAATCTCCATTTGCTCCGGATCAAAATACCCGAGATTGGCAAGCTCACGTTGTGAGCGCATGAGTGCCGTTCTACTGAATTTGTCGCCTGGTTTTATGTAGAGCTCACGACGAATGACTTTCTCGTTCGTCTTTGTATTTCCGTAGATATTGATTGCATTAATGGTGGCTTGTGGCCCCTCATAGACCTTGAGTAACAAATCAATGGAGTCCCCTTCTACGCGTTGTTCGATTGGAGTAACATTGAAAAATAGATACCCATTATCCATATACAATGAACTTACATCATCGCTATTTTGACTCTGGAATAACCGCTCATTGAGCAGGCCTTCACTGTACACTGATCCCTTCTTTATATCTAGGATTTGTAGAAGAAGCGAGTCGGAATATTTTGCCTGGCCTGAAAACGTAATGTTTCTAAAATAGTATTGATTCCCCTCCTCAATTTGCATTGCAATGAAGACATTCCCATCAGGTAAGAATACCGCCGTATCAAAAGTGATTTTGGCGTCGAGATAGCCCTTGTCTCGATAGCGCGCGAGCAAGATCTCTTTATCATCCTTGTAACTTTGAGGAGAAAATTTTGAGGATTTGAATATGTTGAGATTAACAAAGCGGTCACCATATCTAAAGGCTCTACTCGCAGAGAAATCGGTAATAACATCTAGCGCACCAAACGCTGAATCTAATTTGTTTTTTGGGATATTGAGTAGCTCTTGAAGCTCAAATTTCACGCGCTCACGGGTATTTTTCATGCTTCGCTTAATCTGGCGACTAGTCATTTCCGTATTGCCCTCAATTTGTATTTCATCTATGCGAACCTTTCTTCCTCGATCGACCTCAATACGCAACAAGACACTATTGGCCATAATGGTATCCTCCTGCTCTGTCATGGTAACAACCGGCTTATAAAAGCCCTTATCTGTGTAATACTTTGAAATTTTATAACGAATCTCATTCTTATCGGACTCCTGAAGTACCGAGGCAATCCCTAAGTTTAAAATCTCTCGAATCTCTTCAGCATCACCTTTTTTTACACCTGTAATCACAAAACGTGACAGACGAGGTCGTTCGGTAATCGATAGCCTTAAAAAGACTTGATTTCCTTGCACAGAATCTATGTAAATGGAGACGCCTGCAAAAATTCGCTGGTCCCAAAGTCGCTTAATCGCCATGGCAAGATCGTCCCCAGGGAGGGTTACTGTCGAACCAACTGGAATTTCAGCAAGGTTTAGCAAAACACCTTTGTTCAAATTACTTCCCTCTATAACAGCACCTGCTATAACATATTCTTTAGGGTCACTAAAGTCCCATGGATTGATATCCAATGTGGACTCTGTGCTATCATTTTGAGCCCACACCATACCGCCTAAAGACATCCACCCCAAAAGAAGTACCCAACGCAAACGGAACCTAGACATCATGAAGCATCACTTGAAGTTCCAAACCTACGGTTTCTACCCTGAAAATCTCGCAGAGCAGTCCATACGTTATGCTCATTAAAATCAGGCCAAAAGGCATCGTCAAAAACATATTCGCTGTAGGCGGATTGCCATACAAGAAAGTTGCTTAATCGCTTCTCCCCACTTGAGCGAATTAGGAGGTCAGGATCAGGCATGTCAGATGTTTGAAGATGTTGGCTAAAGGTATCTTCATCAAGATCTTGGAGGTCCAATTCCCCATTGACAGCCTTGCGTATTAACTCTTTTGTGGTTTCTACAATCTCCCAACGGCCGCCATAACTTAGCGCCACATTGATGACCATGCCGGTATTCTCTTTGGTTTGGTGCACAACCTCTTTGACGGCATCCTTTGTTGACGAAGGAAGCTGTTCTATATCACCAATTGTCCGCAGAATAAAGCCCTCTTTCATGAATCCTTTAAGTTCACGCTTAAGGGTAAGCATTAGCAAGTCCATTAAACCACTAACTTCTAGAGCTGGACGCTTCCAGTTTTCAGTACTAAAGGCATAGAGAGTAACATACTTTACACCTGCTGTAGAAAGGGCTTTTACCACTCGTTTAGCAGCTTCAACTCCTTCTTTATGTCCTGCAATGCGCATTTTACCCTGTTGCTTCGCCCAACGACCATTGCCATCCATTATGATGGCCACGTGTTGAGGGACTGTTTTCGGGTTAATATCGTGGGGTAATTCCAAGAAGAGAGCGTTCAACGGCGAATTTAGAAAATCTATGGAAGTCGAGAGATTTTAGGACACTTTTCGTAAGACAAAAGATAGGTTAACCAAAATCCTCCCATAAGGTAGGCATCTCGTTTACTAGACGTTGCACGCTGAAACCCCTCATCACCTATGGGTGCACCGACTTCGCCAGATCGATCCGAGAGAGCGGCAGCCACACCGCTACCTCCATCGGGTAAGGAAAGCGGACTTGGGTAAACTCCTCCAACATCATCTAGATAATCGGTAAATGCTATCCTATGTACATATTCTATACCCACATTAATTTTTCTGCTGAGATTATACTTAAAACCAAAGCCTGTAGGCAAAATGGGTGTCACGAGTTTATATGGCTTTACATTGGAATAACTCACATCATTTTGACCCTCCGTGCCCAGGGGTTGCAAATCATACCATTCCCCTCCTAATTCGGCCTGGGGGTTAAAGTAAGTAAAACCTAATCCAATAAAAAGGTAGGGTGAAAAGCGATAGGACTTCTTACTCATTGAAAATTCAAGGAAATTAAATTCCAGACCTCCGCTAACCTCTAAAATGTTCGTCCTAAAAGAAAGATTTCTTCTAGCATTGAATGCATCTCCACTTAACTTATCTGAATAATAGAGTCTACCAAACGTCATATTACCCCGGAGAACAAAACGATCGTCTACATTATATTTTACCAATGCCTGAGCATGCCATCTTGGAGCATTAAACCGAGCCTTAGGATTTAAATCGCCGAAATACTGTGTATTCCCCAACAACAAGCCCCCTTCAATATTCTGAGCTGAAAGTGATCCAAAGCTTGCAATCAAAAGAAATATGGCAAGAATAATAAAACGCATAACAGGATTAAAGGTAAGAGTCTAATGACTAACGAGCGATGGAGATAATTGTTTTAGCCATGACTATTTCTCTTATCAATTCCCCAATAAAGCTTATCGCGAATAGCTCCTGTAAAGTAGTCATTTTGTAACCTGCATATCTTGGTGATATAGGGCGAACTTGAAATTTCCACATGACGCGAAGTATCTAAGAGAATAGAGTGCGTATCTAACGTGGCCAAAAACTGAGGGTCACGGGCCTCTACTTCAATAGCAATCTTCACCCCTTGATCTAAGATGAGCGGTCGAATATTGAGATTGTGAGGTGCTATGGGCGTTAACACAATGTTTTTTGTCGATGGATGAATAATTGGACCGCCACAACTTAGAGAATACCCTGTTGAACCCGTAGGGGTGGAGATAATTAAGCCGTCTGCCCAATAAGAGTTTAAGGGTATCCCATCAATCGTTACGTGAATCGTAATCATAGAAGAAGATGACGCCCGTTGAATTGTAATATCATTAAGCGCGTGCGGAAAACGGCGAATCGGCTCACCCTCAGGATTAGTCCAGAGCAACATACTGCGCTCATCGATTACCAAGTCTTTCTCTTGTAGTCGCTTGACTGTATCCGCTGTAAACGAGGCTACAGTGTCCGTAAGAAAACCAAGCCGGCCAAAATTAAGGCCGAGAATAGGTATCGCCTTATCTCCGATCCAAGTTACTGCCTCGAGCATAGTCCCATCACCTCCAAGACTTAATACATAGTCAATGGTGTCATCTGGTGTATTGATTTTAGAGACGTTGTACTGTGTTTGAAGGTCGTCCTGAATCATGTATAGTGACTCGTTTAGTAGAACTTCATGACCTGCATCCACTAAAAGTTGAATAACATCCTCAAATTGTTCCATTTTTTGAGCAACAGTAGCTCTGCCAAACAAAGTAACTCTCATACGTAGATTTTAAGTGTCTAAAAATCGCATTAAACTTTGATATCGATCCTTTAGGTAGTCGTCAGGCTGCTCACCTTGATAAGATCGTCTAACGACATAATCGTATCGCTCCAATACAGCAAAAATTGGATTGAGCTCCTCTGCCACCAAATTTATGGTAACACAAAGCGGGCTATTTTGCTCTGTATGGTTATGCATTAAGGTCCCTACAATTTGACCCCTATTGGATTCAATCAAACGACATAATTCAGCCATGCTAAAACCTCGTGCTTCTGCCTCAACAGTAATGATGTAAGAAGTTCTGTGAAAGGGAACAAAAGCCATTAAACTCTCCAGTGCACTTGAACGAGTAATTAGTCCGCTGTATGCAAGGGAAGCATTATCCACAACAGGCAGGCAATCTAAATCGTGGTCAAGCATAAGCCGTATCGCTTCAAAAACGTGTTTGTCTTTTTGAACAAACCGTGCCTGAAATCTACCGCTGAGCATTTCAATTGTTGTATCCTCCGATAACTGATCAACATCTTCCAAACTCAACATCGTAATATAGTTGCCATCATCTCCAACTACGGGAAGGACCTCTATATCTTGTGCTTCCATAATCAATCTCGCCTCTCGAGCAGTATTCGCAGGACTCAGCGCTTCAAAAGAAGGGTCAATATATTCAGCAACGTACATTACTATAATGACGTTAAAAAGTCCATTAATATTTTATTGAATTCTTGAGGCTTTTCCATCATTGGAGCATGACCACATTCATCGATAAAACTTAAGGATGAATTAGGCATTAGCTTATTGAACTCTTCGCCCACAAAAGGGGGAGTAATTCTGTCGTCGCTGCCCCAAATCATCTTTGCGGGCATGGTAAATGCACCTAAGTCGTCCCGCATATTATGACGGATAGCACTTTTTGCCATCGTTATAATTCGAATGGCCTTGCCGCGATTATTGACCGTCTCATAGACTTCATCGACTAGTTCTTTAGTAGCTGTCTTGGGATCATAGAAAGTATATTCCGTTTTGCTCTTAATATATTCATAGCTCTCTCGGTTGGGGTAGCCATCACCCATGGCATTTTCAAAAAGCCCTGAAGAGCCTGTTAGGGTTAGCGATTGCAAACGGTTGAGATTTTCTTTTCCATAAACCAAGGCAATATGACCGCCTAAACTATTTCCTAAAAAGTGCGCCTTCTCTATTGAGAGTTGATCTAAGAGTTGACCAACATGATCTGCCATCCCACGTACGGTTGATTTCTTTAAGGATAGAGAGTACAAGGGTAAAAAGGGGAAAATGATTCTAAAGTCCTTTTTAAAGTGATTTATGACCTCATGAAAGTTACTCAGGGCACCAAACAAACCGTGTAAAAGGACCAAAACATCCCCCTCACCTTCATCGATATAGGTGAATTCCCCTTCTTGAACCAGGTTAAAACCGCCATTTTTCGCCATTTCTAAAGCTTTTTTCTCCATTTTTTACTCTTCTATCCACAATTTGCTCAGCCTGTCCAAACTGACCTAGTCGTATTATTCTCAACAAGTTATAAAAAGGAAATGCGCTGAAAGCCCTATCACAGGCGATTTATACACATATTGATTCCTTTACAGGCCTTGAATTTACGTTCTATACTTCTATTTTTGACTCAATTCAAATTTTATCTATTATGAACAAAGCACAATTAATTTCTAAGATCGCTGAAGATTCAGGTATCACTAATGCTCAAGCTAGCAAAGCTTTAGGAGCAGTTATCAATGGAGTAACTTCAACTTTAGAGAGTGGCGATAAGTTAACTCTTGTTGGATTTGGTACTTTCTCTACTTCTGAGCGCGCTGCACGCAAAGGACGTAACCCAAGAACTGGTGAAACGTTAAACATCGCTGCACGCAAAGTAGTACGATTTAAAGCGGGTAAAGATCTTGCTGGCCGTGTAAACAGCTAGAAAATCTTTTTTCTAAACGTGCAAAGGAGTCCTTCGGGGCTCCTTTTTTTTTGATTACGGCGCAAGGCGGTGGATATCCCAACTTGACTTAGCCCCACCTTTCGTGTAAACAATCCGATCATGCATTCGACTTGGTCTTCCTTGCCAAAACTCAATGACTTTGGGTTCAATGGCATACCCACCCCAAAAATCAGGACGATTCAATTGATCTGATCCGGAAGAAACCTTTGTAAAGCGCTGCTCTAAGTCATCTCGGTTCGCAATGATTTCACTTTGAGGAGAAGCAATAGCAGCTTGCTGGCTTGAAAGAGGTCTCGATGCAAAATATTGATCTGATTTGGTAGCATCTAACTTGAGGGCTACTCCTTCAATTCGAACCTGTCGTTCTTGGGCTTCCCAATGAAACAGTAAAGCCACCGACGGATTGTGTTCAATTTCTCTTCCCTTGCGACTCTTATAATTCGTGTAAAACACGAAGGCTCCGTCCTTTACCTCCTTTAATAAAACCTTTCTTAATGAAGGCTTCCCTTCGGAAGAAACCGTAGCGAGTCCCATCGCATTCGCCTCGATGGAAGAAATTTGCTCAGCATCTTTGTACCACAAAGCAAAAAGATCGAATGGATTGCCAGGAATCGCACCCTCTTCTAAATGATGCTGATCATAACTCTTTCTTGAGTTCTCTAAATTGAGATGCATAGTAAACGTGTTACAGGGTTATATCTACCCTTAACGTTTTTGTGACAATTAGGTTTCCAGATTGTACTGCAAAAACAAATCGCACAATATCTCCAGGGACAACAGGATTTGAACTTCCTCCTGATGGTATAGGTAATGAAAACTGAAGTTGGTGCTGATTCCGTGGAGAAGAGAAGCCAATTCGTTCAGTGATTTCATCTAAATCGCCTAGGGAAAGATTCATTGGTGGCTGGTTCGACGTATCAATTTGATACCCTACAAAGACACTGTCAATTACTGAATCTAGACTGAAGTAAGCATCTACCTCTATTACATCATTGACCGTCCGTGTAATGGATGTCGTATCCGGCGAAACAAAATATATCGCTTCATCGGGTGTAAACACCACATCATCATCACTGCAGGCAGCGAAAAACAAACTCATTACAACAAGAAAGTATCCTATAATTCTCATACTAGTTTTTTCCATTGATCATATACAAAGGAAGCAAGTTCTTTCACATAATCATCGGAAAAGTCAAATTGGATACCTGCCGCCTGATAGATAGAAGGAACATCTTTTGTATAACCCAACGCTAAAGCATTTTTATACTGCTCTATTGTCTTCTTAGGATCTTGGCAATAGTTACGCCACATAGCAATCGCTCCCAATTGGGCTAAACCGTATTCGATATAATAAAACGGAATATGGTATATATGCAGTACTCTCTGGTAGTTAACTGCATCGAACTTGTCTAAACCCGATGTATCAAACACGTTGCTTGTAAAACGACTAGTGAGATCAAGCCATGCTTTATGCCGTTCTTGCACAGAATGCCCCGGATGAGTATAGGTCCAATGTTGGAAACTATCAATCCTAGCCACGGCTGGCAGTGTGGTTAGCAATCCCTCTAAGTGATTTCTTTTCGCGCGTTTTAAATCCTCTGGGTCGGGATAAAAGTGTTCCCAGTGCTCCATAGTGAAGAGCTCCATAGACATAGACGCAAGCTCAGCAACTTCTGAAGGCGTATCCTTCATCCAGTCGTGGCTTAACTCATGAGATAAAAATGAATGCACCGCGTGCCCTGCTTCGTGTACAAGCACTCGAACATCATATTCAAGACAGGCGTGATTCATAAAAACAAAGGGAACACCCGTTTCAGGCAAAGGCATATTATAGCCACCAGGCGCCTTACCTAATCGAGACTCAAGATCAAGACGGCCCATAGTATCCATCTTACTGATGCATTCTCCGAAAAAAGGATCGACATCTTTGAGGGAGGCAACTCCTCGCTCAATGAATTCTGCTGTGGTAGAAAATGGTTTGAGCGGTGGATTCCCTCCTGAATCGATCTCAGTATCCCATGGCCTCAGTGAATCATATCCAAGATCTTCTTTGCGTTGCGCTTGAATCGCATTAACGATTGGCATGACATGTTTCTCTACCGCGTCAGCATAATCATAACAGGCTTGAACCGGCCATGAAGTGCGGTGCATTGCCTTATGCTTATAATCTCTAAAGTTTTCATACCCCGCATTGCGTGCTACTTCCTGACGCATATCAGCAAGCTCTGAATATAGGGTATCCAACTTTTCATTGTCTTGATAGCGCGCTTCGGCAATAGAGCGCCAAACTTTTTCTCGAATCGAGCGGTCGTGGGATTCTAAGTAGGATTTGGCTTGCTGAAGTGTTTTTGTTTCACCATCAATATCAACGGACCAATTTCCACTAATAGCATCGTATTCACGAGCCTTTAATTGGATTTGCGTCCCAAGCGATACATTCTCGTCACGAAACATTTCGATATCGGTAGATACCGCGTGGATATAATTAGTACACGCCTCATCCTCAAGCGGGAATCTTTCCTGTAAGTCGTTGAATTTTTGATTGAGTGTATGATTGTGTTGTACCCATTTTGGACGAATCTCAGCAATGATGAATTCTCGTTCTTTCTTGGCGACCTCGTCTTTAGTATCTAATGATGTATGGATATATTTCCAGCGAGCAATTTCCTCAAAGACTACCGTTACCTCATTGCGATCCGCTAGCCATTGTCGGAAGTCCTGTTCGCTTTGGACTTCGCGCTGCTCCAAGTCTTCAACAAAGGGCTTAAGACCATCCCAGGCCTCCAAGGTGAACACCTCTGGCATAAAATGTCTTGGTACAGATTGTATCTCTTCTGCGTGTATCATAGATGTTTTATTCTTTTTCTTTTGAAGGCTTTTTATCCTCTTTTGATGAGCCTTCTTCAGTATCCGTTGAGGAAACTTCATTGTCATCCTCGTCAAGCAAATGGAGAAGATCAGCATCCTTGAGCTGAGTAAACCAAAGCAATACTTTTTTGATGTCACTTGAATAGACCCTTTCCGCGTCATGTTCAGGAACAATTTCCGTGAAATACTCTCTTAATGCTTTACCATCACCTCCAGCTGGTATTGCTGTTGAAGAGTCTCTCATTCGTCGAAAAACATCCACGATAGGGAGTCCTTCTTCATCGGTGTAAATGGTAATGTTGTCGAGGGGGGTGAACATATGCTTTCTCGACGAGGCAAAGCGTTTTTTATCGCCTGACAAGCCACGTATAATCAATCCGTTTTCTCGTTTACCTTCCATAAGATGAAGGCCTGAGATACCAGTAACAACTAGAAGTTCAGAAATTGTCATGAATCCATTTTTAATCGCGTCAAAAGTACCATTTTCCCCTTGAATCTATTGAACGACTTATAGATCATTCTTGTTTTTAGTAATGTTTGAAATAGTGGTAAATTTCTTGTCTGTCTAATTCTATGTTTAAACTTGAATCATCGTATACCCCCAAAGGAGACCAACCCACGGCCATTAAGGAATTGGTCAGTGGACTAAATGAAGGCAGCCTGGCGCAAACACTTCTTGGCGTTACTGGTTCAGGCAAGACCTTCACCATTGCCAATGTTATAGAACAAACCCAGCGCCCAACCCTTGTGCTCACCCATAACAAAACATTGGTTGCACAGCTCTATGGAGAATTCAAGCAATTTTTTCCCGATAATGCAGTAGAGTATTTTGTTTCCTATTACGACTATTATCAACCTGAGTCCTATATACCTTCAAGTGATACATATATCGAAAAAGATCTCTCCATTAATGAAGAAATCGATAAACTTCGCCTGAGCACCACATCCTCATTACTATCAGGCCGTCGAGACGTTATTGTAGTTGCTTCCGTCAGTTGTATTTATGGGATGGGAAATCCCAAGGATTTTAAGACGGGGGTTATAACCATCAACAAAGGTCAAACCATCAGTAGAAATACGCTGCTCTTTGATTTAGTCAATGCCCTATACTCAAGAACGGTAGCTGACTTTTCCCGCGCTACCTTTCGAGTGACAGGAGAGGTTGTAGATATCAATGTACCCTATGCGGATTACGGGTATCGACTTCTCTTTTTTGATGATGAAATCGAAGGGATTCAAAAAATAGACCCTAAAGACAATACCGTACTCGAAGACCTTGAGCAGGCTGTAATTTTTCCAGCAAGCTTTTACATCACACCAAAGGAACAAGTGCAATCCATGATTCATCAAATACAAGATGACTTAATCGACCAAGTGGATTACTTCAACGAGGTTAAGCTTCACTTGGAAGCAGCTCGATTAAAAGAGCGCGTCGAATTTGATCTCGAGATGATTCGTGAGTTGGGGTATTGCAGCGGCATTGAAAACTATTCAAGGTATATCGACAAACGGAAGCCCGGTGAACGACCCTTCTGTCTTTTGGATTATTTTCCAGATGACTTTCTCCTTGTCGTTGACGAAAGTCACGTTACCCTCCCTCAAGTAGGCGGCATGCATGCTGGAGATCGCGCCAGAAAAATTAACCTTGTTGAGCACGGATTCAGGCTTCCTGCTGCTATGGATAATAGGCCACTGAACTATGAGGAATTCAATCATTTAATCGGACAAAGAATCTATGTGAGCGCAACCCCTGGGGATGAAGAAATTGAGCGTTCTGAAGGTGTCATTGTCGAACAAATTGTACGTCCAACCGGCCTTATTGATCCTCCGATAGACATTCGACCAAGCAAAAATCAAATTGACGACCTTTTGCATGAAATACAACAGCGAACAGCCATCGATGAGCGAGTACTTGTAACCACACTAACCAAACGCATGGCAGAAGAATTGGCTAAGTTCTTAGCTAAAGCAGGTGTGCGCTGCCGTTATATTCACTCGGGTATCGATACATTAGATCGCGTTGAGATTATACGTGATTTGCGCATTGGAAAATTTGATGTACTTGTGGGAGTAAATCTGCTTAGAGAGGGACTTGATTTACCCGAAGTTTCTCTTGTTGCCATTATTGACGCAGACAAAGAGGGTTTTCTTAGAGATCGAAGGTCAATGATTCAAACCGCTGGACGTGCCGCTCGGAACGTGCATGGGAAGGTAATTTTTTATGCAGACAAAATAACGAAATCGATGCAAGCTACGCTTGACGAAACCCAACGTCGTAGAACGATTCAATTAGAATATAACCAACAACACAATATCACGCCGACGTCCGTCAAAAAGTCGAAAGCCGATATTTTGAAGTCGACTTCTGTGCTTGAAATTCGAAAACCGAAGGCGGATTCCATGCAACAAGAAGAGTTGATAGAGACCACATCAAGGGCTTCTCTTGACCGGACGCAGTGGCAAAAAGAAATCGAAAACCGAAGAAAAGCCATGCGAAAAGCTGCAAAAAACATGGACTTTTTAGAAGCCGCTCGTCTTCGAGATGAGGTGTTTGAATGGGAAAAAGCTTTTGAGGAAAAATACGGCAAGTCCTAAATCTGCGTATTTTTGGCACATAATTTGAAATCAACACGCTTATTTGCCATGAATTTTTCTATGAATTTTAAACTCACTTTTTTTGGATCACTGCTTCTTGGCTTGATAGTCACTAGCTGTGCACGCCAAGTCCCCTACGATAAAAATCTTCGGGCTAATGCTAATCTCAGTTATGTCGACTTAGAGAACATCTATTTCTTTTTATCCCATGAAGTTCAACTTGAACGAAAAGAGACAGAACAAGGTGCCCAAGTGCAAACGGGAAGAATTACTGCAGAAAGTGCTACAGCTACTGAGCGTGTGATATTTCCAAAAGAAACCAAAGGACTTTTGGTAGGATATTCTTCAAACGGCGACACACTTCGTGTAAGTTTCGAAAAAGATGACAACCATTACCTCACCTTTGTACGTAAGCCCAACGTAGTCAATCCACGAGATACAATGCAAGGAAGGTTCTATTTACATGCTATCAATTCGTTTAACAAGGGCACGGGCAAGGTCATTTATCACGGGGATGAATTCAATGCCAAAGTGATTCCTAACGATATGAGGGACTACAACTGTACGATCAGTGTCAAAATGCGCGAGTTTAGAAGAAGCCGTGTAAACACACGATCCGTTTCAGGAAGAAGCCTTGACTAAGGTCTGGCAACATCAAGCCACATTTTTTTAAATAACCTACAACCATGAAAAACCTATTATTAGGAATTCTAAGCCTTGGCATTATGCAAAGTTTTGCCCAGCATCAACTGACAGTATTCTCTGAAGTTGGCGAACCCTTTTATCTCGAAGTAAATGGGATACGTCAAAACGGCACAGCCTCTACCAACGTTCAAGTTGACGGATTAATGTTCGATTTGGCGTCTGTCCGAATTGAGTTTGCCAATAGTTTATACCCCGCTATTACGCGTGGAAATTTAATGCTTAAAGGCATTGACTGTCCATCATATTGTGCGACAAGTTATCGAGTAAAAGCTAATCGAAAAGGGGAGTTTGTTTTACGAGCTTTTGGTGCTACTCCAATTGAAACCGCTCCACCTCAGAGCGCTGAGGTGACTGTTATTGAATACCATAGTACACCGCTTCCTCAAGAAACAACGACCACTACGGTTCAAGTAACGGAACAAACAACTACTACGAACAATCAACCCAGTGCACCAGCCAATCAAGGCCAAGAGAATATCTCTATGGACGTGAACATGGGAGGAATGGGTATGGATATGAATATTGATATTAATGTCAATGAGAGCAATTCTTCAATGAATTCTTCTACCTCAATGAACGTTCAGGAAACCACGACAACT
>JAYYPZ010000009.1:0-8701 GCA_036128775.1 Bacteroidota bacterium
GTCAAAACAGCTTCTTCCTCAGATGATTTTCGAGGGAAAGGGTGTTGATGAATGTGCGGACAGCCCTTTTGCACTAGCACTTTTTGAGGAATTCCCTGAGATTGGTGAAGTATTTATATCGAACAATTTTGTCACGCTTACGAAGGTAGATGACAGCAAAGATTGGTTTGAGGTGATCTACACGATAAAGGCCTTTATGCATACCTATATCACCGAAGGCAATGTTATCGTATCCGATCGATTTATCGAAGCCTACAAAGAATCGATGAAAAGCCAGTCTACAGGGGCGGCTGATATCGAACAAAAAATTATTCATTTACTTGAGACCTATGTTCGTCCTGCGGTAGAAACCGATGGGGGCAATATTGCCTTTGAACAGTTCGACCAAGGCATTGTGACCGTCAAGCTACAAGGAGCGTGCTCGGGTTGTCCTTCTTCTACGGCCACCTTAAAGGATGGAATTGAGGCGATGCTCAAGCGCATGCTGCCCGAAGTAAAAGAAGTCGTCGCGTTAGCAGAATAGCAAGAAGACTAGGTATTGCTTTCGAGATGAAAGCAAGTGGTTTTTCCAACCAGAAACGATGTGTTGTCAATGGCTGTCTCGTGGGTCATCTGTGGCTGTTTCTCAAATGCATCGAGAATCCCTCGGACTTGAGCACAAGGAATGTTAGCTGCAGTGAGTTTTTCATGTAGCGATGAAGCAGTGTATTGTTGGCAGGTATCTTGAAGGATGTCAATTAGTGTCGTTCTGTGGATGACACGTTGAGGGTTGGTTCGAAAATTATCAGCCAACATTCTTGGCTCGTTGAGCACCTCCGCTAATCGAAGATATTGTGCATCTGTTCCCACGGCAAAGAGAAGATAATCTCCTCCCTTACATTCTACAAGGTCCCCATAGGGACAGATATTAGGGTGTGCTGATCCCATAGGGGATGGGTTAACGTTCTGATTTAAAGCATAGCTTGATTGATTGACTTGTGCGGCAAGAGCAGCCTCAACTAAAAACACTTCCACAAGAGATCCCTTTTGGTTGCTCTGTTTATGAAGTAGGGCCGTGAGTATTCCGGCACGCAATTGATGAGAGGCAAAAACATCGATAACGGCTACGGGTAACTTAAGAGGAGGCTTGCCTTCCTCACCATTGATTGACATCCACCCGGTTTCAGCCTGCAAAACGGCATCGTAAGCTGGCCTATTCCGATCATCGGGGTAAGTTGAGATCCAACCTATAATCAGCTTTGGATGAATTTTACGTAAGTCATCAAGTCGAAGATTGAGTTTCTCTTGTACAATTGGGCTAAAGTTTCCAATCAATACATCTGCATCTTCCAACTCCTGCATTAGCCATTGGTGGTCATTAGCCATGCTTAAGTCTTTTTGCACGATGGACTTATTATAATTTACGGAGGCATGGTAAGAGGATACCTCCTCGTCATAGTGTTCTCCCGCTCTCAACCAAGTCCTCGTGGAATCCCCTCTGGTTTTTGCATTTTCAATCCGAAGAACCTTAGCCCCTAATTCTGAAAACATGTTGGCGGTAATTGGTCCTGCCAAAACAGATGAAAGGTCGATAATTTTTAAATCCCGTAGAGGTGAATGCTTCATAGCTATATTCTCTGACCTGCAAGGTATAGAATACTGCGATGACTCAAAGGAAGTTTATCTTTACTGTACGCTATGAAGGTCCTTAAAAAGAAGTTGAAGTCCCTCCCTGACAAAGCACTCGATGCTATGTTTCTTCATCATCATGAAGAGGTTTTTGAACAAACGGATTGTTTGGACTGCGGGAACTGTTGTAAAACCTTAGGGCCAAGGTTGACAAAGACCGATATACGAAGAATGGCAAAGTACCTCAAGGTAAAAGAGGGTGATTTTTTTGCCACCTATCTGCGCGTAGATGAAGATGGGGATACGGTTATGAAGGTGCTTCCCTGTCCTTTTTTAGGTGCAGATAATTATTGTGCGGTTTATCCTGCTCGCCCTAAGGCCTGTCGAGAATATCCCCACACCGATCACACAAAAATGAAAAAGCACCTCAATCTGCTTGAAAAGAACTTGAACACTTGTCCTGCTGCCCAGCAAATCGTTGATCGAATAGCTGCGGACTTGGGACTGCCGTCTTAGTGCTGTATACTTGCACTTCCGTTCACTATGCTTACAGTTAACTCTATATCCATGGAATTCGGGGGAGAGGCCCTTTTTGATAATCTGAGTTTTCAGATTTCTGCTGGGGAGCGTATAGGCCTTACGGGAAAAAATGGTGCGGGTAAGTCAACCCTGCTTAAGATTATTCTCGGAAGTTTCCGACCCACATCAGGTCAAATCGATACACCAAAAGATTACAGAATAGGCTACCTCGCTCAAGATCTTGACGGGGTTTCTTCCCTCAGCGTCCTTGAAGAGACAAAAAAGGCACTCAAAGTAATCCAGGACCTAGAGCAAGAAATCAATGACATCGTCCAGCGCTTAGAGACCACCACAGATGTGAGCTCAGATGCGTACATGCGTATGTTAGATGACCTGAACGATAAGCAGATTCAGCTCGACTCCATGGGTGCTGATCACACAGAAGAACGCATTGAAAGGGTCTTAAAGGGCCTGGGGTTTGAATCAGGCGATATGACAAAGCCGTTGAATACATTCAGCGGGGGATGGCAAATGAGGGTGGAGTTAGCCAAGGTGTTATTAGTTAATCCGGATATTGTATTACTCGATGAGCCAACCAACCATCTTGATATAGAATCTATTCTTTGGCTCGAAGGGTATTTACAAGAGTTTGGGGGGAGTGCGATAATCATATCTCACGACAGGGCATTTTTGGATGCGGTGACCAATCGAACGATTGAAATTGTCAATGGAAGTGCTCGTGACTATAAGTTTGCGTATTCAAAATACTTAGAGGAACGAGCCTCAGATGTCGAGCGGCAGCGAGCAGCAAAGAAAAATCAGGAACGGCAAATCAAACAAATGGAGCGAAATATTGAACGATTTCGCGCTAAGGCCAATAAAGCAAAATTTGCGCAAGGTTTGATTCGCAAGGTGGATGCCATTGAGCGCCTAGAGGTAGATGATGATGCCATTGCCGCTATGAAGTTTCGTTTTCCTGATCCACCTCGTTCGGGAAAGGTAGTGGTTAAAGCGGTCGACGTGGCCAAATCTTTTGGCTCAAATGAAGTATTTCGTTCCGTTGACTTTGAGATTTTACGTGGTGAAAAAGTAGCCTTTGTTGGAAAGAACGGCATGGGCAAGACGACGTTAAGCAAATGCATTGCGGATCAAATCGATTTTGAGGGAGAGCTATCCCTCGGAAGCAACCTTTCCCTTGGATTTTTTGCCCAACATCAGGCCGAGACCATTCCAGGTGATAAAACCGTGTTTGAAACAGTAGATGATAAAGCGACAGGTGATATGCGAACAAAAGTTCGAGGCTTACTGGGTGCTTTTCTTTTTCAAGGTGATGAGGTAAATAAAAAGGTAAAGGTGCTCAGTGGTGGAGAGCGATCACGCTTAGCATTGGCCTTGTTAATGTTGGAGCCTCATAATCTTTTAATCCTTGATGAGCCAACCAATCACCTTGATATGCAGTCCAAGGCTATTTTAAAAGAGGCTATTCAGCACTTTACAGGTACTGTGATTATCGTTTCCCATGATAGAGACTTTCTCAACGGATTAACAGATCGAGTTTTTGAGTTTAATCATCATACGGTAAAGGCTCATATCGGGGATATAAACGATTTTTTAGCGCTCAAGAAAGCTGAATCCATGCGGACATGGGAAAGGGTGGAGAAGGAATCTAAGCGCCCCGGAAGCAAGGAAAAGAAAGTCAACGACTATGAATTGCGCAAATCCTTGGCTAAAATCGAACGAAAAATTGAGAAGCTAGAAGCTGAAATCAATGAGATGAATCAAGCGCTTCAAGACCCAGAACAATACACCCAGTTACAAAGTGACGAAGCCTTTTTAACTCGGTACAATCAAAAAGTAAAAGACTTAGATAAACTCAATGAAGAGTGGGCGGAGTTAGCCGATCAAATCGATGAATAGATTAGACCATTTTGGTCAAGAGGTACCCGTCAACAACAGATGCAATACTTAGAATCTTGTTTTTACTATCCTTATTGTACTTGTTGTAGTAATAGGTTGAAGGTTTTGTTTTGAGTTTTGTGGTATCCTTCCACTCTTTATGGGTAACAAGCAATCCTTCTCCTTTCTTGAGGTTTTCAATCTCTTTCCCAAAAAAAATTGCTTTTCTTCTACGCCCAACCTTGCTGCCAAGCAAATCTTTGACTTCTTTTTGTGTTAATTTTTGTGGCATAGCCCAGAATTATAATGTGTTAACGTAAAATTAACATTTAAATTGACATGAGCTAGTCTATTTAGTCATGCTTAGATTCAGAGCTTTATTTAAAACAAAGGGTCCGTTTTCCGTGAAGGTGACACTAAACTCAAAGGTCTTCTTTTGATAGCCCGTCTTTTCTACGACAAGGCGAATGTTATAGAGTTGGTCTAATGTGTATTGATCTAATGCAAATCGAAAGGATCCGTCTTTGTTTGAGAAAGTGGACTGCATGTCGTTGTTGTCAAGATTGGTCAAGGTAACTTTTACATCCTCCATAAATCGACGAGCTTCTCCATCCATCATTCGACCAAAAAATGAAAGACCTTCAAATTCGGGCAACATTAGATTCATAGTATAGTTTAACTGACGAGGATTCATGACAATCACATTATTCCCCTCGTTGTATCCTTCGGCTCTAGCCTCTACTAGATATCGACCATTTTCTTGTAATTCAAAGCCATAACGACCCTCTTCATCTGTCTTCGTTGTCATTAATACGTTGAGGAAACTATCTACGAGTTGAACATCGGAATTCGGTATTCCATTGCCTGCGGTATCCCGCACAATACCTGATATGATTTTAGAAAACTCAAAGGGTACTTCGACCTTGACATAGTATATATCTTCTCTGTTTTTTGATGCTTGGCGGTTTGTAGTGAAATATCCATACTCAAGCATAGGATCTAATACCAAACCATAATCATCTAATGGTGAGTTCACAGGGGCTCCAGGATTATCGATGATGTCATAAATTCCTAAAGATGACTTTCGCGCGATCAGTACATCAAGACCTCCTAAGCCAAAGTGCCCATCACTTGCGAACAAGAGCATATCGCCTCGCTGAGTCATGACAGGAAACACCTCATCAAAAGATGTATTAATGCGACTTCCCATATTTTCTGGTTTACTCCAACCTTCGGCTGTATAGTCACTATAGTAGATGTCACTACCTCCTGATCCTCCCGGCATATTGCTTGAAAAGTATAGACGCTTACCATCAGCGGTTAGAAAAGGATGCGTGCAACTGAAGGTAGGGTCATTATGTGGAAAAGCTTCCCAGCTATCCCACTCGCCATATTCCGATTTATTGCCAATAAAGATGCCTAGTGGCATTTGCCCCTGAGCATTGTATCCATTTTCCAATGTGCGACTTATGGCAGCCATAGACCCCTCTTTAGCGAAAGAAACGGGACCATCATGATAATCGGTTTGGAAGCTTTCGTCCAATCGCGTGATGTTCTCGAGGTTTTTGCCATCAATGGTTGCTTTGAAGACATCTAGAAATCCAAGACCTGTACTGGTATTTTCTACTCTTTTGGGTTGTGCTTTGCGCCTGCTGGAAGCAAAGACCAATTCACCTCCACTCATAAACATCGGTCCGATATCGATTTGGTCATCCGAAATAGAGGTAGGCGAGGCTGAAAAGATACCTGTTTTACGGTCTGATAATTCGTCCATAAGGGAATCTAATTCAATGATGTCACTGGCGAGACGATTATTGCCGTATTGGTCAAGCAGTTGTTGGGCATACTCAACACTCTTACCATATTGCCGAGCCATGCGCGAATACACCATGGCTTTTAACAAGTCTGTTTGAGTCGCTTCATCATCATAATTTTTGAGTATTCGATCATACATTCGAAAGGCTTTACTGGCTTTTCCACTTAATCGATAGGCTTCTCCAAGCATTCTCCAACCCTCAGCACTTGTAGGTTGATTCTTTTCTAGGCATAATACGGCCTTCTCATATTCCATCGCACGAAAAAACTCAGCGCATTTGGAGTCTTGTGCATGGAGATTAGTATTTCCTAGAAAAAGGAATACAAGGCTAAGGCAAAAAATCTTTACAACGGAATAATTCATTGTATGTATTGTTTTATTGATCAAAAGTATCTAGGGGTTACTGCAGGAATTCGGTTTCTCTTAAACCAATCAAATCTCAGAAAGGCTTCGTGCGATCCTCCATTATACGTGAAGGATTGAAATCCATATGAATAGTCAAAGCTGTAACCCAGTTTAAGGCTTGGAAGAATATTCCATCCAACAAGTCCTCCCACAGCATCACCCGAACGCCACATTCCACCAACTTCAAACTTGTCTTTCACGATCACATTCATCATAAGATGCATGGCAACAGGGCTTCCGGATTCAACTTGTACCATCGCAGCCGGATTTAACTTGATGTTACTCAGGTCTCCCATAGGAATTACTCCTCCTGTTATCACATGGTAGGTCAAGCTTTCTTCGCGACTCGTTGCGTTGGTCCGGAGATTATTCTTTAATAATCTGGGAGCGCTTAAGCCAAAATAAAATCCTTGAGAACTCAAGTAAAGTCCAGCCCCTACATTGGGTAAAAAGCGGCTGCTTTCATCTTCAGCAAAGGCCACATCTCCTGCCACTCCATCAAGATCGGTTAAGTTGTTTTGGAAAATTCTTCCACCGCCTTTGATTCCTATAGAAAGTTTGAATTGATCGCCGAGTGGTTGACGGTAGGCAAGATCTATGTAGGCTTGAGACGTATTGCTTGGGCCTATCTTGTCATTCATTGCCGAAAATCCTACACCAAGTCGCTCACTAATTAAAGGTGTGTGCAGGGTAAGGGTTTGCGTCATAGGCGCTCCTTCTACACCCACCCATTGGCTGCGGTGGAGTACGGTAAGCGTTAATGCATCCCGACTACCCGCATAGGCAGGATTTACGTTTAAGGTGTTTTGCGTAAAATTGGTGTAGACCGGTTCCTGCTGTGCTGATGCTACAGAAAGGCCGAGCGTGCAAAACAATCCAAGGGCGATTCCTCGCCTGATAAAACTTCTTTTATTGTGTATCATAACTTATCGATTCAGATAAACATATCCTTTAAATAGTGTTTGGCTTCCCGGTCCAAAGGCTCCCACGCTGCCAAGATCTATGAGGTAGAAATAGGTTCCTACAGGTAGGTCCTCTCCTATGAGACTCACGCCGTTATTGCTCTTTCCATCCCATCCATTGGCGTTGGTATAGGGTTTTGCTTGATAGACCAGGCTGCCCCACCGGTTATATACTTTTACCTCAGCTTCGAAGAAATTGTCGATTCCTTGAATAAACCAAGTGTCATTGGTACCATCTCCGTTGGGTGAGAATCCTTCCGGAATGCTAAAGGTGCAATCCTCTGTGGTCGTAACCTCAAGCGTAATGCTTGTTTGGAGATAACTACAAGGTTCAAGTGGATTGGTACCGTCAGTTACTTCCGTTCCATCGATTACGCCGTCTCCGTCCGTATCGGGATTGAAGGGATCCGTTCCTCCAATTTCTTCCTCTTGATTGGTCAACCCATCGCTGTCACAATCAAATGTGCTATCCCCAACTTGGCAGGTGACTTGTATAAGCACGGTATCCAAACTGCATGCTATGGGTAGGGTGTCTCCATTCACAATGAGGCCCGTATCGCAAATTTCAAATACAAGAGTATCTACACCTGTAAAGTTATTATTTGGGATGTAGGTGTAATTACCTGTAGAGTCAACAGTAATCGTACCATGACTTGGGCCACTTATAGGTACATTGGGATATACAAGGGTCGATAGCTCAGGATCGTATTCATTGCTATCGATTAGGTTGATAGATAGTGTATCACTCGACGCGATAAAGTAAAATGTATCGAAGACTACTGGAGGATCATTAACAGGAGTGATGGTAAAGAAGATCCAATTCGTATCGCAATTCTGAGGTGGATTAGGTGTTCCATCGTCACATAAAATGACTCCTATTGAATCACTTCCATAATATTCTGGATTAGGGGTATAGGTATACTCCCCGTTCGTATTAATCGAGAGAACACCATGATTGGGAAGTGCAAAAACAGTTGAATAGATGACATTGCCATCAACATCGGCGTCTTCAGCTCCAACGACATTTCCAGTATAGACTTCGTCTTCTTCTATGGTAATGCTGTCATTGATAATCACAGGTGCATCATTGACAGGAATTACCGTGATAAATATCCAATTGGTATCGCATAGCGTAGGAGGAGTAGGTGGTCCATCATCGCAGATGATCACAGAAAAACTATCTAGTCCATAGTAGTCAGAACTTGGTATATAGGTATAGCTTCCAGAAGAATCTGTGAGTATTAATTCGCCATGGAGTGTGGAGTCCACCAATTCGGCAAGAATAAAGCTGCCATCTAAAGCAATATCATTGCCATCAACGTAGCTCGACGTAAGGGTGTCATCTTCAAGAACGGATTCTGAATTGTTTACGATGACGGGCGTGTCTGTCACAGGAAAAACATTGATATACAGCCACATCGTATCACAAATCTCATTGAGGATTGGGAAGGCTCCAAGTTCTCCAAAGTCACATAAGAGTAAACTGAAAGAATCT
>JAYYPZ010000010.1:0-13740 GCA_036128775.1 Bacteroidota bacterium
TACGTTTACATCACTGACCGCCGGAGAAGGTACTACAGTCATAGCATCTTCAAGGCTAAGCTCACCAATGGCTGTGCTTAGTCCTGTGATCGTTACAGATCCCGTAGACTGTGCAATATCGGTAGCTGTTTGAATCGTTACCGTTATAGTGTAGTCTCCATCAGCAGTGTAGGTGTGGCTTGTCAAGTTATTTGACGTACCATCACCCCAGTTTACAGTAGTTTGCGCACCACCACATGGGAATGAATTCTCAAGGGTGATTGAAACATTACCATTTCCTTGATCAACAATAATGAATGAGGCATCAGGCGCAGGAGGGTCCGTTACAAGGATGTCAAAGGTTACTTGATCACTTCCTGCAGGATTAGTAGCTGTTAATGTTATCGTATACGTTCCGTTAGAAGCATAATTGTGCTGCAAAGTAGCGCCAGAAGCGATTGTAGCGGTTGAACTTCCATCTCCCCAATCTACTGTACACGTTCCACCATTGGCTGTTGAAGTATTCGAAAGAATAACATTCCTATCACAGTACTCAACAAATGGGTTTGTTTCATCGGTTCCTGCAATAGCTCCAGAAGCCACAGGTGCAGAAAGTTGATCTAGTGACATAAGATCCCAGCTTCCAAACCCTCCTCCTGGGTCTGTAAATCTAATTTTCCAATCATTTGCACTCGATGGCACGGTGACTACCCCTGAATTAAGGTTCCAATTGGTAGTGTCTTGCCCAGTTGAGAAAGTTCCAATAGGCGAAGTAGCTCCTGTACCACTTACAAGCTCCACAGTTAATGAACCGGCAAGTGGATTACCTGCGTTGTTTAGAGGCTTACCATAAAGACTTACCACATAATCTCCTGCATTCAAAGAAAGCTCCGGAGTTTCAAAATAGTCTCCCGCATCACCTAGTGCCAGGCTATTAGGTGGTAACAAGGAAGAAAATACATGGTATTCTCCATCATAGCTTGTAAAATTTGTAAATCCGGCGACATAACTACCATCACCATCTGCATTAGCATCTATAAATTTCCAACCCCAATCCGCATGCTCGAAAGAGAATGCTGTTCCACCTACTACCCACTCAAACGAAGAAGAATAAGGTACAGTGTATGCCTCACGAGGGTTAATTAAGAATGAGAAATAAGCATCATTAGCATCTAATACTTGATTAAATTGAGTAGAGTCGATTTCTACATAGAGATCAAGTTGTTGATTTGTAGCCAGTGTCGGGAAAAGTGTATCCAACCCAATAGCATCAAGGTTTAATGTAACCTGAGCGCCGGGTGCTAGTGCTGGATTTTGGGGGAAATCTTGTACTACCGTCGACCCCGCCATGGGTAGATTAATATCATCTACGATAAAGTAAGCTATAGATATTGAATCTACTGGGTTTTGACCCGTGTTCTCCACCGTGACAGAAGCATTGAAAAGACTTGTACCTGAATAGTCAAGGACTGAATAAACGGTATTAGCGTTTAACGCTGTAACCTGAGGAGTCGCATCTGACTGGAATGAAACTAATTGCAAATCATATGGAGCAGGCTCTTCAACTGAAATATCATCAATATAAAGCCTCACAGCATCTGTAGAAGTTAAACGAAAAGCAACATATATAGTTTGGCCCGCATAGGCAGTCAAGTCAACTTCGCGTGCGGTCCAGGCGTCAAGTTCTGCGGCAATGGACAGGGCATTATTTGTAAAGTCTGCCGGCGCATTGTTTCCTGTAGTGGAGATCAAAACCTGATAGCTCTCAGGAAATTCGCCTGAAGCATTGCCCACACCTTGAGCAGATTGCGCGCGAAACTTGAGCTTAGGGGTTGTTGAAGCCGATAAATCGATGGCCGGAGTAATCAACCAATCATCAACGGTACAGCTGGGCGTTGAAGCGCCAGACCATGATTCGGCAGCAGCGCAAGTATCTGTCCCCCCCGGTACAAAAACAACCCACGTACCATTAGGAAAAGAGACTGGGTCATTATTTGCGCAAGCGTCATTATTAACTACCGTGAAACCGTTTGGCGCCGAACCAACTGTTCCTGAATTAAAATTTTCTGAGTAATATACAGTTTGGGCTTGTAAGCTCGTTAAGGCTAATGCCCCAAACAATAGAGTTAATAGTTTTTTCATAATTGTGTCTGAATAATTAAATATGCCTGTGAAGATACGTAAAACGTCGCGAATTCACAATGGGAACTCTGCACTATTGGTCTAGGGGGCTTAGGGCTAAGCCCTCATTATTCCAAACTCCACAAAAAGGCTGGTCAAACCAAGCGCCTAGATTGATATATGATGCATTGTTTCCTATAGGCTGAGTCATCGAAAAGTGATGGTGGCCCATAACATAAAAGTCTACAGGAAATTCTTTTTGTTTTCGCTCACAATATTGCACATGCCAATGGATTCGAGCTTCTACGGTTTTTGGGCTTAATCTTAAGTGTTCTTGCTTTTTGCGACTTCCCCTTGAAAATCGTGTGGCAATTCGAAGGCCCAGGTTCGGGTGAATCAGGCTAAATAACTTAAATAAAAAGGGGTTGCGGAAGACCTTTTTTAATCGCTTGTAGCCCAAATCCTCAGGACCCTTTCCGTCACCATGCGCAACAAAAGCAAGGCGCTCCCTATAGGAAAACACTTGATAATCATCGACAACAATGGCTCCGATTTCCTCTTCGATATATCCCCTCAACCAAGCATCATGATTTCCTTTAAAAAAGTAAATAGGAATGCCCTTGTCCGATAATCGCGCCAAAGCGCCTAACACTCGAACATGCCCTCTTGGCACCACCCGCTTGTACTCAAACCATACGTCAAACAAATCCCCTACAATACATAAGGCATCACATTGGGATTCAATGGATGATAACCACTGAACAAACAAGCGTTCTCGATTATGGCTTGTTTCAATATCGGGAAGGCCAAGGTGGAGATCAGAGACAAAGTATATTGAGTTATTGCCTCGATGTTGTATATCAATTGGCTTCATCAATAAAGAAAAGATAGACCTCTTTGGGGATATGTGAGAGATAAATATTAGAAAATCCGAACTCCATTAAGGCCTTTCCACCACTTAAATCCATCAAAAAAGAATTGGGCTTTGGCTCCTCAAAATCGCTATCATCCAGTGATACACATTGATTGTGAAATGCAACAATGATTAACATATCCGGCATAGTAGGTAGGCCTAGTAGCTTTCCTTTCGACTCGTCAAGCAAGACCATCCCTCCTTCTACAATAAGAGAAGAACAAGCAGTTAACACGCAACTCGCTCTTTCTGGATAACTCCGCCGAATAGGCCAACGAGGATCTACAGACAGAAGCGTTTGCTCACTCTCATAATCCATACAGATACAGTCGACTGACTTTTTTACTTGGAGCATGTCTCGCAGGGAGCTCGACGCTTCCTTTTTGGAGGCATTATAGACAAAAAACCCTCCATGTTCAGTAAAGGTTTCGGCAAAAGCTATGGACTTACTCTTTGAAATGGACATGGCGTGTAATGCTGTGCCCTAAATCTAATCATATTCCCATGGTATATAAAGACTATCTGCCTAAAGTTTTTCTTCAGTAGAAGTGGAGTCCTCCTCTTTGGTAGACGGTAGGTTTTCAGCATTATCATCTTGAGCCTCTGGTATAGCAGTATCTTTCTCGTCTTGTTCTTGAGTACTATCCTCCGCGGGCTTTACTTCCTCCTCTTCATTCTTCTTAGCAAATGGGCTTTCTCCGATGAGTTCCACGACCCGGTCGCGGTATATCATTTCATTTTTAAGTAGTTCCTGGGCCACTGTGTTGAGTTCCTCGCGCTTTGTCTCTAACAACT
This sequence comes from Bacteroidota bacterium, assembly GCA_036128775.1. GTDB lineage: Bacteria > Bacteroidota > Bacteroidia > Chitinophagales > UBA8649 > UBA8649. Next base: position 3,809 of record JAYYPZ010000010.1, read on the forward strand.
TTTTGACGCGATCATATTGGCGATCAATTATGGCTCTAATCTCAGCATCAATGGCTTCAGCGGTGGCATCAGAATAAGGCTTGCTAAGGTTATTTTGTTGCAACATGTCATAATAGGATACATTACCCACCTTTTCTGACATACCAAAAACGACAACCATACTGTAGGCCATTTTCGTTACACGGTCTAAATCGTTTTGAGCCCCGGTACTAATCTTTCCAAAGACAATTTCTTCCGCGGCGCGGCCTGCTAGTATCGCAGCCATTTCGTCTTCCAATTGCTCCGTATTGGTAATATTTCTTTCATCAGGCAAATACCATGCGGCTCCTAAGCTTCGACCTCTTGGAACAATACTAACCTTTACCAATGGATTGGCATATTGTAAGAACCAGCTTGAGACAGCATGCCCCGCTTCATGATAGGCTATTACTTCCTTCTCATCCTTAGAGATAATCTTATGTTTCTTCTCTAACCCTCCAATCACACGGTCGACTGCTGCATTGAAATCGTCCATCTCAACAGAGGCCTTGTCTCTGCGCGCGGCAATCAAGGCTGCTTCATTACAAATGTTGGCGATATCTGCCCCAACAAATCCGGGCGTCATCGCGGCTAATTTGTTGGCATCGACATTTTCCCCTGTCTTGATCGCCTTTAAATGCACATGAAAAATTTCTTCTCGACTTTTTAGATCCGGCTTATCAATCATAATCTGACGATCGAATCGTCCAGGTCTTTTTAGCGCGTTATCTAGAACATCCGGTCTATTGGTCGCCGCTAAAATAATTACCCCTTTATCTGAGGAAAAACCATCCATCTCAACCAATAATTGATTCAAGGTATTCTCCCGTTCATCATTGGCTTGCATCATCCCTCTACCTCTGGCTCGTCCAATAGCGTCAATCTCATCGATAAAAATGATACATGGTGCCTTCTCTCTAGCCTGCTTAAATAAATCACGGACCCTACTTGCCCCTACACCAACGAACATCTCTACAAAATCTGACCCAGAAATCGAAAAGAAAGGCACCTTGGCCTCGCCAGCCATAGCCTTTGCAAGCAGTGTTTTTCCCGTGCCGGGCTCTCCTACCAACAGAGCACCCTTAGGAATTTTACCCCCTAGTGAAGTATACTTCTTAGGGTCTTTAAGAAAGGATACAATTTCAACTACTTCCTCTTTAGCCCCCTCTAGGCCTGCCACGCTGTCAAAGGTGACTTTAACCGCTGTGTCTTTATCAAACAACTGTGCCTTGGATTTTCCGACGTTGAAAATTTGGCCACCACCACCAACGCCGCCGCCAGCCATTCGACGCATTAAAAAGAACCACACGGCCATCATGCCAACAAAGAGAAGTAACCAACCATAGCGTGTGAAAAAGGATTCTCTTACTTCAGCTTCCACGCTGATTTGATCTTCAGCCGGAAAATTGCTCTGCCATACCTTGACTTCCTTTTCAAATTCATCCTGAGAGGAAATCGTAAAGGTGAAATGAGGCCCAAGATTGGCATCCCCGATAAGACCAACATTTTCTATGTCGAAGGACTCATAGACCGCTTTACCATTCTGCACAGGCTTCAAAGTATTTAAGGAATCAATCTTCCCTTCGACTACATTGGCTGCTTGCCGAAGTTCAGCTGCCGAAGTCTGAATGCCTGCATCCTGCGTGCCATTGGCAACAATGGAATCATCGAGATTGCCATCTGTTTTACTAGAATCAGCAAGCTCAGTAAGTTGGGCGTCTAAAGATGCCATACTATCTGTCAAGACGGAAAGCAAGCTGTCCCGCTCTGCTTGAATCACAGACGCCATCGTATCTAGCTCTTCTTGGCTTTTTAAACTGACTTCAACATTTCGATCATTGACTAAAACCACACGCTTTACCCACTGATTTTCGAGCATGGCTTTCACCTCATTGCGGTTGATTTTTTCAGGCTGTGGCGCAAATTGACCAGTCACAACCCAAATCCCTAGGAAAATCATTCCTATAATGGCATAAATCCAAAGAAAATTGGGTCGATTGTTTTTTCCTTTTGAATGTTCTGTTTTACTCATAATTATTTTCGATAGCCGTCACTGAAAAATCTTTGTCAATCGGAATGCAAGTGGCATCACTCCACAACTCTTCTAGCAAATACAATGACCGAGTTTCTTCAAGAAAGATATGGACTACTATGTCAAAGTAATCCAACACAATCCATTGCCCTGTATCATGCCCGCTGTTCCCCATAGGTATTGAACCGTGGTCCTCCTTGACTTCTGCTCTTAAATTTTGACTTAAGGATCCGACGTGAGTAGTGGACGTACCGTGACAAACCACAAAAAAATCAGTAATTGCTTCGTCTATCCCCCTTAGGTCCATCAAAACGATATCATTAGCTTTGTTGTCATCGAGTGAGGTAAGAATGGCTTGCAGTAAATCCAACGGCTCAGGCTTAAAATTGATTCCAATAGTTTAGTACAGAAACATAACGATGAGACGACTAGTTCATTTTACAAGCCTCCATTCTACGAATACGTACACAAAAGATTGGGCTTCAAAAAGTACACCAATTTACTCTACTGCCATTTTGGCGGATTATCAAAGAGAGGGACGAGGAAGGGGTGGCAATCTATGGATGGCAGATGCTGGAAAAAACCTTACTGTAAGTTTTACTCATCCAAAACTTAGGCTCCGGGATATGGAGGCATTGCGTGTGCACTTTCTGTTTGCCCTCAACTTATTTAGGGCGCTAAAACCACTTGACTTAGACTTATCGATCAAGTGGCCGAATGATCTTATGCTAGGTGATAAAAAAATTGCAGGAATCCTCTCTGAAGTTCAACATAACGAGTCGGGTGATTCCTTACTGATTATTGGTCTAGGCCTCAATGTTGGCCAAAAAGACTTTGGCTCGTTACATGATAAGGCGACTTCAATCCACCAAGCACTACCTCATGCCCTCACTGTACAACAAGCCCTTGAAATCGCCTGGGAAGCTTTCGAAAAAACCGTGGACGAAGCGAGCGACATCTCCCTAGCTTCCATTTGCGAAGACATCAATCACCACCTTTATGCAAAAGGCAAACAAGCATCCATCAGTCAAGGGACAGAGAAGACAGATGGAGAGGTGCTGGGTATTCATCATGACGGGAGAATAGCTCTTCGAAAGAGTGACGGCACAATACATTACCTCGCTGCTGGAAATCTATTCGTTTCCCCAGACAGACCAAAGAATTGATTTAACGTTGGGGGCATTGATTTGATCCGTGTTTTATGCCCAACCTCTTTACTTTCCTTGTACCTTTGTCCTAGTTATGATTAAGGATTGGTCATCAGAACGCATTTTACCTCCTAACGAAGGGCCCGAATACTTTTTTCATCTAGTACCCTTTGATGTGTATGATGGTTCAACGGACCGCTCGGGATATTACGATCCTAGAGGACTGCAACACTTCGGAGGCGGAGCTCCATTTATTCATACCACACCAAGTTTGCATCAAATTGAATTTGAATTGCCTTATTTTCAGCAACTAGAAGCAGGTGATTTTTGGATGCTAACCATTTTTCGGGAGCGGCTAGATGGTATTAAGATTACTGTATTTGAGGAAAACGACCTCATCTATCATCATTTGTGGGGTGGGCTAGTTCGCGAAACCTACCGGCTAGATAAGGCATGGAAGTGCGATAAAAATATGCTTCATATCGGCGGATAGGTTTAGGTATATTTAGTCTATGACCCGTGCTAATCCTTTTCGAGGCTTCTTGTTGTTTTCTACATTATCTCCTCGTGAACAGTGGTGGTCTATTGGTTTCCTGCTGAGCATTCTAGGGTTGGCCTTCAGTCAAGCCCTCTTTACCATAACACTTTATAGCCTCAGTGTAGCCGTTTTACTCGAACAACTGCAGTCTACAAGGCCCAAGTTTTCGGTAAGAGGCATTGTTTTATTGATTTGTCCTTGGCTTTTTGTTCTTGTGATTCCGATTATTCAAGGCATGATCAATTCAGATATTGGCTCTATTTTCTCCATGCATCGGATGCATCTTGTTTTGCTGCCCATTTTATGCCTTCGTCTACATATTTTGTCCAAGGAGATAAAGGAGCATTTGGTCGTCGCAACACTACTTATATGTTGTATCTGTGCCATTGTAATTCTTACAAAACTTGTGCAAGAATGGTCTCACATCGGCCAATCCATTGAAGAAGGGAAGCATCTATGGGTGCCAAACGGCCAACCCAAAGCAACAGCAATTCTTTTTGTTATCACGGGAATCTTAGGCATTCACTATACCCTGAGCAGACAGGAGAAATCGTATTACCGAATCGCAGCCATTGTGTTTCTGCTAGGTTGTGTTCATGCGATGACCGTTCGAATCGCCTGGGGCATGCTGTATGTTGGCGTTGCTTTTACATTATGTAGACACTTTATCACTCGACAACAATGGAAACCTTTACTAATTGGAACACTTATCCTCCTTGCCACGCCTTTTGCAATCTACCATTCCATACCTTCTGTTAAAAAAAGAATTGATTACACGTTGTATGATTGGAGCACGTTAAACAAAGCGGGCGAAGTAAATACTTCCGATGCACTTCGAGTTGTTTCATGGGATGTAGGATGGAAAACCATCACAAAAAAGCCGATACTAGGATATGGTATTCAGTCAATGGATAAAGCCCTTGCCGAACAATATGCCGCAACCTACCCTCAGATCACAAAAGAAAACATGCTTAGGCCGCATAATCAATTTCTCTTCTTTGCCTTGGAGTATGGATTACTTGGTGCATTTCTTTCGTTAATTGCCTTGGGTTGTCTTGTTTGGTTTTTTGGACGTTCTACAGGAGTTATCTTATGGATATTATTCTTTTTATATTGTTTCATTGACAGTCCCTTTAATCGCCAAATTATCGATGCGGCATTTTGGTACGGTTTGGGCTTGAGTATTGTTTTTTCAAAAGACTCCGATGCACCCTGAGCTTTCTGTTGTTATTATAAGTGCAGGCACCTCCCCTTGGATAAACGACATTGTCAGGCGTTGTAAGTTGTTTAGTAAGGATATAATTATTGTGTCCAATAATCAAGCATTTATCACCGAACGAGCTAATGGTTCATCAATTACAACACGTTGGGTTTTTCGGGATTTTAAGGGATATGGGAGTCAAAAAAACTTTGGTGCGAGCCTTGCCAAGTTTGACTGGATTGTAAACCTTGATGATGATGAGCTTCCGAGCCATAATTTGGTCGACTACCTGATTGCATGGAAGAGGCCAAGGGGTAATACAAAAGCGCTTCGGATTCGCCGAATAAATTTTTGCAATGGAAGTGCTATATCATGGGGGAAGTGGGGTGAGGATTATTCAGTTAGGATTTATCATGCGTCCTGTAGGTGGGACGACAAAATCATTCATGAGACACTAGCCGCGCCAAAGCATGCCATGGAAAAGATTCATTGGCCTTTATATCATCTAACTGCAAATCGTTTTCACAACTATCTAAAGAAGACAAAAGGCTATCGAATCAAAAGAGCTTCAAGCTCAGATGGTAAACAATATTTTGGTTGGTCAATCCTGAAAACCCTATTCTCAGCCTTAATCTATCTTGAGTGGTTAGAAGGGGCTAATGGCCTATATTTAACAATGACGCGATCTTTAGAACGCAACTAACACCCGAGCTATGCCAAAAATTGGATTTGACGCAAGACGAGCCTTTCTCAACCAATCAGGACTCGGCAATTACAGTCGAGAAGTCATTCGAGGGATTTTGGCCTTTTATCCTGAATACAAATCATTCCTATATACTCCAGATACCTCAAAACTATTTCGTGATGTGTTTAAAGAACCCAATGTTCGATTAAAGCGCCCAACGCGTAATCGCAAACAACGCTTTGAGAGTACTGTAAAACCCTTAAATCCAATTCGAGCCTATCAATGGAGAAATATTGAAATTGTAAAATCCATAATTTATGGTAAAATGGACGTTTACCATGGTTTGTCCAATGAGCTGCCGAAGCGTATTGATCATTTTAGGGGAGCAAAAGTCGTGACCATTCATGATGTGATTTTTAAGGTATACCCCGATGACTATCCTAGATTTGACCGCTACACCTATAATAGACGGACCCTAAATGCGGTGAAAAAGGCCGATGTCATTGTTTGCCCAAGTGCATTTTCCGCCAACTCCCTGAATATGCATTATGCCGTGAGTCCAAACAAAATTGAGATTATATATCCCAGTATTCAAGCAGCATTTTTTAAGGAGGCTCCTGGGCGACAGTCCATTCAACGTTTTACAAGCCAGTGGGGTATCAAAAAAAACTATATCCTTTGCTTGGGGGACATACGGCCCAGAAAAAACCAACAAAGAGTGGTGGAGGCAATGAGCCTGCTCAAATCCCTTGATATTCAACTAGTCCTTGTAGGAAGGAGCTCAGGAACGTATATCCAGTCGATTAAATCCTTCATTCAACAAGAGAATCTTGAAGAAAAAATTGTCTGGCTTAACTCAGTCTCCACCCATGATTTGCCTTTACTTTTTTATGGCGCTCAGGCCTTGGTTTATCCTTCCGTAATTGAAGGGTATGGCCTGCCCATTGCCGAAGCTCTGCTTTGTAATCTTCCCGTCTTAACGACTCAAGATTCATCCATGGAAGAAATCGGTGGAGACAAGATAAACTATGTGAAAGCCAATGATGTTCGAGGAATTGCTGACTTCATACAACACGCTGTCAACAAACCCTCTTCCTTTTCCTACAAGCTAACTGAGGAAGAACGGTGGCACTTTTCTGCCGAACGGCAAGCGAAAGAACTCAATAGTTTGTATAAACGACTTATCTGATGAAGCCTATTCGTTCAAGCCAAGATTTAGAACAATGCCTTAACCAGGGGAATATTGTACTTTATCCCACCGATACCGTTTGGGGCTTAGGGTGTTTGGTTAACAATAAAGACCAAGTTTCCAAGGTTTATGCCATGAAAGAAAGGTCCCGTGACCAAGGCATCATCTTATTGTGTTCTCACTATGACCAGCTTGGCATTGACCTTGATGAAACCACGCAACGCGCCATAAAAAACCTACGTAACGAACGGCCGACAACCTTTGTGGTGGAAAACACCAATTCCCTGCTAAAGCCCATTGAAGCCAAAGATGGAACCATTGCCTTTAGAATCGTGGAGCACAGCTCCTATCTTGCCCCTATCCTAAAAAACCTGTCTGCACCCCTTCTGTCAACCTCCGCGAACTTAAAAGGGAAGAAGCCCGCCCAAAGAAGAAAGGAACTTGACGTTGATTTAATGGCTCAAGTCGATGGAATTGTTGAATTCACCGAAATAAAAGGACATGCTAGACCATCACGCATCATGCTCTACGATGTGAATAAGGCAGCATGGTCTGTACTAAGAGACTGAAAATTGTTTTCTAAAGCGTTCGCTGGATAGAAACCTCTTCATAAGCTTCAATCACATCACCCACTTTAATGTCATTGTAGTCTTTGATGTTTAATCCGCAATCCTGGCCATTGACGACTTCTTTTACATCATCTTTGAAGCGTTTTAATGACTCAAGTTCTCCGGTATACACAACAATACCCTCTCGAACAATACGAACCTTGGCATTTCGGTAAATCTTACCATCGGTTACCATACACCCGGCAACGGTACCCACTCTGGAAATCTTGAATACCTCTTTGATTTCCAAATTACCCAATACCTTCTCTTCTACAGTAGGTTCAAGGAGTCCTTCCATAGCCGCTTTAATCTCTTCGATGGCGTTATAGATAATTGAGTACATACGGAGTTCCACGCCCTCAGCTTCTGCTAAGCGACGAGCACTAGCCGATGGGCGCACTTGGAAACCTACGATGATGGCATCCGATGCAGAGGCCAGCATGACATCCGATTCGCTGATACCCCCTACAGCTTTGTGTAAGATGTTTACCTGAATCTCTTCGGTAGAAAGCTTTAGCAAGGAATCGGATAAGGCCTCCGTTGATCCGTCAACATCACCCTTTACAATAATATTAAGCTCTTTGAAGGTTCCAAGTGCCAAGCGACGACCAATTTCATCAAGTGTAATGTGTTTTTGTGTGCGCATTCCCTGTTCTCGGTCGAGTTGTGCCCTCTTGGTAGCCACTTGCTTACCTTCCTGTTCGGTGGCAAACACTTTGAATCGTTCCCCTGCCGCAGGAGCACCGTCTAAACCAAGAATTTGAACCGGAACGGCTGGTCCCGCGCTCTTTTTAGCCTGACTTCTGTGATCAAACATTGCCTTTACCTTGCCAGAAAAGCCTCCAGCAACAATAAAGTCTCCAATGTTTAAACTGCCATTTTGTACAAGCACGGTGGCCACATACCCCCTTCCTCGATCAAGAGAAGCCTCGATCACGGTTCCAATAGCTGGCTTCTTGGCGTTTGCTTTGAGTTCAAGCAGTTCTGACTCCAAAAGAATTTTCTCCAACAACTGGTCGACGTTTAGTCCTGTCTTAGCAGACAAGTCTTGCGATTGGTGTTTTCCGCCCCACTCTTCAACGAGAATATTCATTCCCGACAGCTTCTCTTTAATCTTGTTAGCGTCGGCATTTTCCTTATCGATTTTATTAATCGCAAAAATCATGGGAACCCCTGCTGATTGAGCATGCGAAATAGCCTCCTTGGTTTGTGGCATGATATCATCATCCGCAGCAATAACAATGACCGCAATATCAGTGAGCTTGGCTCCACGAGCACGCATCGCCGTAAAGGCTTCGTGACCTGGCGTATCAAGGAAGGTAATGTTCCCTTGTTCCAAGTTTACTTCATAGGCTCCAATATGCTGGGTAATCCCCCCGGCCTCACCACTCACTACGTTCGCCTCACGAATGTAGTCGAGCAAAGACGTTTTACCGTGGTCTACGTGTCCCATAATAGTAACAATTGGGGCACGTTCGTGACGATCTTCTTCTGCATCTTCGGTATCCTCAAATACGTCCTGATCCGAAGCAGATATAAACTCAATAGTACGTTCGTATTCACTCGCCACAAGCTCGATAATTTCAGCATCAAGACGCTGATTTATAGACACCATTACTCCAAGACCAAAACACTTGGTTATAATATCTGTTGGAGACGTATTTAGCATACTAGCCAATTCACTTACTGTAACAAATTCAGTCACTTTAAGTACTGTGGAGTTTTCCTCTTCTATACGCTGAGCTTCTAGCTCTGCATTTTGTTGAATTTCTTGACGTTTTTGGCGACGAAGTTTGGCACGCTGACTCTTACCAGAGGACGCAGCCTGTAGTTTCGCCATGGTGTTTTTAATCTTTTCTTCGATTTCCTTTTCACTGACCACTGTTGGCTCGTCCTTAGTCTTGCCACGGCTGGCATTTGTTCCCTTAACCGGCCCAACTTTTGATGCCTTTTTAAAGCGTTTTCGTTGACGCTTTTCCGGACTTCCTTCCTCTGGGTTCTTAGCTCGCTGGGGCTCAGGTTTAATTTCAATCTTGCCTAAGACCTTGGGGCCCGTAAGCTCAACCTTTTTACGTTCAATGGTTTCGACTTCCTTAACTGGAGCTTTCGCTTGTTTCTCTGCTGCCGAATCCTCTTCATCTTTGGCAGGAGACTGGGCTTCAGCCTCTTCCTTAGAAGAGACATCTATTTTCCCAACAACTTTAGGACCAGAAAGCTCAACTTTTTTACGTTCGATAAAGGTTTCCGTTTCCTCTTCTTTGTTAATGCTAACGCCCTTGTTTTCTGAGCCGAGCTGAACCTGTTCGGCCTCCTTTTTCATATCGACATCTGAAGAATACTCAGCGCGCAATGCCTGATACATTTCTTCACTCAACTTGGTAGTAGGTCGATTATCAATATCAAATCCCTTTCCTTGAAGGAATTCAGTAATTGTAGAGGCTCCTACATTAAACTTTTTGGCCGCGGCAATCAGCCGCATCGGTTTATAATCTGACATGTACTTTTATTCTTCC
>JAYYPZ010000011.1:0-3489 GCA_036128775.1 Bacteroidota bacterium
CAGATTCAAATCGATCAACAATTTCTAAGCTGTATTCATAGGCATCTTTCCCCTCATAAGGCTTCTGAACACATCGCCCAGAAGGCATATAGTATTTACTCACGGGCAGCCGCATAACATCTCCATTGGACAGGGTAAATTCTTCTTGTACAAGTCCTTTACCAAAGGTCCGCTGTCCTATCACTAATCCACGATCCCAGTCTTGAATAGCTCCTGCAAAAATCTCACTTGCTGAGGCGGACATACTGTTGGTCAAAACAACCAATTCACCATCTTCAAAAACACCTGGCCGCGTAGAAAAATAATCCTTTCGCTTGCGTTTTCGACCTTCGGTATATAAGAGCAATCGGTTGTCCTCAATACATTCATCCAGCATTTTAATCGCTTGATCAAGATATCCCCCTCCATTATTTCGAAGGTCAACAATCAACTTCGTCATACCTTGCTTCTGAAGGGATTCTATCGCACGACTAAACTCCTCGTGCGTGTATGCACCAAACATATCCACTTGTATGTAGCCCACAGAGGCGTCAACCATGTATGAAAGGGAGACCGTTGGCGTGGCAATCGACCCCCGTTGAATAGAAAGTGGGAACACCGAGTCTCTTCTCATGATTGAGACATTCACCTTTGTATTTCGAGGCCCCATAAGCAGACCAACCACAGAATCTTGAGTTATTCCAACGCCTGCGACATTCAGTCCTTCGACTTCTACGATTCGATCAGCAGATTGAATTCCCAAACGCTCACTAGGCCCACCACGCAAAGTGTTCACCACAAAGATGGTGTCTTTTAAAATGGAAAATTGAATACCAATGCCCTCATACCGTCCCTCAAACGATTGGCTTTCTTTCTCAGCTTCTTCAATGGAATAGTACTCGCCGTGTGGAATGCTTTCTACGACGCTCTTCGCCCCTGTTGTTTGGTATCGGTCTAGATCAATATCATCCACGAAATTTTCATCGATCTGAAAAAAGACCTCCTCATAAAACCATCCTGTCCCTTCAGGCTTCATCGGGGCAAAAAAGCCCATCCTATAACCAAAAAGAGCTCCTAGTAGAAGAGAAGCAAAAACCAGGAACGGTATTAGTATTGTACTAGATAAACGCGACAGCATAAATTATAGACTTTTCGAAAGTACGACCATGAAAGCGATATTTATATCAATTCAAACATTAACTACATTTACAAAAACTACTTTTTGACGTTTCTAGTTCAGTAGACCATGACTAAACAACGAATATATGCCCTCGCTATTCTTCTCACTGTAGTCATGGTTGGGCTCATAGTGAATCAATCTATACTTCTTATAAACGGTATGACTCAGAGTCAAAAGGTCTTTGAAGATCAAATGAACGATGTTCTTGCCGAGGTGAGTGAGGACTTAAAATTTTATGATTATGGGCCTTACGTAAACAGTGTAGTGGATTCCGCAATGGACGCAGATAGTATCCGAAGAGATTCCCTAGTCCTAGCCAACCTACAAGCTATTTTCGACTTCACCATTTTTCTCAAAGAAGAAAAAGCAGTACATACCTTTGAATTATTAGGTGATAGCAGTGAAGGAGATTTAGCCATTCTACAACTTTTTCAAGAGTTGAAATCACGCAGTTCGCAAAGCGTCCTTATCAATCAGGATCTCCAGAACGTTTTGTCCACAAAAACCAAGGATTTAAGAAGGAAACAGCCTGAGGTCACTGATGAAGTAATCCAAGAGTTGTTGGATGCAAGATTAAAAGAGCGCTCCTTAACGATGTCCTACACTTTATCGTCATCCACAAGACCTTACGGAGGCATGAAACTCTCGCCATCAGCTAAGGAAAATGAGAATTACTTTGAACGTCTAGTTTTCAAAAATGAGCTTACGGGATCCTACCATGGGAAACTGATTGTTTTAGTCAATAACCGAAATCAGTTTATATGGTACCAGAATCTGTTGTTCATTGTTACGTCAGTTGTGCTGATACTTTTTGTCTCAGTTGGCTTTGTTTTTTCAGTGATCACCATTCTTCGCCAGCGAAAAATATCTGACTTAAAAACGGCGTTTATCAATAACATGACCCATGAACTAAAGACCCCTGTAGCCACCATCGGAATAGCTAGCCAAATGCTACATGAGGATAACGTGGCCACAGCATCCGACAAGGTCTTAAAGTATGCAGAGATTATTCAAGAGGAAAATCTTCGCCTCGGAGGTCATATCGAAAAAGTCCTTCAAGTCGCTCAGCTAGAGCAAGGTTCTATTAAGTTAAATATGAAGGAGGTGGATATCCATCAAATCCTAGACAAACTTAAATCGAGTTACAAGCTGCGTATTGAGGCCGCGAATGGAGTACTTACCGAAGACCGACAAGCTACAGACCACATCATTTACGGTGACGAACAGCACCTGTACAATTTGTTTTCGAATCTCTATGATAATGCCATCAAATACAGCAAAGATGAACTAACCATAACCGTTACCACAAGGAGCAATCAAAAGTTTCTAGAGATTGTTATTCGAGATAATGGAATAGGCATGTCATCCTCGGTACAACGGCATATATTCGATGCCTTTTTTAGAGAATCTTCTGGCAATATCCATAATGTTAAGGGATTTGGCCTTGGCCTGAGCTACGTTAAAGCGATGACCGAACGACACGCTGGAAGCATTCGTGTTCAAAGTGAAGAGGGTCAATTCGCAGAATTTACCTTAATTTTCCCATTAAACAACGAGAAGTAATGAATATCGACATGCAATACAGGATACTGCTAGCAGAAGATGATCCCAATCTTGGAATGGTACTTAAAGACTCCTTGGAACTACATGGCCATTCCGTCGAACTTTTCGAAAATGGAGAAAAAGCATGGAAATCCTTCTCTAAAGATGATTTCGATATCTGCATATTGGATGTTATGATGCCCCTAAAGGACGGATTTACACTAGCTAAACAAATTCGAGAAGTAGACTATAGAATTCCCATCATTTTCTTAACGGCTAAGTCGCTCAAAGAAGATAAAATAGCTGGATTTGAGCTAGGTGCAGATGACTACGTCACCAAACCATTCGATCGAGATGAGTTGCGCGTACGAGTAGATGCCGTGATGCGAAGAATTTTTCTTGAGAAGAATCCCCCGGATGAAACCTTGCATTTTGAAATTGGAGACTACACCTATGCGCATGACACGAGAATTCTATCCATTAAGGGAGATCAAAAAAAGCTTACTACGAAAGAGGGTGATCTATTGAGGTTGCTTGCGCAGCACAAGAACAAAACGCTCAACCGAGATGTAGCACTCAAACATATCTGGGGGAACGACAGTTACTTTACCGGCCGCAGCATGGATGTCTATGTTACCAAGCTGAGGAAATACCTTAGAAAGGACGATAGAATAGAAATCATCAATGTACATGGAAAGGGATTTCGTCTTATTGAATCCATGTAATCATCGTCAATTCGAATCAGGTGAATCAGGCGCATACAGAACGCTTACCGCTTAAGCCCGTTA
>JAYYPZ010000012.1:0-15655 GCA_036128775.1 Bacteroidota bacterium
TTTCATAAACCCACGTCTTCTATTAGCGTTCCAAGATAAAACGCCGCAGTGTTTTAAAATGTTGTCGGTCATGCCTTCTCAAAAAAGGAGGTAAGTCCATAGAAAGCCATACCTTAGGAAAAGGCCCTCTCGCCAGATAAAACAAGCACTATTCTATGGAAAATTCCTTGACTCAATTATTGAACATCAAGTATCCTATCATCCAAGCAGGTATGATTTGGTGTTCGGATTGGCCCCTTGCCGCAGCGGTATCCAATGCGGGAGGTCTTGGTGTGATTGGTTCTGGGGGTATGTATCCGGATGAACTTGAAGAAAACCTCAAGGCCTGTACAAAAGCTACTCAGATGCCCTTTGCCGTTAACCTTCCTCTACTCTACCCCGATATTGAACAGCATGTTCAGCATATAATCAACTACAAAGTTCCGATTGTAATTACCTCAGCGGGGAACCCCAGAACTTGGACAAAAAAGCTGCAATCTCACGGGATCAAAGTCATCCATGTTGTGAGCAGTGTGCGGTTTGCGCTCAAAGCCGAAGCTGCTGGAGTCGATGCCATTGTAGCAGAAGGATTTGAAGCGGGAGGGCACAATGGACGAGAGGAAACCACCACCTTTGTCTTAACGCCTGCTGTAGCCGATGCAGTGAACATTCCTGTGATATCCGCTGGAGGAATACGTTGTGGGCGAGGTATGCTTGCCGCGATGGCCCTTGGTGCCAGTGGCGTTCAAATTGGTTCGCGCTTTGTCTTAAGTGAAGAGTCAAGTGCGCACATGAACTTTAAGCAAGCGGTATGCAATGCGAATGAAGGAGATACCGAATTAAGGTTGAAAGCCGTGACGCCGGTAAGGCTGTTAAAAAGCAAATTCCAAGAACAGGTCAAAGAAGCCGAAGAGCGCGGAGCGAGTTCCGAAGAGCTCGAGCAACTTCTTGGGAAAGGGCGGTCTAAAAAGGGAATGAAGCTGGGTGATCTCCAAGAAGGAGAACTTGAGATTGGTCAAGTAAGTGGATATATGGACCAAATTCTGCCCGCAGGAGAAATTGTCACCTCAATTTGGGCCGAATACTTACAGCACAAAATTGCACTGTAAATAGCTCAGCTACAACTTAAACCTCACTGCAAAGTATACGCGAAGCTCAACTTGAACGTTCGTCCAGCACGAGTTTGCGAGAAGATTCCAGGATCACCTTGAAAGACCTCGTACTGTCGGGCTCGGTCGTCATTTAGCAGATTGGAAGCACTTAGGCTTAACTTAAAGCGATCGTCCTCACCAAAGCTCTGTGCGATTTTAACCTTAAGGTTGTTAAACGGCTGCTCGTATACATTGGGTACTCGATCAATACCAAGAAGTACTAAACGCTTTCCTTGCACATTATAGGATACAATAGCATCAAATCCTTTTTCCGTGTCGCGGTAGCCTAGTCCTACATTTACTAAGAAGGGTGATTGACCAAACATTACACGCTCCCGTGAGATATCTTCTCCTGGCTTAGCATTCGCTAAGAGTGTCGCGTACTCCGCATCAGTATACAATGTTTGGCTTTTGATGTATGATGCATTTCCTGTAAACGCTAAATTCTCTAATGCAGGGTGAATGAAGGCAAAGTTCTTGCGTAACTCGATTTCTGCCCCAAGCAAAAAGGCTTCGTCAACGTTTCGTGGCGTAATCTCACGAGGACCAAATTCCGAGACACTCACCAATTCAATAGGATTGGTAAATCGCTTATAGAAACCGGACAATGAAATCATTTCACCGCGACCAAAGAAGGACTCCCATCGCAAGTCAAAGTTGTCGATGTCCGTTTGTTGAACATCAATGTTTCCAATAAAGGTAGTTTCTGTGAGGGGATCAAAAATCTCAGCAAGCGAAATCTCCTTAAAGCTTGGTCTCACCACGGTACGGCTAAATGAAGCACGAAGGTTCATGTTGCTCGCCAACTCGTAAATCCAGTTAACCGATGGCAAGAAGTTCAGTTCATTGAGCACTTTTTCGTCATCATAGTAAGGAATAGGGGCAAACTGGGGTTGACTTGGTTCTCCCGTATACCAATTTGTCGCCTTCTCCATGCGCACTCCATAAATAACGCGCATTCTGCGGCCCAATGGCAATTCATTCATTACGTAAGCGCCTAAAACGTTTATGCGACCATTATAGGAATTTTGCTTTTCCTGAAGCGCACGGATAATGGTTGTTGTATCCGATAATGGAGTGCCCGCTGTCCAAATTAAATCATCGCTTAAGATGGTATTTGGATCTCCATTAGGAATCAAGCCCTGGTAAATGTGTTCGGCACGAGTCGTTACAAAATCACGAACCTTGTAGGTATTGCTCACCCCAAACTGAAACTTACTTTCTAAACCTCCCCATTGAGAAAAGAGGTAGGTTCCGTCCATGCGAAATGTTTCATTGAATTCTGACAAGTCTCTCCAGAGGCGGTCTGAGCCAGAACCTCCTCCTCCACTCAAAGCTGGAATCGCTCCCCCTGTTACTTCAAGGGATGTCGTACGTAAATCGGGGTCGATAATCTCAGACCACGTAAGGGCATTTTTATATTCCAGCTCAAGACGATTAAATGTCGATTTGCCGCCTACAAGGAAATTAGTAATCGATCGTTGAGAGTAGGTCAAGGTCGTAAACTCACTTTCCTGGTCATCCCAGCCATCTACTTGATAGCGAGTGGATGCTCCTTTCTCCCCATTTTGAGTATGAAATAGTTGGGTGTTTAATCGGTGCTTTTGACCTTTTAACGCAAAGCCAACCAACCCACTCCACAATACATTGTTTTGACTCAATGGGCCTTGTGAGCTTCTGTACTGCTCGTCATCTAAATCAAATGAATTGGCATCACGTGACTTAAAATACTCTCCATAGCGTGCTACATCAAAGTGCTGATTATTATTCTGATAAGAAAAGCCTGCTATTAAGCCAAGCGTTTGGTTGGATTCCCCCAACTGATATTGGTTACCATAACTCGTGCTAAGCGACGTATTTAAAAATGCAGGAGCATTTCGAACGCCAAGGGTCGGATTAAACTCTCTTGTAAACGCTTCAATGCTTGGATCTTCTTGAATTTCTTGAATAGCTGTTGGGTAGCCATTAATATCTGTATAATCATACCCGCTCGGCAAGGCACGACTACCATCATCAATACCCAACCAATCAAGCTTACCTCCATCATAGGTCAAAAAGTTTTTGTTAAAGCTTGTATTGGTATTGTATCCAAGGCCAAACTTCACATTAAACTGCTCTTTGTCTGGAAATGCCTTTGTTGCAATGTCAACCACACCACCTGAGAAGTCGCCTGGCATATTTGGCGCAAAGGTTTTTCGTACGATGATGTTATCAATAAGTGATGTTGGGAAGACATCCATTTGCACGGTATTTCTATCGGGGTCCAGTCCCGGGATATCCATTCCATTAAGCGTAGTCTTTGTGTAGCGATCGCCTAGGCCACGCACATAGATATACTTTCCTCCTTCGACCGACACGCCTGAAACCCGTTGGATGGCCTGGCCTGCATCACTATCACCAATTCGACTGATACTTTGGGCAGAGACCCCATCGAGTACAACCGCCGATTTTCTTTGAATGGTTAGCAAGGCCGTCTCATTGTTTCTGCTTTGGGTTGCAGTAACCACTACTTCAGTAATAACTTCTGATTCCTCGGTAAGGCGAACATCGACCAATTCGGTACTCCCCTCTTTGACGACCACTTCACTAACCACTTGCTTGGCATAGCCCAAAAATTCTACAGACAAGGTGTAGGTGCCAGGAGCCAACTCAAAACTATATTGCCCATCAAGGTCGGTCAGGGTACTGATATCTAATCCTTCGACACGTACTTCAGCATACATCACAGGATCGCCAAAATCATCGTCGATGACCGTACCACGAAGAAGACCCATTTTGGGATCTTCAGCCTGAGCAACCGACGCTATGGCAAGAAAAAAAGTGAGAACAGTAATGATGTATTTCATTGTGTCTTTTTTACGCGAAAACCTCTTGCCCTTTTACCGGCAAGAGGTTGTCTCTAATTAATTGATATGTGCTTCTATCCTAGTTTTCAACTAAACCTGCTGAAGCGCCCCAAGTCCAGCCATCGAACTCAGAAGTTGTTGCCCCTGCATTACCAGGTGCAGCCGCAGTGGCATTCGCCGCTGCAAATGAAGAAATGCTCGCTACAGAATCAGCTCCTTCTGGGACGATGGCGCCCATAGAAAGGTCTGAGATGTCTGCCGAGTTAAACTCACATCCGGAAACAGTAAGCTCACCAGCAGCAAAGTTTGCATTGGCTGAACCTCCTTCAACCGTTACAAATTCGCCGTATCCAGTAACCCATACTCCAGAGATATCCCCTTGAGAACCTGACTTAAGTGTCATAGCACGTCCAGGGCCTCCAGTATTTTTTAGTGTACCATTTTGAACGGTATATTTTCCAGCCGTGTACGTTGAACCTTCTGGACCGTCAAATTCAAATCCTGCATTGGATCCTTTACCTCCAGTGTGGGTTACAAAGAAGTTTGAAATCGTTCCAGCATAGTTCTGGTCTAAGTCGATGCCGTCATCCGCGTGGTTTACCACAAGAAGGTGTGTGATATCGTGTGTACCACCGAAAAACTCTACGCCATCATCATCAGACGCTACGATTTCAATATGGTCGATTTGAGTGCCTGATCCAACACCTCCTGTCGTCAATCCTTGAATTTCAGAGTCAGGAGCAATTTCTGTTCCGTTGTGGCGAATGGATACATAAGAGAAAACACCGCTGTTATCTGCCGCATCACTTCCTCCGTAACGACCAAAGGTATAATCTGAAGGAATTCCCTCGATTTGTCCCTCTGTATCGCCTGATCCTGTAGACACTGGAGCATTACCAAGGATGATAACACCACCCCAAAGTCCTGCATCGTCAACAGATAGAGAAGATCCTACCAGTTCGCCTGGCTGAATGTTATCTAAGACAGAAGTGAATACAATCGGCGCTGAAGCTGAACCCTGTGCATTAATCATTGCGTTACGAGCTACAACGAGCGCTGAAGAAGCTGCACCTGAACCTGTACGTGCTTTAACAATAGTACCTGCTTCAATCGTGAGAGTGGCCCCTGAGTCTACAACTACGTAGCCAGCAAGTTCATAAATCTTATCCGCCGTCCACGTTGTATTTTGGCTGATATAACCTGAGATGACTACTGTTTCAGTACCGGGATTGATTGGAGGTGTTGTTGATCCCCCATCATCTTCTCCGCAGGAAGTCAAAAAGAGGAAGCCCCCTGCGAGAACAAAAAGATAAATTGAGTTAAATAAATTTTTCATGTTGTTGAATTGATGATGCAAAAGAATACCAGCGATTTTAACTCCAAGAAATCTCATTGTTAAGAAATGGTTAATCTTTGGGCGGGCTTGTTAAGGTTAAATAAACCGTGTAAGAGTTGTACTTGATTTTGCCTACATTAATGCTATGATAAGTCCAAGCAATAAGATTAAAGTCCTCATTGTAGATGATGAGGAGGATGTGCTCGAATTTCTGAAGTATAACCTCGAGCGAGAAGGCTATGAGGTGCAAACCGCACACAACGGCCTTGAGGCCATTGATGCTGCAAAAAAATACATTCCAGACTTGATTATTCTCGACGTTATGATGCCGCAAATGGATGGAATAGAAGCTTGCCGTGAGTTAAGACAGATTCGGGACCTTCAAAACACCATTATCACGTTTTTAACCGCCAGGCATGAGGATTACAGTCAGATTGCTGCTTTTGACGTAGGCGCAGATGATTACATTGCTAAACCCGTGAAACCAAGATTGCTTGTCAAAAAAGTTCAAAGCTTACTCAGACGGTTACATAGCGGAAACGGCATGGAATCCGTTGAAGCCAACGGAATTACTATAGATACTGAGAAACGTCTTGTTACCTATAAAGCACAAGCCTACAGCCTGCCAAAGAAAGAATATAAACTACTCAGGTTGCTTATGTCTAAACCGGGTAGAGTATTTACTCGAGAAGAAATTTTAGCGCAAGTATGGGGGACTGATACCATTGTAGTCGATCGCACCATCGACGTGCATATCCGCAAACTTCGAGAAAAATTCAACCCTGATTTGTTTTTGACCATTAAAGGCGTAGGCTACAAGTTTGGAAGCTAATGGCATTTAAAAATTTAAAACTACGGCAGGTCTCTCTGCTTATTAGCCTCACAGTCGCGGCAATATCAGGCATCGCATTATGCGCAGAGGCCATGGTCGATGGATGGGCTTTTCAAGCTTACATGATTCTAATTCCAGTTATCCTATTAGTGACCACCTTCCCCATTGCACACTACTTGGTCGATCTTTTTATCTATCGAAGAATAAAGATTCTCTATAAGCTAGTGAGTACCGAAAAAGGCGGACAAGAACTGAAGGAGGGTGCTCTTCAAGAAGAAGACGACTTTTTACAAGCCGTTGAGGAAGAAGTTCGGCGATATAGCACAAGCAAGCAGTCGGAAATTCAAGCACTCAAGCGAATGGAGACCTATCGAAAAGAGTTTATTGGTAACGTGTCCCACGAACTAAAAACACCCATCTTTAATGCCCAAGGCTACATAGAAACCCTATTAGATGGCGGGGTAAAAGATCGGGAAGTCAACATGAAATACTTGGAAAAAGCAACCCGAAATCTTGACCGATTAGCCAATATTGTGGAGGACCTTATTATGCTCAACCAATATGAGACGGATACCACGCAACTTGACATTCAACCTTTTGACATCACAGAACTTACGAAGCAGGTAATAGATGAACAAGAGTTACTAGCCAGCAAAAAAAATATTGAGCTTGTCATTAAAGAAGATGCTGGCTTTCAACGCAAAGTATTTGCCGACCGCAAGCACATTCATCACGTACTGTCCAACCTCGTCAATAACTCCATCAAGTATGGCCATGAGAATGGTTTGACAAAAATTGGATTCTACGACGTAGAAGACAAACTGCTCATTGAAGTGAGCGATAACGGCCCTGGCATAGCTAGCGAACACCTTGCCAGACTCTTTGAGCGGTTTTATCGAGTAGACAAGGCCCGCTCAAGAGGACACGGCGGAACCGGTCTCGGGCTTTCCATTTGTAAGCATATTGTAGAAGCCCATAAAGAAAAGATTCATGTGCGGTCTACCGTTGACATCGGCACAACATTCGGGTTTACCCTGTCTACTAAGGCTTTAGAGCAATAGCCTAGAGTGACTACCGAGAAAGATAGCGATCAAAAGGCTGTCTTGCAGCTAGAGAACGGCTTAATGTCATAGCATCAGCAAACTCTAATTCTCCACCAAAACTTATCCCTCGAGATAGTGAGGTTAATGAAATAGACTCGAGATCTAATTGACGACTGATGTAAAATGTTGTCGTATCCCCCTCCATGTTGGGGTTTAGGGCCATAATGACCTCTTTAACTTCATCACTTTTGATGCGATTAAAGAGGCTTGAAAAGGTCAAATCTTCTGGACCGATGCCTTGCATGGGCGAAATAAGCCCTCCGAGCACATGATAGACGCCATGATAGGTTTGGGTGCTTTCAATGGCCACAATATCTCGTATTGACTCCACAACACATAGGGTCGTTTTGTCTCTTTTGTGATCCGCACAAATGGAGCACAATTCCTCATCAGCAAAAGAATGACATACCGAGCACTTCTTGAGCTTGGTCTTTAGGTTGTGCAAGGCTTGGGCAAATTGGTCGACATCATTGGAAGACTGTTCCAACGTGGCAAGCACTAAGCGCATAGCGGTTTTCTCACCAATCCCTGGCAGTTTTTTAAAGGCTTGTACCGCCTCTTCAATGGTCTGTGATAATCTATATGCCATGTACGCTTACTGTCTTTTACTAATGAGCTTCCAACCAATGCCTTCCCCATCCTAAGTCCGCTTGTAAAGGAACATCTAAACCGGGCATTGCGTTCTGCATAGCCTCTTTAACAAGCTCTTCAACTTCTTCTCGTTCTGCTGATGGCACGTCAAACACCAATTCGTCGTGCACTTGGAGCAGCATTTTTGACTGGAGCTTTCTTTCCATTAACAAGCGGTCGATATCAATCATAGCCAGTTTGATTAAATCCGCTGCCGAACCTTGAACCGGGGCATTGATTGCATTACGTTCAGCATGCCCTCGCAATCCCGCATTGCGTGAATCAATGTCTCGCAAATAACGTCGTCGACCCTTCAGAGTTTTCACGAAACCGTGCTCCCTAGCGAAGGCCACATTATCATCCATATACTTTCGAATACCAGGATAGGCTACAAAGTATTGCTCAATAATCTCCTTACTTTCCGAGCGGCTTAGGCTTGTTTGTTGACTTAATCCAAAAGCCGTGACACCATAGATAATTCCAAAGTTTACTGTCTTTGCATGGCTTCGCATTTCTCGAGTGACCTCCGATACCGGCACTTGAAACACAAGAGCTGCCGTCTCACTGTGAATGTCTTTTCCCTTGGCAAAAGCATCAAGCATGGATTCTTCCTTAGCCATATGAGCGACTAGACGCAGCTCTACTTGAGAGTAGTCAGCCGATAATAGCCAATGGTTTGCATCTCTTGGAATAAAGGCCTGTCGGACTCTACGGCCTCGCTCAGTCCGGATGGGGATGTTTTGAAGATTTGGTTCATTAGAACTCAAGCGACCCGTTGCCGCTACCGCCTGGTTAAAGGTGGTGTGTATGCGTCCCGTTTTTGGACTCACTAGCTGAGGTAAGGCGTCAACATAGGTGGACTTGAGTTTGCTCAGCTCCCTGTAGGTCATTATATCCTCCATTACAGGGTAGTCCTTTCGGTACGAAGAAAGCACATCCTCTCCTGTTTTAAATTGACCCGTTTTGGTCTTTTGACCTTTATAGGGAATTCCCATAGATCCAAAAAGAATCTCTCCTAATTGCTTTGGAGAATCAAGATTAAACTCTTGGCCCGCTTGATTAAAAATATTTGTCTTTACTTCAAGGATATCGCTTGTAAGTTCGGTGCTGTATTGTGCCAAGAAGTCGGTATCTAGATTAATACCCTCTCCTTCCATACGCCGTAAAACAGGCACTAAGGGGAGCTCTACACTATCATACAACGAAGTCAACTCCGCTGAAGCGAGCTTAGGTGAAAAGACCTCATGCAATTGCAAGGCAATGTCCGCATCTTCAACGGCGTAATCCTTGGCCGCCGACAGCTCAACCTCTCTAAATGTTTTTTGATGTTTTCCTTTCTTGCCGATAAGCTCTTCTATGGGCTGCATAGCATACTGTAAATACGCTTCTGAGAGTCGGTTAATGCCATGGCGTCGGTCCGGCTCTAACAGGTAGTGCTCCAGCATGGTGTCCTTAAATGGGGGCGCTACCTCGATACCATAACGCGATAGGATATGCGTATCAAACTTAATATTCTGCGCTACTTTGACAAGAGAAGCGTCCTGAAACAAGACGGCAAACTGAGCCAACTGTTTTTTCGCCTCTTCAGTCTGTTCGCTCAGTGGATAATAGGCGCCATAGCCTTTATCCCAAGCAAAACTAATTCCTACAATTTCCGCCTCACGTACATTAAGGCCTGTGGTCTCTGTATCAAAGGCAAACTGTTTTTTGGCTTGAATTGATGTGATAAGACTCGGAATGTCCTCGTCTTTTAACAGCGAATAGTTTTCTGAAAAAGCCTGTCGCTCAATGCTTTTCTCTTCGGTAGCCTGATTAGCGGAAAACAGGTCCATTTGGTTGGGATTTCCTGTTTTCTTTGAAGGGCTGACTACCATTGAATAATCCGAACCCAGAATCTTCATAGCGAGGTTTCTAAACTCTAGCTCTTGGAAAATTGGGGTTAATGCCTCCTTATTTACGGGTTCCAATTTCAGCGCATCATTATCTGCAGTGATCGGTGCATCCGTGATAATCGTCGCCAAAAACTTGCTATCCAGCGCCTGTTGGTGACAGTTTTCTATTTTTTCGCGCAGCTTGCCCTTTACTTGATCTGTGTTTTCCAACAGGGATTCTAGGCTCCCAAACTGCTTAAGGAGTTTAATAGCCGTCTTCTCACCTACCCCGGTAATTCCTGGGATATTGTCTACGGCATCACCCATCATGGCTAAAATGTCGATGACTTGGAGGGGATCATTAATCTCCCAACGGGCACATACTTCTGGAATGCCCAACACCTCATGCCCCTTGCCCTGTCGGCTAGGCTTATACATGAAGATGCTTTCGGAAACTAACTGACCGAAATCTTTATCCGGAGTAACCATGAAGACATCAAACTCCCCTTCTTTTTGCTTAGCAAGTGTTCCTATGACATCGTCGGCTTCATATCCAGGCAATTCTAAAATCGGAATGTTAAAGCCCTGAATAATATCTCGTATCGATTGTAAGGAGTTCCGAATATCTTCCGGCATAGCATCTCGATTCGCTTTATAGTAGGCAAACTCAGACGCTCTATCCGTCTCACCTTCTGCATCAAATACCACGGCCAAATGGGTCGGCTTCTCTCGCTCAATCAAATCGTTCAAGGTTGCCGTAAAGCCGTAGACTGCTGAGGTATTTACCCCCTTGGAATTGGTAATGGGATTGCGAATAAATGCATAGTACGCTCTATAGATTAAAGCATATGCATCCAATAAAAATAAACGAGGTCGATTATCCGCCATAAAGTTTCTTCTTGCCTAGTCTTGAAAATAAAAAAAGGCCCCGCAATGCGGAGCCTTTCTTTCAGACATTACGTTAAGATTAGTGCGATACTACAAACGAAGAGCTTGTTGACCCTGTCTCTGTAGATACATTAATCATGTAGATTCCGTTATCAAGGCTTCGAACATCAAAGGCCTCGTTAACTGTCTTCGCCGACTCAATGATTCTTGATTCTACAACACGACCTTCAATCGTTGAAATCGTCATTGTTACATCCTGAACACTGAATAAGCTGAAGGAAACATTTACATCACTGACCGCTGGAGAAGGTACTACAGTCATAGCATCTTCAAGGCTTAGCTCACCAATGGCTGTGCTTAACCCTGTGATCGTTACTGAACCCGTTGACTGTGCGATGTCAGTAGCTGTTTGAAGTGTAACGGTGATTGTGTAGTCGCCATCAGCAGTGTAGGTGTGGCTTGTCAAGTTGTTTGCCGTGCCATCACCCCAGCTTACGGTAGTTTGCGCACCTCCGCATGGGAATGTATTCTCAAGAGTGATTGACACATTGCCACTTCCTTGATCAACAACAATGAATGATGCATCAAGTGCTGGAGGATCCGTTACAAGGATGTCAAAGGTTGCTTGATCACTTCCTGCAGGATTAGTAGCTGTTAATGTTATCGTATACGTTCCGTTAGAAGAATAATTGTGCTGCAAAGTAGCGCCAGAAGCGATTGTAGCGGTTGAACTTCCATCTCCCCAATCTACTGTACACGTTCCACCATTAGCCGTTGAGGTATTCGAAAGGATAACGTTTCCATCGCAGTACTCAACGAATGGGTTGGTCTCATCGGTTCCTGCAATAGCTCCAGAAGCCACAGGTGCAGAAAGTTGATCGAGTGACATAAGATCCCAGCTTCCAAACCCTCCTCCTGGGCTTGTAAATCTAATTTTCCAATCATTTGCACTCGACGGCACGGTGACTACCCCTGAATTAGGGTTCCAATTGGTAGTGTCTTGCCCTGTTGAGAAAGTTCCAATAGGCGAAGTAGCTCCCGTACCACTCACAAGTTCGACGGTTAATGTGCCGGAAATTATTTGCCCTGCACTAGTACCAAAGGGTTTTCCGTATAGACTTATCACATAATCTCCTGCATTCAAAGAAAGCTCAGGGGTTTCAAAATAGTCGCCCGCGTCACCATTTGTTATTGTATTAGGAAGTAGCAAGGAGGAATACACATGAAAATCCCCATCATAACTTGTGAAGTTTGAAAATCCAGCAACATAACTACCATCGCCATCTGCATTAGCATCTATAAATTTCCAACCCCAATCCGCATGCTCGAAAGAGAATGCCGTTCCACCTACTACCCACTCAAATGAAGAAGAATAAGGTACCGTATAAGCCTCCCTAGGATTAATCAAAAATGAAAAGAAAGCATCATCTTCGGTAACCGATGGGTTAAATTGTGTGGAGTCTAACTCGATATATATATCTAGCGCTTCATTAGTAGCTAGAGTTGGAAATAGAGTATCTAGACCGATAGGATCTAAAGTTAATGTAGTCTGTGCACCTACAGCCAGCGCAGGACTTAAAGCAAAATCTTTTGTCACAGTCGAACCTACCGTTGGCGCATTAATATCATCAACTATAAAGTAGTTTACAGATACTGAGTCCACTGGATTTTGACCCGTGTTTTCCACCGTAACAGAAGCATTGAAAAGACTTGTACCTGAATAGTCAAGGACTGAATAAACGGTATTAGCGTTTAACGCTGTAACCTGAGGAGTCGCATCTGACTGGAATGAAATTAATTGCAAATCATATGGATCAGCCTCTTCAACTGAGAGATCGTCAACATAAAGCCTCACTGCATCCGTTGAGGTTAAACGAAAGGCAATATATATAGTTTGGCCGGTATAGGCAGTCAAATCGACTTCGCGGGCGGTCCAAGCATCATTTTCTGCTGCTACGGATAGGGCGGTAACTGTGAAATCTGCGGGAGCGTTGTTTCCTGTAGTGGAGATCAAAACATCGTAACTCTCCGGAAATTCAGCGGGATTTCCACTAGCATCCACTGCACCCACTCCTTGAGCAGATTGCGCGCGAAACTTGAGCTTAGGTACTCCTGTTCCCGATAAATCTATTGCCGGAGTAATCAACCAATCATCAACGGTACAGCTAGGAGTTGAAGCGCCGGACCATGATTCAGCAGCAGCGCAGGTATCCCCTTCCAAATTATCATAAACAACCCAGGTGCCATTGGGGAAAGAGGCCGGATCATTATTTGCGCAAGCATCATTATTAACTACAGTGAAACCGTTTGGCGCTGAACCAATAGTTCCTGAATTAAAATCTGCTGAATAATATACAGTTTGGGCCTGCACGCTCGTTACAGCAAAAGCGCCAAACAATAGAGTTAATAGTTTTTTCATAATTGTGTCTGAATAATTAAAATATGCCTGTGAAGATACGTAAAATGTCACGCATTTGCAATGCGTAAAAAGACCTATTGGCCAACGGGACTTAAGGCTAATCCTGTGTCGTTCCAAATGCCGCAAAAAGGATGGTCAAACCAAGCACCTAGATTAATATACATTGCATTGTTTGCTATCGGATGAGTCGTCGAAAAGTGATGGTGGCCCATAACATAAAAGTCTACAGGAAATTCTTTTTGTTTTTGCTCACAATATTGAACATGCCAATGGATTCGAGCTTCTACCGTTTTTGGGCTTAATCTCAATTGTTCTTGCTTTTTGCGACTTCCCCTTGAAAATCGTGTTGCCATTCGAAGGCCCAGGTTTGGATGAATGAGACTAAACAATCGAAATAAAAAGGGATTACGGAAGACTTTTTTTAATCGCTTGTAGCCAAAATCCTCAGGACCCTTTCCATCGCCATGCGCGACAAAAGCAAGGCGCTCCCTGTAGGAAAACACTTGATAATCATCGATAACAATGGCTCCGATTTCCTCTTCAAGATATCCCCTCAACCAAGCATCATGATTTCCTTTAAAAAAATAAATAGGAATACCCTTGTCAGATAACCGCGCTAGAGCCCCTAGCACCCGGACGTGCCCTCTTGGCACTACCCTTTTGTATTCAAACCATACATCGAATAAGTCCCCTACAATACACAAGGCATCACATTGGGATTCAATGGATGATAGCCACTGAACAAACAAACGTTCTCGATTATGGCTTGTCTCAATATCGGGGAGGCCAATATGAAGGTCAGAAACAAAATAAATTGAGTTTTTATCGTTATGTGCAATCTCAACTGGCTTCATCAATAAAGAAAAGATAGACCTCTTTGGGAATATGTGAGAGATAAATATTAGAAAAACCGAACTCCATTAAGGCATTTCCACCACTTAAATCCATTAGAAAAGAATTGGGTTTTGGCTCCTCAAAATCGCTATCATCCAGTGATACACATTGATTGTGAAATGCAACTATGATTAACATATCCGGCATAGTAGGCAGGCCTAGTAGCTTCCCTTTCGACTCGTCGAGTAAGACCATCCCTCCTTCTACAATAAGCGAAGAACAGGCCGTTAAAACGCAACTCGCTCTTTCTGGGTAACTCCGTCGAATAGGCCAACGAGGATCTACGGACAGAAGCGTTTGCTCACTCTCATAATCCATACAGATGCAGTCGACTGACTTTTTTACTTGAAGCATGTCTCGCAGTGAGCTCGAAGCTTCTTTTCTAGAAGCGTTGTAGACAAAAAAACCTCCATGTTCAGCAAAGGTTTCAGCAAAAGCTATGGATTTACTTTTTGAAATGGACATGGCGTGTAGTAGCTATCCCTAAATCTAATCATATTCCCATTGTATATAAAGACTATCAGCCTAAAGTTTTTCTTCAGTGGAAGTGGAGTCCTCCTCTTTGGTAGACGGCACGTTTTCAGCATTATCATCTTGAGCCTCTTGTATAGAAGCATCATTCTCGTCTTGATCTTGAGTACTATCCTCCGCGGACTTTACTTCATCCTCTTCAGCCTTCTTAGCAAATGGGCTATCACCGATAAGCTCCACGACACGGTCGCGGTATATCATTTCATTTTTAAGTAGTTCCTGGGCCACTGTGTTGAGTTCCTCGCGCTTTGTCTCTAACAACTTTTTGACGCGATCATATTGGTGATCAATTATGGCTCTTATCTCAGCGTCAATGGCTTCAGCCGTTGCATCGGAGTAGGGCTTAGTAAGATTATTTTGTTGCAACATATCATAATAGGAAACATTGCCCACCTTTTCTGACATACCAAAGACTACAACCATACTGTAGGCCATTTTCGTTACACGGTCTAGATCATTTTGTGCCCCGGTACTAATCTTTCCAAAGACGATTTCCTCCGCGGCGCGGCCTGCTAGTATCGCAGCCATCTCGTCTTCCAATTGCTCAGTATTCGTAATATTTCTTTCATCAGGCAAATACCATGCGGCTCCTAAACTTCGACCTCTTGGAACAATACTAACCTTGACCAATGGATTGGCATGTTGCAAGAACCAGCTTGAGACAGCATGCCCTGCTTCATGATAGGCTATTACTTCCTTTTCATCCTTAGAGATAATCTTATGTTTCTTCTCTAACCCTCCAATCACACGGTCGACTGCTGCGTTGAAATCGTCCATCTCAACGGAGGTCTTGTCTCTGCGCGCGGCAATCAGTGCCGCTTCATTACAGATATTCGCGATATCTGCCCCAACAAATCCGGGCGTCATCGCGGCTAATTTATTGGCATCGACATTTTCCCCTGTTTTTATCGCCTTTAAATGCACATGAAAAATTTCTTCTCGACTTTTTAAATCCGGTTTATCTATCATAATCTGACGATCAAATCGTCCAGGTCTCTTTAGCGCGTTATCGAGAACATCCGGTCTATTGGTCGCCGCTAAAATGATTACCCCCTTATCAGAGGAAAAACCATCCATCTCAACCAATAATTGATTCAAAGTATTCTCGCGTTCATCATTGGCTTGCATCATCCCTCTACCTCTGGCCCTTCCAATAGCGTCAATCTCATCGATAA
>JAYYPZ010000013.1:0-16173 GCA_036128775.1 Bacteroidota bacterium
GCGATTGGGGCGGTCTTCATTAAAGCGAATGATTTCTCTAGTCGTTTTTTCTAACAAATTGACTTCCACAATCTGACCTGGCACATCATTAGAGACATTTCCAATACACAGAACATAGAATATGTGATTTTCACTTCCCTCTGCCATTTGGATAGGATCTTCTGGTAGTGCAATGTTATCTCTTAGTTCTAAATCTTTTGATAACAGCAGCACTTCGGATATGGGGGATCCCTGACCATATACGGATCGATGGAGAACAGCAATGCCGTTAGTACGGTAAGGAAAAATATATTCTGTCCATCCATAGAGATCAATGGCGGCATCAATACATCCCGATTGAGGATCACTGCGAATAAATTGACGGCTAAATAAATCCGACACGTAAATTCCTCCCTCATCATTAACATGGGCATACCTTGGCGAGGTGAAGCCTGCAATGGTTCTTCTTGGAGTTAAGGTATTTGGATCGAGGATCTCAATCTTTTGAGAATTGTTCACTACAAGAATCAAGTCATTATTCGTCCAATAGACATCTTGTAGAATATCCCCAAGGGCATAACCCGCCTGATCAGCGAAGGCGTTGGGAAGCAAATCGCCAGTAGAAGGATTATACAAATCAATAGATGCATTCCCTCGGGTAAAGCCACCCTCACAAGCAATAATGACGTAATCTGATAAATCAATGCCGGCTGAAGAGGATTCTGCCTCATACACAACAAGACCATCAAGACAGACGAATTCGTCTTTCTTACACCCTGTAATCAGCAGTAAACTAAGGAGTAAGGTGCCAAGACAGCGTGACATCAAGGGCTGTTTGTGGTGTTGCATATCCAACAATGGTTTGATATTCTGTAAACGTAACGTTATTCCAAGCAAAAGATGTTTCAAGGCGTTGATTTTTCCATCTCCAATTTTTCGCAACATGCAGACTACAGGTTGTGTAAGGTTTAAGCGTCGTCGATGGGTCAACGTAACGAGAAGATTCTCCCTGAATCGTCGCACGTACCATCCAATCGCGCCAAGACCATGTTACTTTGCTATCCCACTGATAGCTGGCAATATAGGGCACTTGATCAACAACGCCTTGTGCTGAGATTTTTTCAATATTCCGCCTAGCCGCTGTACCAGACCACGCCAAATGCATCCGATTAAAATCCTTTCGAATACCAAGCGTTAACTCTCCCCCATAGCTTCGCACTTCCCCAATATTTTCGGGCATCCATTGCTGGGTGGATTGAGGCAACCACAATATATAATCCGTCAAATGCGAATAATATGTCTTGAGCTGAAGAAGGGCTCGATTGTTGTGTTCTACTGCAAGCGAAAGCTCCCCTGTTTGACTAAACTCAGGACGTAAGTCAGGATTTCCGCTGTTTATCCAATAGCGATCATTTAGCGATGGCCAGCGCTGAGACTGCCAATAGCCTATGGAATAGGACAGCGTAAAGGGCTTTGTAGGACTTGTATATCGACTCGTATCTTCTCGACCAAAAGACACCGACCCTGATACCTCTCCTTGAGGTAGCCATCGAGGACTGTAGTTTTCTAACGCCACAAGATTGGCTTGAAGCTTTGTTTTCAAATAGGGTTTGAAGTGATAACGTACTTGATAGGATTCATTGACTTCCCACTGACGATACCCGCTTCCATTGTAGTTATTGGTCGTAAGCCTGTCATGATAAAAGTTGCCCTGATAGGATAGATAGAGTTTTTTACGCCAGTTCAGCTCCAATCGATTGGACAGTTGAGCAGATTGGGATCGGTTCTCCTTAAGCTCACTCCCCTCAAAGAGTGAGAACTGACTTTGATAGGTCCTTAAACCTAAAAGTGGTTCATAGTATATATCCCATGATCTTCGCGCATAGAAATTGATTTTAGCCTTGGCCACATGACCCGTATTCAGCTCACGAATGGATTCCGTACTGCGTAATTCGAAAACAGTAGGCGGTATCCTTGCATCGAATTGTTGCGCGTACGACGAAATCTCAAGATAACCATCGCTTCGTCCGCCTACCCAAAGGATATTCTTCCAATGGGCTTGATAAAATGCCCTTCGCGTATCTGCATCTTGTAATCGTTCATAGGGTTGACCAGGAAGACTCATCACCCGATAGCGAAAATTATTCTTCATAAAATCATAACCTCCTGTAATCGATAGATATCCATTATCATAGGCTTTATCCCAGCTAATATCGTGTGCAATGTGGCGATAGGTGCCCATCACCTGTCGTATTCGCAGGGCATTTTGACTTAATTGAGGTGATGCGATGTGAAGCATACCGCCTGCGGTGACATGACTTGCCTCAAACGACAAATCCTCTCGACCAGTCAAGGGTAAGATACTTGCATTCACTTGACTGATATCGGGGGAATTTATTCTAAGTCCATTAAAAGAGACTTGCGTGTGCGCAGCAGACATTCCTCGAAAGCTTAGGCTAGACAATTGACCTGTGCCATAGTGCCTGATTTGAATACCCTTTTCTGAAGCAAAGCTGTTTAAGTTAGACTCTATTCTGGGATTTAGCGCCTGATCTAATGATGAAAAAATGGAAAGTGGAATCGGTCGTATGACAACATTACACAGCATTTCGGAAAGCTCGGTAGAGTCCTCACTAACTGCAATGGTATCATGATTTAGGGATTGTCCGTAGCTAAAGGAAAGCCCAACGCACCAAAGGCATAGCAAGACTACACACCTAAAATCACCTCGACAACTGTCCATTGATTATTTGATTGGTTGTATTCCACAATCCACTGATAACCTTTTACCACCTTGGTCTGTGACGATACCGGAGTCCTCATTCCTTGAGTGTCAATTACCCAAAGTTTATCGGTGTCATAATGGGTTAGTGGTTGCCCAGTACTAAAAAGCACTGCTGAATTTGGAAGAATAGCAATTGTTTCTATCGACGTGGGTGTACTGTAATCCTTTACATATGCCACAGCATCTAAATCGAAGCCCGAAGATGCATAGGGCGTAGGATACGGATCATTGATAAGATTTCCCTGACTATCATAGCTCCCTAATGAAGGATCTATGCTCCCAACGACATCCACACATCGGACATAGTACACCGTATCCAAAGGATTAAGTGCATCAATTTCTTCTAGATCAAAGAGCGTCCCAGTTTGAGTTGGGTGAATACCTGCAAATCCTTGAATATCATAGGCCATGAGGCCTCCAAAACCGTTGACCTGGCCATTCGTTTGAGTAAGCGATTGACAAGGGAATCGGTGATACTCGATTCCATCTGTCGATACTTCGACAAAAGCCAGTTCAGCAAAGAACTGACCGCCTCCCATATCCATAGCATTTTCAAAAATGGCTACATCAGGTCCATTACCATTTGGGATTCCTGAAGCAAAAAAATAGGTAGCCTCTCCCCCATCACCAAGGCTCACAACATTGCCATCGGCTTCTCCAAGGGCATCAGATACGATACCATAACCCGCTAAGCCTAGCGAAGAATCTGCAAGATCTTGGTATCCACGTAGGACTTGCACACTATCCCCCCATGAGACAATAGCAGGATCCGTGAATGCTACTTGAGACCATCCCCACTGAGCAATGAGGGTCATCCACACTACAAGTCGAAGCATCATGAACGCAAAATGGGCTTAACCACGGAACGACCATCCTGCAACGTAACCATCACTAGTGCCATACCCTTCCAAGAGGTTCGCCATTCAATACGGTTGTTATGGAATTCGAATTCCACGGCTTGACCATTACTCCGTGTAATATCAATGCGCTCAATAGGATAATCACAAGTTATCTCAATAGATTCCGCACTAGGATTAGGCCATACCTTCAGTAGACTCGCGTCAAGGACTGCAATTCCCGGATTTACACCTTGCGCAGGCACAGGCGATCTTGGAAAGATTGCGGGAGGATAATTGGGATAAGAACAGCCAAACCAGTCTCCATTCTTGATTACTGTCGACAAGCCTGCATTGGTCATCCAATATCCATTAGTCGTAGTTGACCAGGTATTCCAGTAATATGGACTTCCTGCTAAGCCTGAATCACTTTGGTAGATAATATCGTTTAAGAATCCACCCGCCGCATCAAATTCTAAAGCAAAGTAGTTCTGTTCGGCTAATTGCAACAACGCTTCAGCACTTATGCTATCATCGAACAATATTCCCCATGCATAGGACTTTGGATTTCCTGACTCATTAAGAAAATCAATCACTAAAATAGCCGAATCACTCCCAGACCCTGCCCATTCAACAAGGCTAGCTGCTGTAAAATCACTTGGATTGTTGATTGCCACAGCGGTATCAGGTCCTAAAAAATTCGCGGTGTCGGTAAAGGATAAGCCATAGTATTCGTTCGGATAAACTCGATCCGTCCATGAAGAGGAAAGTGTCCATCGATTGGGGCTAGCGGAACTCTTAAAAAATGCCCACGCCTTATTATTTTCTAACGATTTACCTGTATAATCCTCACCTAACGAAACGCTATCAATGTTGCCGAAAATGTCAAAAACATTCAGGTTCTGGTCAGCTGATAGCACAGCATTAACCATTTGGAATCCTGCTATAGAATCATCAAAAGCCACCGACCAATAAAATGATGAAGGCGGATCCCAAGCACCCGCTGATTGAAAGTCTACGACAAGGTAAGCCGTATCGGATCCAGAGCCAATGATGAAGTTAGACCTATTGTAAGCATATATATTATTTACAAGCGCTGGTTTTGGAGAGCGAGGAAAAATAGCCGGAGGATAGTTTGGATAAGAGCACCCAAACCAATCTCCATTATTCAGCACAGTAGATAGACCAGCATTTGTTATCCAATAGCCATTCGTAGTGCTCGACCAGGTATTCCAATAATTTGGACTTCCTGCCAGTCCTTCAATTCCTTGGTATACTATATCATTAAGGAAGCCTCCCGCTATGCCAACTTGGAGATCAGGATTTAACTGGTCGGCAAGCTGTAACAATTCGTTGCCTGAAACACTATCGTCAAATAGGATTCCCCAAGCAAAAGATTCAGGCATGCCCGAAGTATTTAGAAAGTCGATGACCAAGATCGCTGAGTCACTCCCTACTCCAGACCAAATTTCAATATCTGAAATTGTAAAGTCGCGAGCATCATTAACTGCGACGGCAGTATCAGGAACGATTGCTGGAGCAAAATCTGTAAAAGAGAGACCATAGTAAGCGTTTGGCTGAATCCATTCTGATGCTCCTGAATTACTTACCCAGCGATTACCACCTGTTGTATCACTCCAAATTCCCCAGTAAAAGCCATTAACACCATTTTTGCCGACATATTCTGTACCTAAGGATATAGAGTCTACAAAAGCACCCATAAAGTCAACGGTAAGATTATCATCGACGCTATCCACCATGGCTAGCAAGGATGAACCTTGTATTGAGTCCTCAAAAGCCACCGACCAATAAAATGATGAAGGCGGATCCCAAGCACCCGCTGATTGAAAGTCTACGACAAGGTAAGCCGTATCCGGTCCATCACCGACAACAAAGTTTGAAGCATTAAAAACATAAGCATTTTGTGCGTATACCGCACTAGATAGTAGAGCAAATAGCCCTATACAAAAACGTACCATAGGAAGGTCATTTATAGCGTGCAATCCCCGACACCCTGTTAAAAAATACCGTAAGGCAGGTCTCCTGACTTATCCCATCTTATGCGCCTTCCCATGACTTAATCTTTCACCACAGTGGCCTAATGCATAAGCTTCAAGGACTTACAGTTGCGAGGACAGCTATGGATTTTCACCATATTCCCTTTTCACTTCTTTTACCAAGCACCTTACTCTGTAAAGATATAAACTCTTAGACTAGGAAGTTCGTTTTTATTCCACAGGAATAGACGTAGTGTATATTACTGAAGTTGCGTAGCGTGTTTTGTCCTCGTCTGAGCAATCGCATCATTGATATCATGCCCAAGGAGTACGAAGGTTGCACAGAAGTAAAGCCATAGCAATAAGGATAGATTTTGGCCTATAATCCCCCCCACTGATTTATGGGCAAAGAAGTGAGTCTGAATCCAACTATAGATAAGAGACAATACAAATAGGCCGATAGCTGTAAGAAAGGTGCCTGGTGAAAAGAAGTGCTCTTTATGCTTGATACTGCTGCCAAAACGATGAATCACCGCAATGTTAAGCACCAAAAGAGCGAATTTTGCTAGACCAGCAAGGATGGAATGAAAGGTTGAGGCTTGCTGCAACGAATAAGCATTTAGACCAAAAAGAAGTACAATGCTTGTGAGGAGCATCATAGTTAAGCCAAAACCCACCGATTTATTTCGAAAATAGCCCCAAGATTCATAGTGATTTTCGACCTTATTCATGGCACGGATCAGCATGACCATTCCCTTTGATGTAAAGTACAGTAGCATCACAACACTGAGTAATATCGTCCATATGGATTGGCTGTCATAGCTATGCGATACATTGTCGACCAAAACATTACTTCCTATACTCGAGGGGAATAGAAATGAAATACTCGGCTCTAAATGGACCATAGATAGCTTATGGTCAAGTTGATCAACTACCTCATAAAAAAGGGAAATAAAGGGGAATATGGCCACATAAAAACTAAACGCTACTGCCTGAGCCCTGATATCAATCGGGTGCTTTCGAAAACTCTCAATGACTACCTGAACAAAGGTTACTAACCAATAAATAATTGTCATAACAGGGTTTAGAGGACACAATATTTTTCCAACGCTGCCACAAAAGCACTAGGACAAGTTACGGGACGGCGACGCGCTCGATCTAAAAAGATTAACTCCACTTCACTTTCGTTGATCAACCGGTCTTTGACAGACAACTCTGTTTTGTAGGTAATTGTCTTACCGATTTCTCCTTGAATAACAGCCTTGGCTTGTATAAGATCATCGTAAACTGCGATGCCTCGATAGGTAATATTCATGCGAAGCACAGGCATTAAAACGCCTTGCTCTTCCATTAATGCATACGACAGACCTTCAGCTCGAATCATCTCCGCCCGCACAACTTCGAGATACCGCGCATAATTGCCATAATACACCATGCCCATGGCATCTGTCTCTTCGTAGCGAACCCTTATATCATATCGAAAGGCATTCTTCATTGCTCACGGATTTTTACGCAGATAGTCATCTAAAGCCGATTGATAGGCCTTTGCAACCACTTTATGTTCCTCGTAATTCTTTGATAAAATATGTTTATGTTGATCACGTGGCAGGTTGAAATTGGCCGGATCAGCACAGAAAAAATAAAATTCATGGGGCTGCGCATTAAGCACTGCATCGATGGTTTCCTTTGATGGCAGGCAAATAGGAGCAGGAGGAAGCCCTTTGGTTTTATAGGTGTTAAAGGGGCAATCACATTGTGTTTCTTTCTTTGTCACCCTTCGTAAGTACAGTTCTCCAACAGCGAACTTACTGGTTGGATCGGCCTGAAGGTAGCCCGCAGACTCATTGGGACCTGCAATTCGATTGATGTAGACCATGGCGAGATCACCTTTTTCCTCAGAATAGTTGGTTTCCTTTTCTACAATGGAGGCAATAATTACAACATCCCTTGGGGAAAGACCAAGTCTATCAAGATTTGCTATTCTAGATTCTGTATTCCACCAGATTGCCTTTTCATCCAATAAGCGGCGATACACATCTTCTGCGGTAGCCGTGCGCTCAAAGGAATAGGTATTAGGAATGATTGACTCAAAGAAGTTGGGAAGCTCTTCATCAACCTCTTCTATACAGGTATATGTGCAGTTACTAGATAATGATGAATTCGGTTTATAGGATGAATAATAACTCAATAAATCGGTTATAAATTGGCTTTTCTCCTCGCCCTCGAGATTCAACTGATGAGCAATTGATACCGCAACATCCTCTGGTCTCCACTTTCCCTCAGGTACCGTCACAGAGACTACATTGGTTTGAAATTTTCCTTGACGCAATACATTTAACACATCATTATTATTCATTGAGGGGTCAATCGAATAATATCCGGGAAATACTTCTTTAATCTGTTTTTGCTCAGCAAGCCATAGTATACCCTTCGTATGCTTGACAAATCCTTCTTCTGATAGCTGTTCCGTCACATCTTCAATGGACATCTTTTCATCAAGAATAAAAACATCATCTTTTACAATGTTTGTCCCACCCCAGACAATAAAGGCGAAGTAGGCTATCGCCACTGCAAGTAAAAGAAAGATAATACCCAAAGGCAAGATCATTTTACGCCATGCCGAAGGATTCTTAGTCATTGTTTATTGTTAAGTCCGTTATCAATCGATCTGACCAAGAAGCATCAGGAAGAAAACATTCTGTTCGAGCACCAAAAACACGAATTCTATTTCGAGCTACCACACGATAGATCGCATCACGTGCAAAAGCTGGTAAAAGCCATCCAAGTCCTAGCAAGGGAGATAAGCCCTTTAGACGACTGAGGATGGTCAGCGCAGCAGTGGATTCAGTTTGGACACCTGTAGGAGTAATCAAAAGCATAGTCGTTAAATCCACAGGATCCATATAACCTGCTTCTTTAAGCAAATCATTGGCTTTGTTTGACTGAATCGGGCAAAAGCGAAAGAACATACGATCATCATAACGAAGAACATGCTGCACAAACCTTGAGCAAAGCATGCAATGTCCATCATATAAAATGATACTTTCTTTAACCATCAATGCTTCGTTATGGCTTTATAAATTGAATGCAATGCCCCACATTTTGATTACTGTTCTGCTGAACCATCAAAAGATAGGTTCCACTTGACAATCCCTGCAGATGAATACCATTTTCAGCTACTCTACCTTCCTGAACAAGACGCCCCATTCTATCCATGATCTTATATTGATAAGACGCTTCACTTATCCGTTCCAACCCACGGATAAAGATGATTTCTGACGCTGGATTTGGAAAAACAGAAAAGGTCCATTGACTGGTTATATCATCTATACTGCTAGGTATCGAATCCGCCTCATCATTAAGCACAAGACGAATCATAGGACTTCCGGTAGTACTAATCGAAGAGGACTCCCACCGGTTGGAAAGATTGACGAACATATTGTTACGCCCCTTTCCACTATTGACGTCAAATCCTAATTGTATGTTTCTATTGTCGATTTGAGACCACCCCACATACATAGTTCGCGT
The DNA here is from genome assembly GCA_036128775.1 of Bacteroidota bacterium. GTDB lineage: Bacteria > Bacteroidota > Bacteroidia > Chitinophagales > UBA8649 > UBA8649. The sequence continues at coordinate 9,126 of JAYYPZ010000013.1, forward strand.
AAAGGGAATTAAAGAATCCAATGAAAAGGTTGTAAATCCATTTAAGGAATCGACATAGGTCGGCGTGACATTGTTCAGCGCATAGACTACGTTTTCATAGGGATTCGTAGTATTCAGTTCAAGTGAATCCCACAGATAGATGCTAAACACCATATCACTTACATCAACATCGGTATGACTAAAGTGAAAACGGAGCGCTGAAATTGAATCATCAATGATTGGATCAAATCGATAGGCAAATTTCTTTACTTGATCCCCCCCCTCGACACCATAAGAACGTTCAGCCGATCCATCGTCATAGGCCAACTCCTTGCTAAAGGGAAAGAATCCACGCAAGGTGTCATTACCCAAAATGTCATTTTGACTTGAAGGACTCACGATGATCGAGGCATCCCACTGAGCTGTATCACCCGACACAGGTAGCATAGGAATAGTAAAATCATTGTTCGGGTAGATTTCCCGGTAGCGAATAACACTTGTAGGGTTAAAGTTTTGTCCCGTTAGGGCATAGATTGTATCACCTGTTGTATACTCTATAGTATACGCCTCTAGTGGCATAGCTCCTGCCGTAATCCCGCCGAGTTGTCCGTTATCACGAATCGGAATGGATAAGGTGTCCTCTAAGCTAGGATTAGCCAAGAAGTGCTGCCAAGGCATCTGGGAGTAGTTTGTAAAGAGGTTGGGATAGGGCTCAATAAAGGCAACATCCTGAATCAAGGTGTCCGAGGAATTAGGATCCCTAGATTGATCTAAACGGACATAATCAATGTGCCAATGATCATTATTCCCTGCTAGTGTGGCGTAGTTTTTAAATCGAAACTTAAAGCCGTTGTAGAAGTATCTTGGACCAGCTAATAGATTGGTATCCCTTACTTCAATGTATACTTGAGTGAAGGGTGGAACTTCTGCAGAGTCAATTCCTGCCCTGCTCCAAACATTAACCCACTGTCCGGTTGCCTCATTGAGAAACTCAACCACTAATGAATCTTCGGCATCTGGAAAATTTCCACGACCTGTAGGCTGATAAAAGAAACTTAGATATACATTAGAATCGTTGTTCAACCCCTCTAGATTTATAGGCGATGACGTCAGATAATCAGCCACTCCATAAGTTTCTGTATTGCCTTTGTCATAAGGCAAACCCGAGGCGCTGAGCCCATCTAATGTGGCACAGCCTATGCTTGGAGGAAAAATCGGATAGGTTGCATTGACATAGGCCCCATTGTTTTGCCATACGACCGAAGAAGCATAGCGCTCAACGACTAGTGACGTTATGGATAATGTAGTATCCCCCACAACTAGAGAGGAATCTAAGACAATTCCAAGCGAGTCATACGTATAGCGATAATATTCAGGCCACAAAAAGAGCGTATCTAAGGAAGTGAACTGACATCCTGCATTGTCCCACTGAATGATTGTTTGGGCTGGAAGAGGTAAACTATCCAACTGTCCTGCAACCGAATCATAGGAATAAGACCACGCCGTATCCCTGTGCATCGATTCAAAAGACAACTCAATACCTGGCAAACTATATAAGCAATCGCCCGTGACATAAAATAAGGTATCCGAGCTAATGGGTAAAGACCGTGCCGTCGACCGATCCCTTGAGAAGTCATCGACAAAGGGAAGGCTAACGGTATCAAGAAGATGAAGCACGGGAAGTCCTATCTCAGTAGTCGAGGATTTGACCTCATCACCCTCATCATATCCCACATCCATAGAACAATCACTATTTAACCTTTCCCGTTGTGAATTTGCTGAATAAAACCCGACAAATGAGAATAAGAAAACAAGGATTCCTTGCGCAATAATTTGGTAGCTAGAACTAGAACGTGTTGGCATTATTATTCATGTTTGCATAACGACGAAATCCTTTCTGCGCCAGCATCTGGATATCTTGAGGCGTCATAGTTGCATTGAGATAGATTCTAAAATCACTATTGGCTTGGACTTCTTGAGCCTTGGATGCATCCAATAAAGACCCCTTATTGAAATGACTTTGGAATACAACAATATAGTCGTCAATAGCATAATATTCATTAGCTGAAATAAGACCATTTTTAAACAAGGAATCCACCTCCGAACCATATTCCATAGGCTTCTCGAACCCACTAAGTTCAACATATACCCTGAGACGAACGCCACAGTTTTCTTCCGTTATTCTGCTAGACCATTGATTATAGACATCCATGGCTGCGCTAAAGGGTAACTCAATAAGCTGTGGTGCATTGTAAAAACGATACATTGGCTTTTCGACAACAATTTGAATCGTATCGGTTAACGGAATGTTTTGCGTGCCTTCAATAACCTTGTTTTTGTGGCGAAGCTCAAGCACTTTCGGTGCAGCCCCCGGTGTAATACAAATGGACTCGTATAATGTATCAATTGGGAACATCTGCATGGAATAATAGTCAGAGACTCTTTGAAGAGTCTTTTCCATATGTTCAAAATCCCCGAAGTCCACCTCACGGATTGGAACCGAGGCGGTAGTGATGTTCACGTAGATTTTCCTGTTTCGCTTAACTCTTGATCCCGGGCTTGGATTCTGTTTGATAATAACCCCTTTGGGGTAGCTAGGATCATAGATTGAATCAACCACAACAAATTGCAATCCGTGCAACGATCCAGCCATGATCGCATCTTCAAGTTTAGCATTTTCATAGTTTGCTACTACATATTCGTCACCGTGCGCTGTAGATTCATATAAGGCGTGATGAGATTTCTTTAAAAAGAAATAAAAGACGACCGCTGCAATCAAGATATTCACTAAAACCAAAAGGAGTCGTGTCGATAGAATAAGGCCTCTATATTTCATATCGTATTGGATTGGTTCACACTGTGATTTAGCCATGCAGCGTCAATCATATGATTCGATAGCCGCTGAAGTGACCACCCGTAGGCCTCACACTGTTGAGGGATAATGCTTGCTGCCGACATACCTGGTATGGTGTTGATTTCAATCAAAAATACATCCTCTTTCGTTACAAAGAAATCAATTCGAACGATGCCTCGCAGTGAAAATGCTTCGTATAGTTTTTTTGCTCGATCATGTAAAATGATTTTCACTTCATCATCAATGTCTGCAGGAGTGATTTCTTGGGATTTGCCTTCATATTTTGCTTCATAGTCAAAAAATGCGCCCTCTGGAATAATCTCTGTTATTGGGAAAACATGTACATCATCATTCTGCTGGATGAGTCCTACCGCTACCTCTCGCCCAACAATAAATTCCTCCACAAGTATTTTATCAGAATATTTCCCCGCATCTCGAAGCGCTGCTTCTAAGGCATCCTTACTGTCTACTTTATGTACGCCGTAACTCGAACCACTTTCGTTAGGCTTCACAATAACTGGAAAATCAAGCGTACAATGGAAGGTACTTATCTCCTCACTATGCAACGACTGCCCCTTTGCACATCGGACCTTGACTGACTGAGCAATGACCTTGGTGAGCTGTTTATCAAAAGTGAGACACGACGTTTTCATAGAGCAACACGAATAGGCTATACCTTGAGACTCAAGAAGAGGTTGTAGTTGACCATTTTCTGCAGGTGCACCGTGAATTAGCACTAAGGCCATGTCAAAATCATAGGGATGACCATCACTATGACCGCGTAAGTCATGAAGAGGTCGTTCAATGAGCACCGCATCATCTTCGCCAAGAACCTTCCAGGTGTTGTCCTTTGTGAGCTCCACTAAAAAGGGATTATACCGCACACGATCGATGGCTTTATAGAGATTTCGGGCACTTGCGGCAGAAATAGCACCTTCTTCCGAAACTCCCCCAAAAAGGATGGCGATAGGCTTAGACGTAGTCATCGAGTAGAAAGATAACAAGGTCTAAACGTAATCAAGCATAATCAAGTACTTTCGCCAACAGAAATTATCGACATTTATGCGTTCGTATCCAACATTAGAGGCACTTTTACGGGTTAAGGAAGAATTTACCCGCTGTTTGGAGCGTGAAGATCTGCCGTATTACAGGGCTTCTCAAGAGAATGCATGGTTTACAAAGCCTCAGATTAATCATAGAATTCAATGCATACACGACGGACTCCTGCAAGAATCCACGATGAAGGAATTTTTAGCCTCTTGTAAGGAAAGTAGTGAGGGTAAAACCATTGCATTAATCCCGTCAGGAAACATTCCGCTTAGCTTCGCTAGCGACCTTATCTGTATTCTGCTTGCAGGACACAACGCCTTGGTAAAACCCTCGAGCAAAGACAGTGTATTAACAGCATATATTGTTGAGCTCATTAATAGGTATCTCCCAAATCGGGTATTGCTGACATCCGATCGAATTTCTAACTATGACGCGTCCATTGCCACAGGTAGTGACCAAGCGCAACCGTATTTCACACAATATTTTGGTAAAAAGCCCCATGTATTCCGTCGTAACCGTCGAAGCGTTGGGATTTTGCGAGGTGAGGAAAACACCAATGACTTTGAAAAGCTTGCTGAAGATATCTTGCGTTATCACGGTATGGGATGCCGAAACATTCACCACCTTATCGTTCCCAAAGAATTCGCCTTAGACCCCATTTTTGAAGCCTGCTCAAGCCTATACCCTGAACTCAGTGAACACCTCTGGAAAGAAAACCACCAATACAGGTATACGATTAGCTTAATGAACAAGGAAGTCTCCTTTAGTGATGGCTGGTTGACGCTTCGTGAAGCCGATGACTTGAATCCACCATTGACCTGTGTTAATGTTACACGATATACTACTGAAGACAATATAGAGGATTTTATACATAAGCATAGAGAATCGCTGCAAACAGTCGTTTCAAAGAAAATGGGAAATCTTGGACAAGCACAAAATCCAAGCCTTTTAGATTATGCCGACGGAGTTGATCTCGCGGAATTCCTAAGCAGTCTTTAGGCGGAAACCGAATTCCGTTGATACCGAGCTTTTAGTGACTTGAGGGCTTCTACCACATGCTGCACATCATCCAGTGTATTGGAATAGGCAATAGAAAATCGGATCGCTTTTCGAGTATTGTCATGTCCTATTGCCTGCAGAACATGAGAATCCTTGGCCGCCCCTGATGAACACGCACTACCTCCACTTACATAGATACCTGCCATGTCAAGTTCAAAAAGGAATTGTTCTTTGGGTATATGAGCAGGGAAAGAAACGTTTAGCACACTGTAAAGACATGAAGTTGGATGCCCATTTTGATACACATCAGGAAAAACTTCCTGAATGCCCTTCCATAGGGCTTCTTTTAGGTGCAATGCGTGTTGTTTGTGATGATCTTCCTTGGCATTAGAAAGTTGTAAGGCCAGTGCCATGGCATCAATTCCGTGAACATTTTCTGTACCTGATCGATAATCATACTCTTGCCCTCCACCGAGTATCCAAGGTTTTAATTTTTGATTTTCGTTGATATAAACAAAACCCACTCCTTTCGGTCCATGAAATTTATGCGCAGAAGCTGAACAAAAGTCCATATGGTAGTCTCGAGGACAAAAAGCATAATGACCAATGGTTTGAACGGTATCACTGAAAAACAATGCCTTGTACTTTTGGCACAATTCACCGATTTCCTTAACAGGCTGTAATGTTCCTAGCTCATTGTTAGCATGCATTATGGCAACCAACGTAGGATGGTCCGTTTTTGCTAGTGCTTTTTCGAGGGCCGAAAAGGATATCACACCCTGGTCATCATTCTCTAGATACGTCACCTCTGCCCCTTGACCATGCACGTATTCTATAGCCCGTGCTACACATTTGTGTTCAATTTTCGATGTAATGACATGCCGAACTCCTAAATGAGCTACAGCATGCTTGATCACCCAATTGTTTGCCTCCGTCCCCGAAGCAGTAAACACAATTTCTTTTGCTTTTACCGCTAATTCCTTGGCAATACTTCGTCGAGCATTTTCAATGAGGGCCTTGGCCTTTCTGCCACCGGAATGACTTGACGACGGATTACCAAAGCATTCATTGTGTGTTGCAGACAAACGGCTAGATACCTCGGGATAGAGGTGAGTTGTTGCAGCATGATCGAAGTAAACCGTTCTCATATCAAGCCACGTTTTCTCGTCGGATTTCCTCGATATCCTGCATAATTTGCCGACCAATATTCTCTGCCAGGTTCTGACTATTCCCTTCGGAATAAATCCTTAAGATCGGTTCTGTATTCGATGGACGTATTAGAACCCAGTCATTGTCAAAGGTGATTTTCAGCCCATCAAGCTCATCAATCACGTATTGCTTGTATTTAAACTTCAAGGCCTGAACAATCGTATCAAACTGTAAAGAAGGATCTAAATCCATCTTCTGTTTACTCATGATATATTTTGGGTATCCGGCAGAGAGCGCAGATATAGACTTTTTTTCTTGGGCAAGATGCGATAGGAAAAGTGCAATGCCAACTAAGGCATCCCGACCATGATGGCTTTCAGGATAGATTATCCCTCCATTGCCTTCTCCACCAATAACCGCATCCACTTCTCTCATTTTCTGTACCACATTCACTTCTCCAACGGCTGATGAATAATGACTTTGTCCATGGCTCCGTGTCACCTCACCTAAAGCTCTCGATGAGGATATGTTACTAACGGTTGAACCCGGTGTATTGCCTAAGACATAATCAGCAACAGCGACTAGAGTATACTCCTCTCCGAAGGGTTCACCATCTTCACGTACAAAAGCTAGGCGGTCTACATCAGGATCTACGGCAATTCCAAGGTCTGCTTCTTCGCGCCGAACGACGTTAGATAGCTCAGTTAGGTGTTCTGGAAGCGGTTCTGGATTATGGCTAAAATCACCACTCATCTCTTCAAAAATCACACTGACTTTTTTAACCCCTAAGGCATTTAATAATTTGGGAACCGCATGTGCCCCAATCGAGTTGATTCCATCAACTACAATTTTGAGATCTAAGGCTCGAATTCCCTGAGGATTAACTAGATCTAGGGAAAGAATATGCTCAATATGTCGATCTAACGCCTCATCAAAAGTCTCCACCTTGCCGAGTTCATCGACCGTAGCATATTGAAAATCCGCTAAATCACTGAGTCTCAAAATCTCTTTCCCCGC
>JAYYPZ010000014.1:0-56521 GCA_036128775.1 Bacteroidota bacterium
CTACTTAGAGGATCTAGCTACAGGAACTTGGACGAATGTTTCTGAGAACCCTGTATACGGATTTGATATGTTAGCTACAGATGCTAGTGATCGATTCATCCTTCACTTCACTCCAGAGGTAACGGCTACTGCTGTAGACGGTACTTGTGAAGAAGGTAACGCATACATCGAGCTTACTTTTGACGGCTTCCAAATTGCGGGTCAAGATGTAGCATGGGACTATGCAGTAACCAAAGAAGGAATGGCTCAAGCACAAGGATCAATGGTTTCAACTATTGCGATTCCTGTAAATGAGTCAGGAATCTACAATGTAGACTTCACTTTCGGTAATGCTACAGTGAATGAAGTATTGAGCATCAATGTTCCTGTTGCACCAACAGCAGCTATCCCAGCTGAGGTTGCGCTTTCAGAGAATGAGGCTATCACGCTAAACGGTATGTTTACAAATGCTAACTCTTATGAGTGGGCAGTTGATGGCGTAGTATTCTCTACTGAGGCTAACCCAACATGGACGGCTTCTACTGAAGGGATCTACAATATCGAAGTAATAGTACGTTCAGAAGATGGATGTTCTGCTTCAGATAATATGGTAGCTGAAGTATCTAAGTCTGTAACAAGCATCAACGATGTGAATGCAGTATTCCAAATTACGCAGGACGCTTACAGCGTAGTTGTATTGACGGATGCTGAAGGATTCATGATCGAAATGATTGCTATGGATGGTAAGCTTGTAGCTTCGGCTCGAGCAAGCCAAGGTGCTAACGTGCTTTCTACACAAGCTCTTGCAGCGGGTGTATACGAAGTACGCTTAAGTTCAGCCAATGGTGTTGTAGGAAGCCAAAAGGTATTGATTAAGTAATCCTACTTCACTCAAGATAGAAAGGCCTCATCTTCGGATGGGGCCTTTTTTGTTGCCTTAACTTTTCTAGGATATAAGTAGAATCTCAATGAGAAGTTAGTGGCTTATTACTGAAGATATAGGGCCCATTGCTCTTCATTGACTAAGCAGTCAAGAAAACAACCAAGAGAAAGGGGGTGTGTTTCACATCCCCTTTTTTTATTTTTGTACCGTGATTAGACACATCCTCAGCCTCTTTTTATGCCTTTTAGTATCTGTTGTTGTCATGGCTCAGCCGATGACAACAGTACGAGGAAAGATTCTGGACACTGATGGTGAAACGGTTCCTTATGCGGAAGTAACATTTAGGGACGGTGCCGGAACTGCATTAAGTAATGAGGATGGAGATTTTGTCTTGTCCGGAAGAACTCGCTCTGATTTTGTACAGTTTAGTGCGCTAGGCTATAACGAAATCGAGATGCAGATTGTGCGAGGGATTGATCAGCTAGTGTCTATAAAACTTGAGTATAGTTCGAGTGATTTAGGCGAGATTGTAGTATCTGGACGCCGCCAGCGAAGGTACAGGGATGAAAAGGCTGTCAGTCTTCAAAAAATGGTGATTGACCATAAAAAAGACAATGCTCCAGAGTATTTTGATTCGTATGAGTTTAAAGAACAGTCGCAGGTTCAAATTGGCGTATACAATGTCGCTCCAGGCATAAAGACAATCAAGCTCTTCAAACCCTTTTGGTTTGTGTTTGATTATGCAGATACTGTAGATGGAGTAGAGGTTATGCCCGCCGTTCTAGCCGAACGGCTATCCGACATATACGTACAAAACAATCCAAAGAAGCGGGTGGAATATGTCAATGCCTCTCAGTTTTCAGGAGCTGAGCGAGATGGCAGTAAAGCGGAGTTGCTCAATGAACTCTTTCCTCCCTTTACAGCGTATGATGATGTCTTTCTCGCAGGGGGTAAATCGTTTGCTAGTCCTTTTTCAAACACAGGATTATCCTCTTATCGATACTTCTTGACGGATAGTATGATAGTGGATGGAGTCAAGCGCTATCGTTTGGACTTCTCTCCTCGACAAGTGCAGATGTTAGCCCTTTCGGGAACAGCTTGGGTAGAGGACTCGACCTATGCCATCTTATCTTTTGAGTTTGTTTTACCTCCTAAGGCTAATCTCAATTTTGTTAATACATTTTATGTCAAACAGGATTTTGAAAAAATCGATGGTCAATGGGTTGATATGCGCAATTATATGCGCGTTGGGTTTTCCATCTTTAAGCGGTCAACAGATATCCGTCATTTAACTACCGGTGACATCAAGTATTCTATAGATAGCTGTAAGGATTTAAAAGATTCTCTGAAATCCGAACTCAAGATGCTACTCAAAGATGAGGAACTATCCCGCGAGGAGAAGCAAACGTTAAAAGAGGATTATCAAACGCAAATTGATAATGTTAACTATGATCGGCGAGGGCATAAAAAAAGCTTAAAGCAAAAGCGTCGTGAGAAGATGCAAATCATGCTTCAACAGACCAAAACAAAGGCGGATATCCAGATAGGATCTGATATCCCTGATACTATCTTTCGTGGAGAGAAACTTCAATTTGATTCTGCAGCCTATAGCAGGGATTCAGAGTATTGGCAAGACAACCGCATCGTAGAGCTGACTCAGCAACAAGAAAATATCTTCTTGATGATTGATTCCGTCAAGAAAAAGCCTGCCTTTACTACATGGAAGTGGTTAGCTGATTTTGCGGTAACAGGCTATATGCCTTTTGGTATTCTTGAGGTAGGAAGAATCGATGAGACCGTAAGTTGGAACGAGATTGAAGGCGTTCGACCCAAGCTAGCGCTAAGAACAACCGATGCCTTGTCGGAGGCATTTCAATTGTGGGGGTATGCTGCTTATGGCACTAAAGATCGTGACTGGAAATATTTAGGGCGAGCATTCTTCAACCTACCTACGCGCAATGAACGCTGGCATAATCTCCTGCTTTCATATCAAGATGATTTCAGGTTTTTGAGTAATGTAGAAAATGACGACCCTACCGATCATGATGACTTGGTTGAGGCGCTTTTGCGAAATGGACCGCTCAACAAAATCATGCGTGTAGAAGAATATAGAGGGGCATATACAAGGGAATGGGTTCATGGCTTGACCACGGAGTTAAGGCTATCAAGACGCTCTTACCTGCCCACTGCAGATAATCTTGAATTTATACGCACTGACGAAACGACTGGTACAGTTGAGTCATTAGATCGTTTCGATGTGTCTGAAGTGAGGTTGCGTGCACGTATTGGCCTAGGTGAAACTTGGCTGCAATTTCCCTATCGCCGAATTTCAACTACTTCTCTAAAGCCGATTGTTGAGCTTGACTTTGCCTTTGGTATCAAACCTCCTTCTAGTTCGAAGATTGCTCCCTTGGGAGGGGATTATGCTTACCAGCGCTTGTATATGAACTATTACCATAGGTTTAGTCATAAGGCAGGCTATACGCGATATACCTTGCGTGCTGGATATGTCTTTGGAGAGATACCCTACCCACTTACGTTTATTCATGAAGGGAACAACGGATATTTCTACCTCACAAGAGGCTTTAATATGATTCGTGAGTTCGAGTTTATCTCAGACCGCTTTGCTACTCTTTGGGTTGATCATCACTTCGATGGTCAGATTTTAAATCGTATTCCGGGTATCAACCGATTAAAGCTTCGAACCATCCTAACGGGTAAAGTGTTAATAGGAGACTTTTCAGCGAGGAATAAAGAGGTACTTGATTTACCTGCAGGAACGAGAATTGCTAATAAGCCCTACTATGAAGTTGGCTTTGGTATTGAAAACATACTGTATGTCTTTCGCCTTGACTTTATCTGGCGCCTCTCGGCTTTGGATGCTTTACCCAATACGGGCATCGAGCCCAACCGATTTGGAGTTAAAATCTCTTTTTCTCCGAAGTTCTAGGCTGGAATGCTAGGAGCGGATTATGGAGAATAGCTATCCTTTACTTAAAAAGATTATTCGACGTGAAAGGTATTTTAAGTTGCTTTTCGCTCTAGTCTTACTATTCATTCTAGGGGCATGTATTGGTTATGTCTTTCAACGGCAACCCATTGCCTTGTTTCTCTTACTTTTCCTGGTATCCAGTTTGATTACATGGCGTCTGAAGACCTCTTTTCGTATCGACCGACATCCCGTTTGGCGTCTTCTAGTTAGCCAAGCGCATCAAGTAAGCTGGATTTACTTCGAAGAAGTTCAGTTACAGCCCTTTGGTATTTTGCTTGCAAAAAAAGCAGTGCTTTGCATCTGGACTATAGGCAGAGTGCAAGAGCGCATTCATCTTCCATTAAAGTATAAAGAGAGGTTATATAAAGAACTTTCTGATATGCTTCCAGAAGTGAGTTTTGGATACTCCGAAGAAAAAAAACTTTGGTATGAAGCCCACCCTTCTATGTTACGCAGGAAGTGAATCGCGTCGCATAGCATGCAGTAACACAAGATCATAGATTGTGTGCGCAGTCATTGCACATGTTATACTCAAGCTTATTGTGATAAGGCCGAGAACACTGGAAAAAGCAATAAGCCATAGTCGCAGAACCCAGGGCAAATCCTGTCTTGGGTTAAGGTAGCCATGGAGACCCACAAAAAAGATGGCATTTAGCAGAATACTCGCGGGTAAACTGATATACTCAAAAAGTCCAAAAAGAAGTGGCCCACGAAACAGCAACTCTTCTCCTATTCCTGCACAGAGAGATAGAAATATAATGGTAAGGCTGGACATGGCATGAAGGGGTAGGCGCTGTCGAAGTTTACGTTCGAGATCACTTGTAGGATAGGAACGCGATATAAAGAGGCTAACTAAACTTGCTCCCAAACCAATACCTCCTCCTACAGCAAGGCTGGAATACAAGTGACTGCTTGATTTTTCGAAGAGGATTTGCCAGGTGACCTCCGAAGTATAGGGTAGCAAAACAAGGCCAAGTCCCCCCATTCCTAAGAGGGTAATGAGCCCTAAAAGGAGTAATTGACGAATCGGAAGGGGTTGAATAGTGCTTATTGCTTTAGATTTCCTCAAATTTGTCAAATAATTATGGACTTTCCATTGAGGATGCCATGGCAAACAAAAAGAATATGACAAAGCCCACACGAACAGATGTTTCCGAACTTGGAGAGTTTGGCCTTATTGACCGCATTGGGTCTATGGTAAGCAGTCGCTATCGCTCAACTGTACATGGCATTGGTGATGATTGTGCTGTGTTAGACAATGGGGAAGACTACACCTTACTATCCGTGGACACCATGGTAGAGGGCTTGCATTTTGATTTGATGTATTGCCCCCTGCAGCATGTGGGCTATAAAGCCATTGTCTCTTCCATTTCAGATATCTATGCCATGAACGGTAAACCAAGTCACGTCGTCGTCAGCTTGTCATTATCGAGTAAGTATTCGGTGGAAGCGGTGGAAGAATTGTACAAGGGCATGGAACGTGCCGCGTCATTCTACAACATCGATATTGTAGGAGGAGATACTACATCGAGTTTGAGTGGTGCGACCATCTCAGTAACGGCATACGGCCGGGTTACTAAAGAACAGCTTGTGCTTCGAAGTGGGGCTAATCCAGGTGATGCACTTTTTGTGACCGGAAATTTAGGAGGGGCTTACATGGGGCTTCAAGTCTTGAATCGAGAGAAGCAGATTTTCCTTCAAAACCCTGATATGCAACCTGAACTTGAAGGGCATGACTACGTTGTGGGAAGACAACTTAAACCAGAAGCTAGATATGATGTAATTGAAGCACTTGGTAAGGCGTCTATCGTTCCAACTGCAATGATTGATATCAGTGATGGGTTGAGTTCAGAGTGCCTTCATCTTGCCAAGTCAAGTAAGGTAGGTGTCGAAGTCCACGAACAGTTTGTTCCGATTCAGCAAGAGACCTATGACCTGTCCCTTGAACTTAATATTGATCCCATCACGTCGGCCATGAATGGAGGAGAGGATTATGAGTTGCTCTTTACCGTTGATCCTTCCTTAGCGGATCGTGTGCGAGAAGAAGTTCCAGATTGCATAGAGATTGGAATCATCCACAAGGCAGAGAAAGGTTCCTTTTTAACGTCGAGAACCAATCAACACTATCCCCTTACCGCACAGGGTTGGAAGGCATTTTAAAATGTTTACACCGTGATGTAAACATTTTCTTTGTGTGTAACCCAAACAATATTTGAGGGAGGTCAATCGTACTTTTATACAAAGCAACGTGGTATGGTACGAAGTCTATTTCTCAGTATTCTTTTTTTCCTTGGATGTGTTTCTGTAAGTCTTGCTCAGGAATATAATGCGAAGTTTTCTCCAGGATTATTCTATATGTCGACCAATACGGTTACCCAATCTGGGTATATGACGGCCTTGGAATTTGAAGCATTACTGAACTCAAATATGTCTGTCAATGGCGGCTTAAACTTCTTTACTGGAGGGGGTACTTTGGGCATGTTTATCAAACCAGAACTTAGGTTTTACCTTACGGATGTTGCTTTACGGGGTTTGTATTTTGGCCCCTATGCAGGCTTGGGTTCTAAAGGCGGACTGCTCTTATTGGCAGGAGGGAGTGTTGGCTACCAGCACCTTTTTAGTGAATACCCTGTGTCGGTTTCTGGAGGCGCATCATTAGGGATGGAGTTCCGTGGAGCGGGCGGATTGATTAATTTGAATTTTCATCCTACGATATCTGTAGGATATCATTTCTAGAACTTGCTATTCAAACACTCCTCGATTAAAGGTAACTACCGCATTCATCGAGTAGTTATAGAGGTAAAAAACCGACATGCCAATTACTTTGGCCCAAAAGAAGGAGACGATCTTTCTTTTTTGAGCTAGTTGCCATACAGCAAAATTTACAATTAGCAGTCCGGCCGATTCAATACCAACATATTGAAAGAAATCCTGCCAAAAATTATCCATCGAATCCTGGTGAAATGTCCAATAGCGGTTGCCAAAAAATCGCAGTAATATTCCGGTAACAAAGCCGATTGAATTTGATAAGATGGGTTTGACTTTTATGACATCCTTGAGAAAAAAGGTTAGTATTAAATCAATGATAAAAGCTGATCCGCCAACGACGGAAAACTTTAATGCATTGGGCAGGTTTTCTAAAAACTCGAGGATCACCCGATGAGAAATTTACCATTTTCATAGATACGGACCCCGTCTGCATAGATTGCACCCCCTTGTCGCATATCGGTAATCATATCCCAGTGTACTGAAGAGGTATTGCTTCCTCCACATTGCGGATAGGATTGCCCAATGGCCATATGAACAGAGCCACCCATCTTTTCATCAAACAAGATGTTTTTTGTAGGACGTTGAATGTGATAGTTGGTCCCTATTGCTGCCTCCCCAAAGATTCGTGCTCCCGGGATAGAAAAAATGTAGTCTAGAAAATCTTGGCCCTTATCCGCTGTCCATTTGACGACCTTGCCATCTTTTACGGTAAGCTCCACTCCGCTTACTTCTCGTCCCATATACAGGCTATCATAGCTGAATTTGATATTCCCATTGACGGAATCTTCTATGGGTGCTGTGTAGACCTCACCAGAGGGCATATTCGTACGCCCATCGCTATTAATCCATAGGCGATCCTTACATCGATAACTAATCGAAAATCCTGGCCCTTCATAGGTCACTGTATCTACTCGATTAAGGTAGTCTACAACGGCTTGTTGTTCTTCTCTCACATTCAACCATACCCCTTTAGGGTTTTCTTCAAGTAAGCCACATCCTTTAAAGACAAACTGCTCATAGTCTTCTAAAGACATTCCAGCGCGCTTGGCATTGGCTTCCGTAGGGAACAAGCACAGACTGCGCTCCATATCCTTACTACCTGTACGTTGCATATAGAGCTTGCTAAGCTCTTCTCCCGTCTTTCTTGCAATTGCCTTTTTATCAGCATAATCCTTCTGAGGGCCATTACTTTCAAAAGGTGCAATAATGACGAGGTATTTGTCAAACTCTCGAATGACATGATCCTTTAGGGGGTTGACATATTCGAGTTGATGTTGAGAAGCCTCGCTGTAAAAAATCTCTTCTTGTCCTTGGAATTGAATGTCAGTGATAAGATGACCGCCCGCTTTGGTCACTTCTCGCATTAACTCTTGGACCAGCTTTTCGGCGAGATAGGTGGTGCGCACATAAACTCTATCTCCCTTTTGGACGTTTAGGCAATAGTCGGTAAGGAGGTGGGCATATTTGTTATACATGGCATTCATGAGGCAATCGTTCTTTCGTTCCGAAGATACAAGTCTTATCTTGGCATTACCGAAAACAACATTGTAAATACTATGCTTGATTTAGAAGTACTTTACCGTATCATCAATTTACTACCGATGCCGGTATGGGGATTGTTGGTTTTTGCGCCGGGTGCTAGCTTGACAAAGCAATGGGTGTTTTCCCTTCGTATTCATGCATTGCTTGCCTTGATTTATGGCCTGTTATTCTGCTGGGCAATTGCCCAAGGTCCTGCGCTATCTCCTGATGCGTTTTCCACGTTATCGGGCTTAACGAGCCTTTTTTCAAGTCCACTGGGCGTGCTTGTGGCTTGGCAACATTTCCTTGTGTTTGATCTCTTTGTAGGTACATGGATTGCACGCCACGCACAGCGGCAAAATCCCAATCCGTCAGCTACCCGAAGAGTTGTTCTTGGAGGAATCTTGACTTTGAGTCTAATGGCTGGTCCCATTGGCTTTGTACTTTATTATGTGTTCTTTTATCGATCTGAAAACCATTCAAATGATGACTAGAAATCTCTTGGTGATCCCCATCACCTTTTTTATGCTAACGCTTACCAATTGCGGTGATCGACGATCTTGTGATGATGTGGTATGCGGCAATAATCAAAGTTGTATCAATGGAAATTGCTATTGCTTGGATGGTTATGAAGGGCCTGAGTGTCAAACGATCGCCGCTCAAAAATATGTAGGGAATTACACCGTAGTGGCCAATTGCTTTCAAGGAAGTTATATCGGAGCTCCTTTTGATTTTATCTTATGGGATGGGGCGTATCCCAACCGCATAACCTTTGGAAACTTTATGAATCAAGGGAGTGTCGATGCATTTATCTATACCAGTCCTAACAATGAAGGCAATATCATTGAATTTGCAGTGAATCGAGGAAGTTTTCAGGCGAATGTCTCTGGTCAGTATTTGAACAATACAGGGGCGGGAGACATTCTGTTAAATGTGCAGTATTACTTTGGAAGTCAATACGGAGAATGCCAGTTAACTTACTACAAGCAATGAAAAACTTAACAAGATATTTCTTAAGCCTATTCCTGTGTTTGATTGTTTTTTCGGTATCGGCACAAACGGATATCGATACAATAGTCTACGACGGACTTGATCGTATATACGAATTTCACATTCCTTCTTCCTATGATGGCTCTGAAGAGGTTCCCTTGGTGTTTAACATGCATGGCCGTGGCAGTAACTCTTACCAACAGCGAATTTATTCTCAAATGGATGGCGTGGCTGATCTCAATAATTTCATAGTAGTCTATCCAAACGCGGAATTCATTAACAATCTTCGCCAGTGGAATCTGACTTACGAAGTTAGCGCTCCAGGAGTCACTCCAGTTATCCCTGATGATGTAGGTTTTGTCGATAGCTTGATTGACTTCTTTATCGCAAACTACGCCATTGATACTAACCGAATCTATACATGTGGCATGAGTGCAGGGGGCTTTGTGAGCTACTTTCTGTCTTGTGCCCTGGGGGAGCGATTTACAGCAATGGCTTCCATTACAGGCTTGCCACCCTTTTCTGTCGTAGATTCTTGCCCTTCGGCACGCACTGTCCCTGTTATGCAAGTCCATGGGACGGCAGATTCTACCGTGGAGTACTTCCCCTTTCCAGGTTATATCGGTGTCGAGAGCGCTGTAGAATTGATCAGAGATCGAAATGGTTGTGATACTCAGGCGGACTACAGAGACTACGGCGATATTGATAACGATGGCGTTTCAACTGAACGCTTTATCTATCCAAACTGCCTTGACAATGGAGAACTATGGTTTTATAAGCTGACCAATGCAACGCATACGTGGCCTGGAACACCCATTGCTTTCCCAGGAGATGGTATAAGCTATGAGATTGATGGTTCTACGGAGATTTGGCGGTTTTTCGAACGATTCAGCAAAGATCCTTCGTTTGTCTACGTTCCCACAAATGTTTCTTCATTAGATGCTTCATTTCAAGCGTTTCCGAATCCAGCAATGGAGCGTGTTTTTGTTCCAAGACTTCTAGAAGGATCAATCTACCAAGTATTCAGTCAAGATGGTCGGTTGATGCTTGAGTCATCAGCACCTCAAGGCTATCTTGAGGTTTTAGAACTTCCAGAGGGAATGTACTATGTCTCAGGGGAAGGGTATACCTTTAGGGTATCGATACAACGTTAATTGATATAATCATTGTAGGGCACGGGATTGCAGGGTGTAATCTAGCCCATCTTGCCGAAAGGAAGGGACTCTCTTTTTGTGTCGTCGACAAGGGAGGCTACAGCACGTCAAAAGTTGCTGTCGGTATGATTAATCCGATAACAGGTCGAAAGTATGTCAAAACCTGGCAAGCCGATACCTTGTGGCCTTTTTTAGAAGACCATTATACCTTGCTTGAAAAAAATCTCAGCGAGCCAATCATACATGCACACCCCCTATTTAAAGTCCTTCCCGATATTGATGCCTTAAACACATGGCAAATGCGTCTAGGGGATGCGGCGTACCATAAATACTTGAAAGACAACCAACCTTCTCGCCTCGAAGGTATAGACCTCCTTCAACCCCATGGCGGCTTCTACATCAATAAGGCCTATCGCGTGGATGGGCCATCCTTGCTTGGTGCCTCAGTGCGGCGTTGGGTTTCCAAAGGATGTTATCAAAGGGAAGCGTTTGATCTTTCTGAGCTTGCCTATGATGGAACTTCTGTTCGATACCGATCGCTACGTGCGAAGCATATTGTTTTCTGCCAAGGACATACCATTTCTTCGAATCCATTTTTCCCTGATATTCCTGTGAGAGCCAATAAGGGAGAAGCTTTAATTATTAAGAGCAAATCCCTTCCAAAGGATGTAATTATTGGCCATCAAGTCAATATTGTCCCCTTGGGCAAGGATAGGTATTGGGTCGGTTCGACCTATGCTTGGGAGGATGAAACAACAGAGCCAACGGCTGCGGGAAAACAAGGCTTGCTTGACCGCTTGGCCAAAAGTTTCCAAGGAGAATACCGTGTGTTAGATCATCTTGCCGGATTACGGCCAGCTTCCAAAGACCGACGACCAATAATTGGACGCAGTCCAAAGAGCGCTCAGGTTGCATGCCTTGCAGGAATGGGAACTAAAGGGTATTCGCTGAGTCCTTATTTTGCAGACATGTTGCTTGATGCACTGTTTAATCAAAAAGATATCCTACCTGAAGTAAACCTAGCGCGCTTTGTTTAGCCATCCAGAGATATTATACAGCGACAACCACTTATTGGTGGTCAATAAGCCTCCTACTATGCTTGTGCAAGGTGATGCTACGGGTGATTTGACTTTGCTTGATTGGGCAAAGGAGTATATCAAAAAAGAAAAAAATAAGCCCGGCGAAGCCTTCGTAGGCTTAGTTCATCGGCTTGATCGAGTAACGAGTGGCGTAATCGTTTTAGCAAGAACAAGCAAAGCATTGACGAGACTCAATGCTGCATTTAAAGACCGTCAAACCCAAAAGACCTATTGGGCAGTGGTCCAAGAGCGTCCCAAAGACCTAGAAGGTAAGTTAGTCCATCATCTTATCAAAGATTCAAAAGCCAATAAATCAAGGCCATGCAAAGCAGGCCGCCCAAGGGCTAAAGAGGCCATACTAATGTATTCTTTGAAGCGTAGTTTAGAACGGTATCATCTCCTCGAAGTTCATCCTGTGACTGGTCGCCACCACCAGATTCGGTGTCAGTTGTCAGCTATAGGTTGTCCTATCAAAGGCGACATAAAGTATGGCTTTCCAAGGCCCAATGAGGATAAATCCATTCATCTCCATGCTCGCTCCCTGCGTTTCCCGCATCCTACCACCAAAGAAGCCATTTATATTGAGGCCTTACCTCCTATGGGTGATCGAATCTGGGAGCTACTCTCAGACCATCTTGCTTGATTAGGTCGTCTTCCGTAGTTTTAATAACATCATGATTTCTACTCAACAGGCCATTGATCATTTGCGCCCCTATCTCACCGATAATCGATGGGATTTAATGCATGATATTTTGCGCCAACGCACACGGTTCTTAACGGTGATTACCGAAGAACTTTATAGAGAGCATAATGCTAACGCTTTACTTAGAAGCTGCGAATGTTTTGGACTACAGGAGATGCATGTGATAGATAATATCAATGAATTTGCAATTCACCGAGACATGAGTCGAGGCGCTGCAAAATGGGTAGAGATCAATAAACACAAGGATGTTCGGCAATGTATTGAGGGACTTAAAAATCGCGGATATCGAATTGCTGCGGCACACCCCGAAGCGGACTATACACCTGAAACGCTTCCTCTAGATCGGCCATTAGCCATAATGCTTGGTACAGAATGGCATGGCTTATCAGAAACGGCGTTTGAACTTGCAGACACACGGGTTAAGATTCCTATGTATGGGTTTACAGAAAGCCTTAATGTTTCAGTTTCCTGTGCGGTCTTACTTCAACGGTTGAACCATCGACTGCGGAGTCAAGATCCTTCCTTATGGCAACTTACTAGCGAAGATTTTTTAGAAACTCTTCTCGATTGGACAAAGAAATCGGTAAAGCATAGCGAACCTTTGCTAAAGGCCTTAGCTAAGGAAGAAGCATCTTAAACTCTGCATAGGTCTTCCCATCGACCAAGGGCTCAATGAATTCTGTTTCACAGTTTAGAACGCTTGCTTCCTCTTGGATATTCTCTACTCGGTTGTCTGGATTAGGGTGAGTACTTAAAAATTGAGGGGGATTGGGACTTCCTTCGTCGATTATCTTTTGGAAAAAATTGGCAGCACCATCTGCATTGAATGGGGTTTCACATAGATAGCGCACCGAGGCATTGTCAGCATCGGTTTCGTCCGAGCGACTGAAACTAAGCGCCCACAGCGAACTTGCCACTTGAGCTAATGTTCCAGGATCGCCTCCAGTCAATATCTCAAAAAGAAGTTGAATGCCAAATTGCTTTTGCATTTGCCGGCTTGAATGCCGATTATCTGCATGGGCTATCTCATGCCCAAGAACACCCGCAAGAGATGAAGCGTCATCAAGGTAGTGAATGAGTCCAGTGTAGATATATATAAATCCACCAGGTGTGGCAAAAGCATTGAGCACTTCATCATCATATACTATATGCAATTCCCAAGGAAATTCCTCTTTGTAGCGTACCTCACCTGTCTCTAAAATCATTTCCTTCATGGCGTTCAGGTATGCATAGGCTTCAGGGTATTGCGTCTCTTCTAAAATGATGATGTTTGGATCAGCCTCGATTTCAGCATCCACTTGTTGGCCTAAGTTGATATCATCTTGCACAGAAAACAAGAAAATACCTCCGGATTGACATCCCAACAAAAAGAATAATGTCGAAGCCGCAAGTACGTGATATATTTTCATGCTGAGTTTTTTAGAGATAGGCCGTTTGCCAAGTGCTACCAAATACGATTTCGCTGAGTGCCTTCCTTGTTCTTGGTGCTCCTTCTTCTTCATGGAAGGATTCAGGGATTTGTTGGAGCGCACCGTGATGGCCACAAACAAACCCACAAATGATATTGTGCTTTTCAGGCACATTGAATGCCTCACGAATCTCGTCACGATGAATTCCTCCAAAAAGATGGCATCGAAGACCGAGCGTTTCGGCTTGGACCACTAAAAAGCCCGCAGCGATGCCCGCTTCAAAGGTGGCGGCATAATTATGCTCTCCAGATGTAGGTGAGGTTTCATCGGCAATAATAAAACCGAGCAAAGGAGCGGATTGAGCCCATTGTTGATTCCAGGCACCAACGCATGAGAAAGCTTTATCGTAGTGATCATCACCTTGTTGGGCAACAATAAAACGCCATGGTTGGTCATTGTATCCAGACATAGCCCATCTAGCGGCTTCAAACATTGAAACGATTTCCTCCTTAGTCAATGGCCTGCTATCAAATGCTCGGGGGCTCCATCTTCTTTGGAGGGCTTCCTGAATAGGGAATGCCGTAATCGCTGGTTTGTCTTGCATATTACTGGAGGCTAATCATTTGGGTGTAGGAAGAAGTCTTTGCATCAACGTGCAGGATATACATACCAGCTGGGATAGACGATGCATCTAAAGTCGTTGAGCTACCCGGCGTAAGCGTTGTATTAGGGATACTTTGTGCTCCATTTATACAGAGTAGGCGTGCTGTGACTGGATAAGGCAGGCTATTGTCTGCATTAAGTTGAATCTGACTGCCAAGAATAGCTAAAGAAAGTGCTTCTTCAAGTACTGAGGAGGTAATGGAAGTTGTCGCTGCAGGATTAATTTTTAACTCATAAGGGCGAATAACATCACCTGAGAATTGTCCATTATTGTTAGCATCATTTACACTGGCATAAAAAGTTACCTCTCCATTGACTCCACTGGGCGACCAAGTAAAGTCCCAAGCGGTCGCTGCGTTGCTGTTTTGCGCTAAATAGGTGCGATTGTTTTGAGTGTACAATTGCGCATTGCCATCAATTGTGCTCAGCGCACCCGCCATATCATTGTTTTCATCCAATACGGTTAATGAGAAGCCTCCGCGAGTGCTTAATGGATTGTCAATGGAAAGGCTCATCGCATAAGAAGCTGAATTATCATATTCAAAGCTTGGTGTGAGTGGATCGCCATTGATGGTAACACTGATGTTTTCATTAAGGGGGGCGAGCGGGCTAGAATTATGGCAGTTCCCACAAGTACCGTTATCCCCAGGAGCACCGGCCAAACCGGGTTTCCCCGCCGTATTTGATATTCCTATTTGAAGGCCTATCCATGAAAAAAATGCAAAACATAAGGAGAGGAGAACCAATCGTTTCATAAGAGATGACTTTCCCTTAAGTTAAGAAGCTTCTGTCAATTTTAGGATTTGTTCGGTAGCTTCTTTGTTTTTCACCTTTCGTATGACGTGTTCGATTTTACCTTCCTCATCAATTACAAACGTGGTACGCAGGGTTCCGTAATACTCTTTGCCGTACATCTTTTTTATTCCCCAAGTTCCGTAAGCCTCATGTACCGACTTGTCGGTATCGGCCATTAGAGGGAAAGGTAGGTCGTACTTGGCAATAAACTTTTGATGGGAAGCTTCGCCTTGTATGCTTGCTCCGATAACAGCATACCCTTTATCAATCAGCATTGAGTAATTGTCTCGAAAGTTGCAGGACTCTGCTGTACAACCCGGAGTGTCGTCTTTTGGGTAGAAATAGAGAATTACCTTTTTTCCTTTGAAATCTTGAAGTCGAAGGGGATTGCCGTTTTGGTCAATGGATTCGAAGAGAGGGGCAGAATCTCCCGCATTTAAGTGGCTCATAGTCTATGTGTTTGTTCTTGTAACAAGATAGACTTTTGGAAGTTTAAAAATTAGGGATAATGGCTTTGTTTTTATAAAAGTCGTCGATGATCTGAACGACTTCTTCGGTAGAGTCTGTTAGATGAAATAAATCCATGTCTTCAGGGGATATATTACCCTCCTGGAGCATGACATTTTTCATCCATTCTATGAGGCCTTTCCAAAACGAAGTTCCCACAAGGATCACAGGAACAGCTTTCATTTTTTTGGTTTGAATCAGGGTAATGGTCTCATAAAACTCATCCAGCGTTCCCACACCACCCGGCATAAGCACAATGGCTTGGGCGTATTTCACAAGCATTACTTTGCGGGCAAAGAAGTAGCGAAAATTGATGAGTTTATCGTAATCAATGTATGGGTTGGCTTCCTGTTCAAATGGCAATTCTATATTGAGCCCTACGGATTTTCCTTCAGCTTCACGTGCGCCTCGATTGCCAGCTTCCATGATGCCTGGTCCTCCGCCGGTAATGATTCCAAAACCCTCAGCAACAAGCGCTTTTGAAATATCCATAGTTTGTTGGTAATAGGCATTTTCTTCCTTGGTTCGAGCGGATCCAAAAATCGTAACGCAGGGTCCAATTCTTTCTAACCGTTCAAAGCCTTCTACAAACTCGGCCATGATTTTAAACATTGACCAAGAGGATTCAGCTTGGTGTTCGTGCCATGATTTATTTTTCATAGGAAAGATCTTTAGTGGAGGTTATAACGAGTAAACTATACATTATAGTGCCATTGATTCCTAAAAGGAGAAATCCAGGACTGAAATTCAGGTCTTTTGTGAGTAGTAGTTGGCACCAAAGTGTAAGTCCAATGGTGAGCATACATAATATGGGAATGTAAATTGATTTTACCTTTCGTTTCGCACTCATGGCAAACAGAAACAAGCCAAGTAAGGGACCATAGGTGTATTGGGCAACTGTAAAGATTCGATTGATAATGCTTTCTCCGTTGGGTGCATAGTAAAAGCCTAAAATGATGGCAGCAAGGAGTAAGGCAAAGCTGCCGTGAATCAACAATCTTTTTTTGGATGAAAAGGTCTTATCCTGAAGGATATCGACTTGAAAGCAGGTCGTCAATGAGGTCAGCGCTGAATCTGCACTAGAAAGTGCCGCAGCAATGAGGCCAAGCACAAATAATCCGCCTAACGCCGCCGAAAAGGTGCCCGAGGAGAATATAACCGTTGGGAATAGATGGTCGGGGCGCTCAACCAAAAGGTTCGCTTCTTGGGCAAATATGGATAGGTAATACCCTAGGCCAAGGAACAAAAGATTGATTGGAATGAGTAAAAGACTTAAGGTGATGATGTTCTTTTGACCACTTATAGAATCCTTGCAAGTAAGGTTTTTTTGCATCATATCTTGGTCCAAGCCTGTCATGCAAAAGGCAAGTAATGCTCCACCCAAAAACTGTTTTACAAAGTGGTTGTCATTGTTTCTAAACTCCTCAAAATCAAAAGTTGTGTGGCTAATTGATGCTTGAAGCGCCGAGAAATCTCCTATTTCACAAGCTAGTAAATACAAGGTCACCCCAGCGCAGATGAGCATCACACTGGTCTGCAGCGTGTCGGTATAGACCAAAGTCTTCACACCCCCTGTCGCAGTATAGGCAAAGATTAAAAGCAGGGTGATTATGACGGTCACTTCAATAGGAATGTGTAGCGGGTCCAAGACAAAGTGCTGAAGCAATAAGACGACCAAAAAGAGGCGAAAAGCGCTTCCAATCACTCGCGAAGCCAAAAAACTCAATGCGCCAACAAGGCGTGCTTCCATGCCGATGGTTGTCTCTAGATATTGATAGATCGAGACTACTTTTTGATTATAGAAGCGCGGAATAAGCATGCAAGCGATAAGGAGATATCCCACCTGATAACCTAAGACCATTTGCATATAGGAAAATCCCTTAGCCCCTACAAGACCTGGTACTGAAAGAAAGGTCACTCCCGACAAAGAGGCACCAATCATACCATAGGCTACAAGAGGCCATGGCGAGGATTTATCTCCGTCATAAAATGCTCTCTCTCCTCTTTTTTGGCTTACCCAATAGTTGATGGCCAACAAGACACCGAAGTATACTGCCGTGATAGCTAAGAGCATAGTGAGGCTCATAAATGGAATTTTTCTATGCTGTAGTCCTCGCCAAGAAAGGATTTGCCAGAGGCCATATTGACTTCCCATTGCCACGCAGTCGACATCATATGTTCAACCGAAGGATTGGGGGTCCACTGCAGCAATTGTGATGCTTGATTGTTATCTGCATAGACTGCCATAACATCTCCATCTCTGCGAGGGCCTATTTCATAATCTAGCTTTCGTCCAGAAGCTTTTTCAAAGGCTTGGATGGCCTCTAGTACACTTACTCCCTCACCACTTCCAAGATTTAAAACATGTACTCCTGTTATTTGCTCGCGCGATAACTTCAGGGCTAACGTATGAGCATGGGCAATATCTTCGACATGAATATAATCTCGAATACATGTTCCATCACGCGTATCGTAATCGCCACCAAAAATCGTTAGA
Organism: Bacteroidota bacterium; assembly: GCA_036128775.1. GTDB lineage: Bacteria > Bacteroidota > Bacteroidia > Chitinophagales > UBA8649 > UBA8649. Next base: position 17,942 of record JAYYPZ010000014.1, read on the forward strand.
TCATCGTATCGACCTGATGATTTTCCCGTGATTCTTGGGACAAGATTGTTTGGCTTATCATTTGGTACCTCGCCGATTATCCCACTTTGATGGGCTCCCACAGGATTGAAGTATCGGAGGGATACCCAGGTGCTAGGGGATAATGAGGCTACATCGGAAATCATTTGCTCTCCAATTTGCTTGGTATAGGCATAGGGGCATTCTGCTTTACCTAGGGGGGTGTTTTCGTTGACCGGCAAGGTCGTAATCTGCCCGTATACTGAACAGGAGGATGAAAAGATAAAGGTGCCTATGTTTCGGAGCTGTACTTCAGTGAGGAGGTTGGCTGTAGATTGGATGTTGTTGTGGTAATAAAGCAACGGCTTTGCCACGGATTCAGGAACGGATTTAAACGCCGCAAAATGAATAATGCCATCGATCGGACCTATATCGTCTAGCGTTTTGTTTACGGCTTGCGCGTCGGTGAGATCAATCCTGTAGTTAGTGACCTTTTGCCCTGTGATCGCTTCTATTCCGTGTAAGACACGTTGATCAGAATTGCTGAGATTATCGATGGAAACGACATCAAAACCATGTTTTACTAAGTCAACGATGGTATGCGAGCCAATGTAACCACAACCTCCTGTTACAAGAATACGAGCCATATAAGTTACTCTTGGGTATTAGGATTATACAAGGCGAGTCCTTCTTCCAATATCTTTTCGATGCCAGACTCAATAGATGTTAACTCTCGATTGAGAAGATGGCGCATTTTTCCAATATCTGGCTTTCTGCGTAGCATATCCCCTTCTTTGAGTGCAGGAAGATGAACGATTTTTGACGAAGAACCAGTAACCTTGATGATTGTCTTTGCTAAATCTAAAATGGTCAGCTCATAATCACTTCCAATATTGACTGTATCGTTGACGTACTTGTTTTGTTCAAAGGCATTAACGCATGCATCAATATTGTCCTGAAAGTAACAGAAAGTTCTCGTTTGTAAACCATCCCCGTAAATGGTCAGATCCTCATTCTTTAAGGCCGCAAGAATAAACTTCGACATCACAAAGTCAATGCTTTGTTTGGGACCATAAGTATTAAAAAATCTAAAGATGGTATAATCTAAGTCAAACTCCTTTTTGTACGATCGAAGAAATGCTTCGCCTACATTTTTTACCACGGCATAGGGTAACCTGGAGTTAAGGGGTGTGGTATGTTCATTTTGAGGGTGTTCATGAGGTTCTCCATATACCTCTGAGGAAGAAGCAAAAAATACGCGCTTCACATTCGTCGACTTCGCAATATCCAGAATGTTTCGTATTCCTTGAATGTCGTCAAGTACGAGTTTTGGGTGGTCTAATGTGCGCTTTACTCCAACGACTGCAGCATAGTGAAATACGTAGTCGAATCGATAGGCCATCATTACTGCCGAAATGTCTGTGTAGTTGTTACAATCAGCATGAATAAAACGCCAATTACTATCCTCATTACTCTCTTCTTGAGGTAGCCGAGCTTTGTGGCCGGTTAACATGTTGTCAACCATAACTACCTTGTATTTTGGGTTTTGCATGAGTTTATCAGCTAAACAACTGCCGATAAATCCAGCTCCTCCTGTAATCAAAATCTTTTTCATGAATGGTGTTTCAGTACGTCCATAAGATATTGCCCATAACCGCTTTTCATGAGTGGTTGAGCCAATGACTCCAATTGATCATGATCTATGAATCCTTGTCGGAAGGCCTCCTCTTCGATACATCCTACCTTAAGTCCTTGCCGGTCCTCGAGCACTTGAACAAACTGGGAAGCTTGCATGAGTGAGTTGAAGGTTCCGGTATCTAACCAAGCCGTACCGCGATCCAATATGGCCACATTAAGCTTGTTTTGGTCAAGATAGACCTTGTTTACGTCGGTTATCTCATATTCGCCACGAGCACTTGGTTTTATGGAATGTGCGATATCTACGACATGGTTGTCATAGAAATAAAGCCCTGGAACCGCATAGTTAGATTTGGGTTGAACAGGCTTTTCCTCGATAGAGATTGCTCGTTTGTTTTCATCAAACTCAACCACTCCGTAGCGCTCAGGGTCAGCAACATGATAGGCGAAGATTACCCCTCCATCAGGATTAACTGCCTGTTGAACCGTGGCATCAAGGCCCGCCCCATAGAATATATTGTCCCCTAAGATTAGGGCTACCGAGTCATCTCCAATAAAGTCTTTTCCTAGAACAAAAGCTTGGGCAAGCCCATTGGGAACTTCTTGCACTTTATAACTGAATTCACATCCTAATTGATGGCCATCTCCAAAAAGCGATTCAAAGACTGGAAGGTGTTCAGGGGTGGAAATGATCAGGATCTCCCGGATACCTGCCTTCATAAGTACCGATAATGGATAGTAAATCATCGGCTTATCATAGATAGGCATCATTTGCTTGGAAATGGCATAGGTGATTGGGTGTAATCGAGTGCCACTTCCTCCTGCTAAGATTATTCCTTTCATTGCGTTAGGTTAATTCTAAGGTATGAAATTGATAAGCAGTTTGACGTCAATATGTAGGATTTATTGATAAGTGAATACTGGTATTGTCGATTTTATAGAGGGTATGCTTATGGAATTTTCATTTATGAATACCCATGTAACAGGGTGAATTAGGAAAGTTTTCTAACAGTGGCATGTGGTTTTGACCCCTTTATACCACAACTTATGCTCTATGCTGAATTTTAATCCTACACTTCTTCATGTGGGATTAGGAGAGGGTATTTGAATTGCTATTTTCGTAAGGTATTATGTTCGACTTTATCCGAGGCCAAATCCATCGAGTAGCCCCCACGCAAGTTATCCTAGAAGTTGGGGGCGTAGGGTTTGATGTAAACATCAGCTTTCAAACCTTTCAAGCGATACAAACAAGCAAGGAGGTTTCTCTTTACACTAGGTTTTTAGCAAAAAACGACGGCCAAAATCTATCCACCTTTGTTTTGTATGGATTTGATAAAGTCGAAGAACGTGCAATGTTTGATATGCTGACCAGTATAAGTGGTATAGGAAATAATCTTGCATTAACTATGCTCAGTGCCCATCCTGTTGATGCAATTCAGCAGGCAATCTATCAGGGCAATGAAGCATTTATTACTGCAATAAAGGGAATAGGTCCTAAAACAGCTAAACGATTAATCCTAGAATTAAAGGACAAGGTCAATGACGGTCAACATTTTGATCTAGAAAGTAATAATCCAAAAGATGAGGCGTTAAAAGCCTTATTGTCCTTAGGCTTTCAACGCAATACGATTATGCGCACACTTGATGCCATTATACAGGAGCTCCCTTCTAGTTCGGTCGAGGAGTTGATAAAACTTGCGCTTAAAAGGATGTAGTAGTGCGAATTGGTCGACTTTCCATAGGATGTTTTCTTGCCTTTATGTTGCTTTCACTAACGGCATTTGCTCAACAGCAGGATAGCAGTCAAACCAATGTAGATCACCTTATTGAAGAAGATGCTCCGAGCTTATCGCTTGACTCGATTGTTGAGCAGCATGTTGTCTATGACCCCAACACCGACACCTACACCATAGAACAACGCATTGATGGGCGGTTGATCGCTCCTCCTATCACAATGACCCAGGAAGAATACCGCAGGTATAGAGACATTGTCGATTTCCAAGAGTACATACGCAATCGGGAACGCACGCGACTTATCATAGAAGGAGCGGATCCTGACCTTTTAGCTGGTCCAGTTCAGAGCATAAAGAACGACCGTTTACAACGAATCTTGGGCTCTATTGACATACGGCCTTCTGGAAATCTAGAATTAACGCTTGGCGGGAATGTCCAGCGATTTGATAATCCGAACCTTCCTCAGCGAGCTCAGGTACAAGGTGGACCTGACTTCGACATGAATATCAATATGAATGTCACAGGAAAGATTGGAGACTACCTGCAGATGGGCTTGCGCTACAACAACCAAACAGGATTTAGCTTCGACAACCAAGTCAATCTTCAATACAATGGAAAAGAAGATAATATTCTACGTCAGTTAGAAATTGGGAATACAAGTTTTGAGACGCCTACTCAGCTTATTACGGGTGCTCAAAGTTTATTTGGCGTGAAGGCTCAACTACAATTTGGTCGACTTACGATGACTAATGTCGTCTCTCAGCAGCGCTCCCAAAAACAGTCTATTGTGGTAGAAGACGGTGCGCAAGTCCAAAATTTTGAAATACGGGCTGACCAATATGAGGCGGATCGTCACTTCTTTTTATCAGACTTTTTCCGCAACAATTATGAAAGATCCTTGTCCCAGATGCCTAACATCTTATCTCAGGCAACGGTGGAGGAGTTGGAAGTATGGATTACCAATCGGAACAATGCAACGCAAAATGTTCGAGATGTAGTGGCCTTCATGGATATGGGAGAGATAAGCCCATACTCTTCCGACATTCAAGCGATTGGCAACAACACGGTGCCTGATAATGGAGCCAATGACCTTTACTCTAGACTAACCGTAAATGTAGATTACCGTCGAAATGACCAGATTATCAATGTCTTGCAGAGTGGCGCTTTTGATCTAAATGCTTCAACGGACTATGAAAAATTCTACGCGCGTAAACTCAATCCGTCAGAATATACGCTCGAACCCAACCTTGGTTACATCTCACTCAATACAACGCTGCAGCCCAACCAAGTGCTTGCGGTAGCTTACAAATACAACTATAACGGACAGGTTTATCAAGTGGGTGAGTTAAGTCGAAATGTGCCACCAGACTCTTCATCTGTTCCTAAGGTCCTTTATCTAAAGCTTTTAAAAAGCACTACCCAAAGCCCCCGTCTACCTACTTGGGATCTGATGATGAAAAATGTCTATTCTTTGGGTGCTTTTCAAATTAGTCCAGACGATTTCCGATTGGACATCTTCTACATCGATCCCGGGGGGGGATTGCGAAGAACACTTCCTGAAGGCTCGCTCAGCGAAACACAACTTATTCAAGTTGTAGGATTGGATAACCTAAATAATCAAGGAGACCCCCAACCTGATGGCCGTTTTGACTTTCAGCCGGGTTTGACCATTAATCCTTCGAATGGGCGCATTACTTTTCCCGTGCTTGAGCCCTTTGGACAATCCCTTGAAAATCGTTTGAATGAAGTGGGTGACAATAACTTAGTTAATCAATATGTCTATAACGAGTTGTATGACTCCACCTTGTTTATAGCTAAGCAGTTTCCGGAAAAAAACCGCTTTACCATGCGAGGCCGATATCAGGGGAGTGGAGGGAATCGAATATCGCTTGGCGCTTTCCAAATTCCCCAGAATTCAGTAACCGTCTCTCTTGGTGGTCAGCAGCTTATTGAGGGAACGCACTATACAGTGGACTATAATCTAGGGGCGGTTACCATTATTGACGATGCTATTCTTAACTCAGGCCAACAAGTAAAAATCGATTTTGAAAACAATGCGCTCTTTGGCTTCCAGCAACGCAATTTATTTGCCACGAGGTTGGATTATCGGGTCAGCGATCAACTCTTCATAGGAGGTACGCTCATGAAGATGACGGAGCGTCCGTTTACCCAGAAAGTCAATATTGGTGATGACCCAATCTCCAATACGATTTATGGTATTGATTTCAGGTATACTACCGATGCTCCATGGTTGACCAAAGCACTTGATAAACTGCCGATTTACAGCACAAGTGAAATGTCAACGATTGATCTTGCGGGAGAAGCAGCCTACATCCGGCCAGGCAATAATCGTTTTGTAGGGAAAGGAGAAGAGGCAACTGTCTATGTTGACGACTTTGAGGGAACAACTTCATCCTACGAATTGAAATTTCCAGCCAGTGCTTGGCGGCATAGTTCCGTGCCCACAGGAAATATAGGAAGCAATGGACAAGAACTGTTCACGGAAGGATCCTTGAATAATGATATACGATCCAATTTCAATCGTGCTAAAATGGCGTGGTACAATATTGACCCTTCCTTCTTTGATAATGGAGTCAGTCCAAGCGAAGTGTTTGATAACAAAGAAGTTATTCATAGCCACTTTGTTCGTCCCATTTTTAGAGAAGAAATTTGTCCTGCCTGTGACTTAACAGGTCAGGTGAACACCCAAGTTTCCACCTTGGATTTAGCTTTTTATCCCGAGGAGCGTGGGGTGTACAACTTTGAATCCAGTACGGGACCTACCGTGCCTTTTTCTCGTGGGGTGAATCCCGATGGTCGCTTGCTTGACCCTGAAACAAGGTGGGGCGGTCTTATGCGAGGTATCGATAATACAAACTTTGAGGCGGCCAATGTCGAATACATTGAGTTTTGGCTTTTGGATCCTTTTGTCTATGATGATACACGAGATGGGGGAGATCTCTACTTTAACCTAGGAAATCTGAGCGAAGATGTGCTAAAGGATTCTCGTATGCTTTATGAGCATGGACTCAGTGATAACGACCTTGATGTAGATAGTACCTATTGGGGTAAAGTGCCCAGGACACCACCCATTGTAAACTCGTTTGATAATAATGCTGATCTCAGATCAAGACAGGATGTAGGATTTGATGGGCTCAACGATGATGAAGAACGTTTGCGCCGACAGGATGCCTTGGGAGATGCGCAAATCAATCTCGACCCGCAGGCATTTGCCACATTTGAGTCTGATCCAGCCTCGGATAACTATCAGGATTTCTGGAATCTTTCAGGAGAGTCCAGCATTTTGCGCCGCTACAAGAATTTTAACGGTCCTGATGGCAATTCGCCCATTGTCTCAGGGGATGCCCGCGCGGGAACAAATATTCCTGATCAAGAGGATTTAAACAGGGACAATGCATTAAATGAGACGGAAGGCTTCTTTGCCTATCGCGTTCCTTTATTTCCGGGGATGAGCGTTGAAAATCACCCATACATTGTGACCTCAACAGTTCGTCCTGCTCGAGAAATTGATGGGGTAAATCAGCCCGAAGCTCAGTGGTATCAGTTTAGAGTACCTGTCAGAGAATTTGATCAGCGCGTCGGGAACATCGCGGATTTCCGATCGATTCAATTTATGCGAATGTTCCTTACCAATTGGAATGATTCGGTCATTCTCCGTTTCGCTTCTATGGAGCTAGTGAGAAATCAGTGGGCTACTTATCAGTATGAGTTGTCCAACCCCACAGAAAACCTTCCTATAGATGAAGAAGCGGTTTCCTTTAATGTTACCTCTGTTAACATTGAAGAAAATGGCGGAAAAGAGCCTGTGAACTATGTCACTCCGCCGGGTATTGTGCGGGAGCAAGGTATTGGTCAAGGAAGCGGCACCAATCTAGTCCTTCAAAATGAGCAGGCTATTGCAGCTACGGTCTGTGGGCTAAAGGACGGGGATGCAAGGGCTGTATTCAAAACGCTTGACTTGGATATGCGGAATTACAAACGCCTTGTGGTGGATGTCCATGCCAATCGTTTTGCTCAAGATGTGGCTGATCCTCCAAGTGGGGCCCTTACGGCCTTCCTGCGATTAGGTAGTGATTTTAAACAGAATTACTACGAGTATGAGGTTCCTTTGGAATTTACTCCTGAGGGTCGTTATGACGATGTTGAAGGAGATCGGAGTATTGTCTGGCCAGATGCCAACCGAATAGAGGTCGTTTTACAGGATTTAGTTAATGCCAAGATTGCTCGAAACCAGGAAAACTATCCCTTTGACATACCTTATACCTATGTAACAGATTCGGGCCGTGTGGTAACCATCAAAGGAACACCTGACCTTGGACTGGTGCAAATTGCCATGTTAGGTATACGGAATCCCTCAAAATCCGACGTAAACAATCCAAGACCCGAGGATGCAGGTGAGGCCTTGTGCGGAGAGGTGTGGTTTAACGAATTTCGTTTAAAAGGATTTGATGAGCGTGGAGGAGGAGCCGCCCTTGGCTCTATTGATGTCAAACTAGCCGATTTAGGAACAGCAAGTTTTTCTGCCAATATGCATGGTATTGGTTTCGGGCAAGTAGAACAACGTGTTGATCAACGTTTACAGGATAAATATTTTCAATACAACTTCACCACCTCATTGGAACTTGGCAGATTTCTTCCGGTAAAATCAAACATTCGAATTCCTTTCTTTGCCAATATCAGCCAAAGCTTTAGCACCCCAGAATATGATCCGTATCAGTTTGATATCTTTTCTGCTGACCAAGTGGATGCTATTCGTGCGACAAGCAATGATTCTGCCAATACCTACCTCCGGCAAATTCAGACCACGACCACTCGAAAAGGGTTTAACTTCACCAATGTTCGCAAGCTTCCCGGAGAGAATCAAAAAAGACTTTATGTCTTTAGTCCTGAAAATATAGCATTAACCTATGCATACAGTGTAATTGAAGATACCGATCCCTTTACACGCTTTGATAGGGAAGTCAATCACCGGGCAACATTCGCCTATAATTACGCTATGCAACCAAAGTCGATTAAGCCGTTTGCTAAGGTGATTAAGGCCAAGACAAAGTATCTAGATCTTATCAAGAATTTCAATTTTAATCCATTGCCTACTCAAATAGGCTTTACCACAACGATGGATCGTAAGTTCGGGGAGCTCGCCATTTTACAGCTGCCATCGGATGAATTTGTGGTTCCATCTTCCTTTAACAAATTCTTTACTTGGTCGAGGAATTACGTCTTTCAGTATAACCCCTTTGAGTCGATGTCGATTAACTATCAGGCCACCAATAATGCCCGAATCGACGAACCTGATGGACGGATTGATACCGATGAAGAACGTCGTGCTCTTTGGTCAGAGATTCGCCAAGGAGGCCGAAACACAAACTTTAATCAAAGCCTTGGCATAACCTACAAGGTTCCTATCAATCTAATCCCTGCTTTTGATTTTGTGAATCTTCGTACAGGCTATAACTCGACATTTAACTGGGTTGCAGCTCCTCAAATTCGAGATTTAACAGGAAATTTTGCTCAAAACACCTTGGGGAATACGATGAACAATTCTCAGGATTTATCCGTCAATGGAGATTTAAATATGCTACTCTTGTATAACAAGTCTCCCTACCTCAAGAAATTTTTGCGTAGAGATCCTGCAGCGGGTAATAGGGAAGAGCTCGATAAGAAGAGAGATGCTGTAGACAAAGCAAAAGAACGTATTGATAATGATATTGAGCGACTCCAAGAACGATTGGAAAAGGCAAAGGAAGCATTGAAAGAAATCAAAGCAGATACCTCATTAACAGACGAGGAGCGTGTTCAACAGATTGGCGAGGCTAAGGCATCGATTAAATCCTTTAAAGAACAGATTAGAAAACGTAAAAAGGATCGCAGAAAACAGCGCAAACCGGCCAACTTCGGCGAAAACATTAGTGTACAGCCGCTGCTAATGGTACGAAGAGTATCCGCTACTTACAGAGAAACCAGAAGTACGTTAGTCGCTGGATATATGCCGTCTACAAGTTTCTTTGGCCATGACAGAAACCTCCAATCGCCAGGATATGACTTCGTCTTTGGTGGTCAACCAGGATTTGTGTTGGGTAATGGCTTTGATCCCTTGCAACGTGATGCGTGGATAGAGAATATGGCGCAGCAAGGCAATATCTCTACCGATACCCTTTTAAATCAGAAGTTTGCGCAGAACTACTTACAGTCGTTAGACTTTAGGGCGACCCTTGAACCCTGGAGAGATTTACAGATTGATCTAACGATGAATCGGTCCTATTCTCAAAACCACAGCCAGCTCTTTAAGACGACAACCGGCTTTGAAGACGACTTTGCCCACTATGTGCCAGCTGATATTGGAAGCTTCACGGTCAGCACAGTTTCATGGAAGACCATGTTCCAACAGTTTGATGAGAATTGGGTCAATGAATCCTTTACAGCCTTCTTGGATAATCGCGCGATAGTCTCAGATCGATTAGCTGCAGGCAATCCTAATTCTAATGGGGTATACGTCAACCCAAGTGATACCGTTAACGGAGCGAATCCATCGTTTAATGAGGGCTATGGACCGGTCCAGCAAGATGTTCTTATCCCAGCTTTCTTAGCGGCATATCAAAGTAAAGATGCCCGTGCTATAGGACTCAATCCATTGCGTGCCTTACCAAAACCTAATTGGAAAATCACGTACAATGGCCTCAGTCGCTTCCCTTGGGCTAAGGATATCTTCTCGAACTTTAGCATAAGTCACGGCTATCAGTCTACCGTTACCATAAACTCCTTCCAAACGAATTTTGATTATAGCGGGAATGGCGCGATTGACGGGGGATCTACCGTAGATTCATTAAATGGAAACTTCTTTACCCTGTACACTATACCCAATCTGATCATTAATGAGCAGTTAAATCCATTAATCGGGGTGGATATGACCTTTAAGAATGGGATTATTGCCAAGGTAGATTACAAATCGTCGCGAACACTGACAATGAACTTTTCAGACTATCAAATGATCGAAAACAGGACGTCTGGATTTACCGTAGGATTAGGATATAAAGTAAAAGGCTTAACACTCAATTGGCTCAAATTTAAGGGCAAGCGGACCATCCTTCATAATGATCTAAACCTGCGATTTGATATCTCCATTCGAGATCAGGTCACAGTCAATCATTTGATTGATCAAGGACAGAGTCGACCAACGGCAGGATCACGAATTATTGCCGCCAATCCATCGATTGATTACGTGATTAATAAGCAGCTCAATATTCGCATTTTCTTGAACCGCCAGAAGACCCTTCCAAAGACCTTTGCGTCCTTCCCAAGCACGACGACACAGGCTGGAATTACCCTGCGATTTAATCTGTCAAACTTCTAATCAGTTCGTTTCAAGCACACCATCGTATATTCAATGAATTGCATTGTCCAAGCATCCTGAATGTTCCTTGCAATGATTTGTAAATATTCGTAATGATACGAAAATGCAAGGCGTAAGAGTTCCCCGGAAATGCCTTGGATTTACATGGGATTTATTGGCTATTTCTTGCCTGAAGTAGCCTGTTCTAACTCCTTAGAAAGAAAGCGAGCGGTGTGCCCTGTCTTGGTTTGAGAGGCGACATATTCTGGACTTCCTTCAAGCAGAATTTGACCTCCGCCTTCTCCTCCCTCTGGGCCTAAATCAATGATGTGATCTGCGACCTTTATGACATCCATATTGTGCTCAATTACGATGACAGAATTTCCCTTGTTTACAAGATTTTGAAGAACGTGAAGAAGGATTTTTATATCGTTAAAATGAAGTCCGGTGGTTGGCTCATCTAGAATATATAACGTCTGTCCAGTATCTCTTTTAGAAAGCTCGGCAGCAAGCTTCACACGTTGAGCTTCTCCACCACTAATTGTGGTCGAAGGCTGGCCTAATCGTAAGTAACCCAATCCAACGTCGAGGAGGGTTTTTGCTTTGCGATATATGTTTGGTATGGCCTCGAAAAACTCTACGGCTTCTTCGACATTCATATTGAGTACGTCATTAATCGATTTCCCTTTGTAACGAACATCCAAGGTTTCTCGATTATATCGCTGTCCTCTGCATGTAGGACATTCTACATAGACATCGGGTAGAAAGTTCATCTCAATGGTTTGCAATCCTGCTCCTTTGCAGGTTTCGCACCGTCCACCTTGGACATTAAAGGAAAATCGACCGGGTTTGTAGCCACGAATTTTTGATTCTGGTAATTGGGCAAACAAGCTTCGAATTTCATCAAACAGTTTGATGTAGGTGGCAGGATTCGAGCGAGGCGTTCTCCCAATGGGGCTTTGATCAATATCAATAACCTTATCAATCTGGTCTAGCCCTTCGATGCTATCGTAAGGCATAACTTTTCGTTTACCGCGATACACATAGTTATGCGTTAGGGGAAAAAGGGTTTGATTGATAAGGGTTGACTTTCCGCTCCCTGATACGCCAGTAACGCATGTGAAAACGCCTAAAGGAATGGATAAATCAACGTTTTTAAGGTTGTTTCCTCTCGCTCCTTTGATGTGAATCATTCGATCAGAGTCAACAGCTCGTCGTTCTTTGGGAATTGCTATTTGACTGCGTCCATAGAGATAATCGGAGGTAATCGTCTTTTTGGATTTTAACTGCTTAGGCTTTCCTGAGGCCACTATTTCCCCACCATATACTCCCGCTCCAGGCCCAATGTCAACGAGGTGATTGCACGCGAGCATGATGTCTTTATCATGCTCTACAACAATCACAGTATTATCAGCCTCTACGAGCCGTTGCAGGGATTTGATCAATCGCTCGTTGTCTCGTTGATGTAATCCAATGGAGGGTTCATCCAAAATATAAGTGACTCCAGATAAAGCAGAGCCTATCTGAGTTGCTAATCGTATACGTTGCGCTTCGCCTCCTGATAAAGAACGAGTGACCCGGTTAAGGGTCAAATAACCAAGACCTACATCAAGCATGAAGCCGATTCGATCTAATATTTCTTTTACTACTTCTTCGGCGATATGAAATTGCCGTTCATCCATCGAGGAGGCCATCTTTTCGACCGTGGTTTTAAGGTCATGTAGGTTCAATTGAGCTAGATGGCCTATATGTAGGTTGTCAAATCGAAACCATAGGGATTCCTTTTGAAGACGAAATCCTTCACATGATGAGCACACCTCTTCCACCATAAACTCCTCAGCCCACTTTCGAATACCATCACTGGAGGTGACTTGAAGGCATCGTGTTAGCATTCCGACAATGCCATGACCTTTAAGCGAATACCACTTGTCTCCACTAGAGTAGACGGTTGATTCTTTGACTAATCCCTCTTCATTGCCGTAAAGCAACACATTAAGCGCTTTTTCAGGGATATCGGCTATGGGCTCATTGATTTTAAAGTTGTAGCGCTTGGCTATGCGCTTGACCTGTCGAAAGAGGGTAACATCTCTATGAGATCCAAGAGGCACGATACCTCCTTCAAAAATGGTTTTTGCAGGATTAGGAATGACTTTTTTAAGGTCGACATGCTTCACAACGCCAAGTCCTTGGCAGGAAGGGCAAGCCCCATATGGAGAGTTAAACGAGAAGGTATTAGGAGATGGTGTGGCATAGGAGATGCCTGTATCCATACACATGTAGTGCTGTGAAAAGATTAAGTCTTTTTTCTCCGAGAGCAAGTGAAAGATTACGAGTCCATCGCCCATCTTTAAGGCTTGATCTATTCCTTCCCGTACGCGATTTTCTTTCTCACCTCCTTGGATAATGATTCGATCGATGACAGCTTCAATATCGTGGACTTTATATCGATCGAGTTGCATTCCTTCGGTGATTTCTACAATCACACCGTCTACGCGGACTTTTAAAAAGCCTTTTTTATGTAAGCCCTCGAAAAGCTCTCGGTAGTGCCCTTTTCTAGATTGTACCAGGGGGGCCAGCATAATTACTTTTTCTCCAACCAGATGTTCTAGGCAATGCTCTATAATCTGATCTCTTGTAAAGCGCTGCATAGCTTTGCCGGTATGATAGGAATACGCTTTACCCGCCCGAGCATACAACAGCCTGAGGAAGTCATAGATTTCTGTAATTGTCCCGACTGTTGATCGAGGATTTTTATTCACCGTCTTCTGCTCGATAGCGATTACCGGACTTAACCCTGTTATGCTGTCCACTTCAGGTCGTTCCATCCCTCCCATAAACTGCTTGGCGTAGCTTGAGAGCGTTTCTAAATATCTGCGTTGCCCTTCGGCATAAATGGTCTGAAAGGCAAGCGACGACTTTCCACTTCCACTTACCCCTGTAATGACGACTAGTTCATTTCTAGGAATATCTAAGCTTACATCCTTTAGGTTATGAGCCCGCGCTCCTTCGATGCGTATAAACTGGTCTGAATTCACTCTTTATTCTTGTAAGGAAGTCTAGGATTTAACACTGAGACACATACTTTGTTGCTCAAGAAGGACATCAATATAGTCATTTGTTTATCACTGTGAATAATTATGTCATAGAATCATTTTAAGAGGTCCGCTTTAGGAAGTACTTTGCAGCCGTGGAGAGCTATTTAAATGCATTAAATGACCCGCAACGTGAAGCAGTAACTCATCAAGAAGGCCCCCTACTGATTGTAGCCGGCCCAGGGTCGGGGAAAACACGGGTCTTAACCTATCGCATAGCGCATTTAATTCAACAAGGAGTCGATCCATTTTCTATTTTATCCTTGACGTTTACCAATAAAGCAGCAGGGGAAATGCGTTCTCGAATTGCCCAAATTTGTGGGGATGAGGCACGAAATCTCTACATGGGGACTTTCCATTCGGTGTTTGCTCGCATTTTACGTGTCGAAGGACAACGTATTGGATATCCTTCCAATTTTACCATCTACGATACAGCAGATAGCCGCAGTGTGATTAAAGGATTGGTCAAGCAATATGGTTTGGACGAAAAAAAATACAAGCCTAATCAAGTGTTTAGCCGGATCTCTCAAGCGAAGAATTCCTTGCTGACCTATGACATCTATCAGGAAGATCCAGAGATTCAATCCGAAGACCTTAGTTCGGGTCGGCCCAAAACAGGGTTTCTTTTTGAGCAATATGTCAAAAAGTGCCACCAATCAGGTGCGATGGATTTTGACGACTTATTGGTCAATTTTTATAAAATTTTAAACGCCTTTCCTGATGCGTTGTACCGTTATCAGCACCGTTTTCAGCACTTACTTATCGATGAGTTTCAAGACACTAATGTTGCTCAATATGCCATAGTAAAGAAATTAGCGGCCGTTCATCATAACATAACCGTGGTAGGGGACGACGCGCAAAGCATCTACTCGTTTCGCGGCGCAACCATTGATAATATCTTAAATTTTGAGAGGGACTTCCCTGAGTTACAAACCATTAAGCTTGAACAAAATTATCGCTCAACGAAGGCCATAGTTAAAGCGGCTAATGCCATCATCAAGGAAAACAGAAGTCAAATTCCAAAGGAAATTTGGACATCCAATGCAGAGGGTAATCCCATTGAGATTTTTCGGGCAGCAAGCGATAATGAAGAGGGAAAAATTGTCGCTGATCGAATCGTTGAGCTCAGCTTACAGCAACAAATTCAAAAAGACAAGTTTGCGATACTGTATCGGACCAATGCACAGTCTCGATCATTTGAGGAATCGCTGAGAAGACTGAATGTTCCCTACCGTATCTATGGAGGCCTTTCCTTTTACCAGCGCAAAGAAGTCAAAGATCTTTTAGCCTATTTGCGCCTTCTAGTCAATCCAAATGATGAGGAAGCGCTTCGACGGGTGATCAATTATCCTAAGCGAGGAATTGGACTTACTACTATTGAGCGTATCAACCTTAAAGCCAATGCACTGGATACAACAATGTGGGATGTCGTAGCAAGAGCGGATGAATTTGAGGATTTGGGACGGTCTCGAGCGTCGATTCAAGCCTTTGGAATCCTTATCCAGAGTTTCCAAACCATGCTCGACAAGAAGAATGCTTATGATATAGCCTTTCATATAGCTAAGACAACAAAGATTTTAGCCGAGCTTAATGCAGATAAGTCAATAGAGGGTATTAGTCGCTATGAAAACATTTTAGAATTGCTCAACGGGATTAAAGAATTTGTTGAAGAAGACACGGTTCGAGACGGAGAAGATTTTTCTAATGATAGAAGCCTCGGTGCGTATCTCCAGAATATTGCCTTGTTAACGGGTGATGAGAATGAGAAGTCCGATGAACCGGCTGTAAACCTTATGACCATCCATTCAGCAAAAGGCCTTGAATTTCCTGTAGTATTTGTCGTTGGGTTGGAAGAAGGTCTCTTTCCGAATCAAATGTCTATTTATGATCGCGAAGATTTGGAAGAGGAGAGGCGACTATTCTATGTGGCAGTAACTCGTGCAGAGAAACTACTCTCCCTTTCCTTTGCCAATACTCGTTATCGTTTTGGTAATTTGCAGTTTTGTGACCCAAGTCGGTTTATTAATGAAGTGCCTCGGGATGTTCTTGCGGTAAGAAATCAAGGGAGTCCTCCTCCATCATCTCAGCCAAACCCTGCAAAATCCACGTATAAAGTTCCTAGAAAGACTACGATTCGCCGCAAAGCTCCGGTCCAACATTCCGACCCTTCCTTTGTGCCTGACGATACTTCAACCTTACAGCAAGGACAACGTGTGCTTCATCAACGATTTGGAGAGGGTGAAGTGTTATCGATTGAAGCACACGGAAGAGATCGTGCAGCCCGTGTTCATTTTGCTCGTGTTGGAGAGAAGAAGCTCATTCTTAAGTTTGCTAAACTTAAAATTCTCGAATAAGCGTCAAAAGCCCTTTACCGCGTAATTCAATGGAATTCGTTACCTTGTGTCGCAGAATAGGAGCTACATGCTAGCTTCGTTGTTTACGAACGATTTTCATGGAATATAATACTGATAAAACAGCCTTAAGGCTTCGAGAGTATGGACGTAACGTCCAACATATGGCAAACTATGCGAAGGATTTGTCCGACAATGAAGAAAAAAAGAAGTGGGCTGAACTCATTGTTCAAGTAATGTCTCAGCTTAATCCTTCTGTACGTTCAATGGAAGATTATAAAACGAAACTCTGGCAGCACATTGGAATTATTGCAGAAGGCAGTCTCGTGGAATTTGCACCAGAAGGCAGTGTTCCTTCGGAAGAAACAGAGGAAACAGCCTCGTCAAATCAAGTGGTGTACCCCACAACAAATGCCAAGGAAAGACACTATGGAAGCCACATTGTACAGCTTGTCCAAAAGGTTTCTGCCATGGAGGAAGGGGAGAAAAAGGAAGAGGGTAAATTGATTATTGCCAACTACATGAAACTTGTCAGTGTAAAGTGGAGTCGAGGCCACGTGAGCGACCAGGTGATTAAAAATGACTTGAATCGACTTTCAGAGGGTAAACTAACCTTGGCTGACGAGGTAAAACTCGAAGAAGTCGACGTAAAAGTAGAATCTTCTGGATATGCTTCTAAACACCGCAGAAAACGTGGTGGAAAACGAAATAATAATCGCCATAATCGCTGAGAAAAAGACCTTAACTTGCTAGCCAACAACTAACACGTTATGGCAGAATTTATCGTTGAGGGTGGGCATAAATTAAAAGGTTCAATAATTCCTCAAGGGGCAAAGAACGAAGCATTGCAGATAGTATGTGCGGTGCTTCTTACCTCTGAAGAGGTGGTAATCAGCAATCTTCCACATATTCGAGATGTTTTGGCTCTGATCGATTTGCTAAGAGCAATCGGGGTAGAAGTAGAACAACAATCAACGAATACCTATACTTTCCGTGCAAAAAATATCGATATCGACTACATGCGTAGTGATGATTTTAGAAAGCGCGCGGCATCGTTACGTGGTTCGATTATGATTATGGGACCTTTACTTTCTCGATTCGGAAAAGCTTTCATTCCTAAGCCCGGTGGAGATAAAATTGGTCAACGTCCGTTAGATGCCCATTTTCTAGGCTTTCAACAACTCGGAGCATCGTTTGAATTCGATACCAAAGAAATTATGTACCGAGTCAAGGCTGATAACCTCCAAGGCGTTGATATGTTTATGACGGAGCCTTCGGTCACTGGGACAGCCAATGTCATTATGACGGCTGTTATGGCTAAGGGCAAAACCACTATATACAATGCAGCTTGTGAGCCTTACTTACAACAGCTTTGTAAAATGCTCATCTCGATGGGAGCTAAAATTCAAGGTGTCGGGTCGAATCTACTAACCATTGAAGGGGTGGAAGAACTCAAAGGCTGTGCGCATAGACTGCTTCCCGATATGATTGAGATTGGCAGTTTTATTGGTTTGGCCGCGATGACGCAAAGTGCGCTTACCATTAAAGATGTCGCGTACAACGAACTTGGTCAGATACCCGATACATTTAGACGCCTTGGAATCAACGTACAACGTGATGGAGATGATATCGTAATACCAGAACAAGATCATTATGAAATTCAACGATTGATCGATGGCTCTATCCCTACGATTTATGATGCTCCATGGCCGAATTTTACACCGGATCTTCTCTCTATAGTCTTGGTTACAGCCATACAAGCCAAAGGAAGTGTACTCATTCATCAGAAGATGTTTGAAAGCAGGCTTTTCTTTGTCGATAAGCTAAAGGATATGGGAGCCCAAATTACTCTTTGCGACCCTCATCGCGCAGTGGTAATAGGTATGAATCGAGAACGCAACCTCCGAGGTATTATGATGAGTAGCCCTGATATTCGAGCAGGGGTTGCCCTTCTGATTGCAGCACTTTCTGCCGATGGCACAAGCCGTATATCCAACATTCATCAAATTGACCGAGGCTATCAATTTATTGATGATCGCCTGAAAGCATTAGGAGCTCATATCGAACGAAGGTAAAGGCGTAGTCTGCCATTATGGCGTGATTTGTAGTTTAGCAAGGAATTTGAGAAACTAGACGCAACACTTTAGTATGGCGACAAAGAAAGATCAAAAAGATCAAATAAATCACGAGGAACAAGCGCATCAACATGAGTCTTCTACAGAGAAGGAAGCACAGGAAGATTCTTCGCTAGACGATACAGAGGATGCTGATGAGGGTGCTTCTGAGGCCAGCCCTGAAGAACGCATTGCCTTGTTAGAGGCTGAATTGGCTCAACAAAAGGAGAAATATCTACGGATGTTTGCTGATTTTGATAACGCCAAGCGTCGTCATGCGCGTGAAAAGCAAGAATGGTTTTCTACGGCAGGAAAAGATGTCATCCTTGATATCTTGCCAGTGGTTGATGACTTTGAGCGGGCAATGCAGATGGAAACAAGTGAGGCGAATGCCGATGAAAAACTGGAGTCGGAAGGTGTGCAACTTATCTATCAAAAGTTAGCAGGCGTACTCAAAAAGCGGGGCGTTGAGGCAATTGAGGCTTATGGAATGCCATTCGATGATGCATTGCACGAGGCGCTTACAGAAATTCCAGCTGACCCTGAAATGAAAGGTAAGGTGGTGGATGTGGTTGAGAAAGGATATACCATGAATGGTAAACTTATCCGTCATGCGAAAGTTGTAGTAGGAAAGTAATATGGCGAAGCGAGATTTTTACGAGGTACTCGGAGTGGACAAAGGGGCAAGTCAAGGCGAGATCAAGAAGGCTTATCGAAAGACGGCATTAAAGTATCACCCTGATCGCAATCAAGGCGACGAGTCTGCAGAAGAAAAATTTAAAGAGGCTGCTGAGGCTTACGAGGTTCTTGGTGATGAGCAAAAGCGAGCTCGATATGATCAATACGGTCATAGAGCGTTTGAAGGGAGTGCCGGTGGAGGCCATGGTGGAATGGACTTCGAAGATATATTCTCTCGTTTTGGCGATTTGTTTGGTGACGGTGGAGGCGGCGGATTTGGAAGCTTTTTTGGAGGCGGCGGAGGCGGCCGTCAGCGTGTAGTTAAGGGATCAAGTCTTCGAGTCAAGATCAAGTTAACGCTCGAAGAAATGGCTTCCGGTGTTGAAAAGAAAATCAAGATACAGCGCTTGGTCAATGCCAAAGGACTGACCTATGAAACCTGTTCGGTGTGTAACGGACAGGGGAGTGTTATGCGTGTTACCAATACAATTTTAGGTCAAATGCGAACGACACAAACTTGCGCAAACTGCAATGGATCAGGGAAAGTAGTCAGTAATCGACCAGCAGGTACAGATGCTAACGGTCAAAAAAGAGAAGAGCAAGTCGTAACCATTGATGTGCCCGCAGGGGTTGAAGAAGGCATGCAATTGTCAGTTAGGGGTGAGGGTAATGAAGGGCCAAATGGTGGGATTAACGGTGATCTTATCGTGGTCATTGATGAAATTCCGCATGAAGATTTTGTGCGTGACGGACAAAACGTACTATACAACTTATTGGTGAGCTTTCCTGATATGGTTAATGGGAACTCGTCAATTGAAGTGCCAACGCTAACGGGGCGTGCGAAGATTAAAATACCAAGTGGAACCCCTTCGGGTAAGATTTTCCGTTTAAAGGGTAAAGGTTTCCCATCAGTCAATGGCTATGGCAAGGGCGACCAACTGATTTATGTCAATGTTTTCATCCCCAAATCTGTATCTTCTTCAACGAAAAAGATTATTCAAAACCTGGACGATGACGGTGGAGCTTCAGTAGAAAGTCAAGCCTCAGACAAGTCGTTCTTTGATGGGTTTCTATCGATGTTCCGAAATCACTAGTTTGATTGAAACTCAATCAACACCTTGTTTTTCTCGACATTTTCTCCTTGGCTCACATGGACTTTAGCAACGATTTGATTGTCGGTCTGCGCTTTGAGTAAGTTCTCCATCTTCATGGCTTCAAGCTTGACCAATGCTTGGCCTTTTTGCACCACGTCACCTGGTTTCACTTCCACACTGAGGACGAGACCTGGCATAGGGGCAATTAGTGGTTGATTTTGTGTCGACTCCTCGGAGTCAAAGCCCATTTTTTCAAGCAGCACATCCCATTGATCTTGATATCTGAGACCTAGGTCCTTCCCGTCAATGGAGAAGGTTATTGTTTTTTTACTTTGATCAATGTGTAGGACATGGGCAAGTGTTAGCTTTTTGGTTTGCGGATGAATCCATCGATAGACTCCGGGTTTTACTAATTCCCATGAAGTCTCTGTATCGTTGCCCAAGTCGATGGTTATGTCGTTATGTTCAATAATACATTTCATAATAAAATCTTTAACGCTTGATTTCCGTTAGAATAGTCGGAATCAACGAATTCATTAGTAGTTTAGCGAAAATAACTTTTACAATGAGATTTAACCTTGTACACGTCGTATCGTTTTCTATTCTTTTGGCATTTCTGTCCTCGTGTAAAACAGGAAAGGATGTTTATTCCTGGGAATATGAAGTTTTGTATCCGACAGAAGGCGATGACTTTTATTACGATGATGAGGAGGATTATATGCCTCCTGTCAAGGAAAACTTTCAGTCCTCTGCCACTCGGCACTGGGATCTCCTTCATACCCGGCTAGACATTGGCTTTGATATGGAAATGGAATACGTTCTAGGTGAGGCGGAACTCACCCTAACCCCGTATTTCTACAGTCAAAATGAAGTTGTCTTGGATGCGAAAGGAATGGACCTTCATGGGATTATGGTAAACGATAAAGAGGCATTTTTTAACTATGACGGTCAACAGGTAACCATACTATTAGAAGAGGAGGTTTCTCGAGGGGAGAATATCACGATAGTCGTGGAGTATACTGCAAAGCCTTCGGAATTGGAAATGAATACGGCCTCTGATGCGATTGAGGATGATCGCGGGCTATATTTTATTAATGCACGGGGAGAAGATCCCAATAAACCTACACAGATTTGGACTCAAGGAGAGCCCGAATCAAATTCCGTCTGGTTTCCTACAATTGATAAACCCAATGAACGCTGTACTCAAGAGGTTTTTGTAACAGTTGACAATCGTTTTGTTACGCTATCGAATGGCTTGCTAGTCAATAGTAAAGAAAATGGTGATGGGACAAGAACAGATTATTGGAAGCAAGATTTACCGCATGCGCCCTATCTCTTTATGCTGAGTATTGGTGATTATGCCGTGGTAAAAGATACATGGCGGGATATTGACGTTCATTACTTCGTGGAACATGAGTATGAGGATAATGCTCGAGGAATTTTCAAGAATACCCCTGAGATGTTGAGTTTTTTCTCCGATGTTTTGCGTTATGACTTTCCTTGGGACAAATACCATCAGGTTGTAGTACGTGATTTTGTCTCGGGAGCAATGGAAAACACATCAGCTGTCATCTTTGGAGATTTTGTTCAGCAAACAGCCCGAGAACAACTGGATGGAGACTTTGAGGATATTGTCTCCCATGAGCTTTTTCATCATTGGTTTGGGGACTTAGTAACCTGCGAGTCTTGGGCGAATATCCCACTCAATGAATCCTTTGCTACCTATGGCGAGGTTATGTGGAGAGAGCATAAATACGGTGCTGATGATGCCGACTTTAAACGGTTAGATGATCGGTTATCCTATTTTGACGAGGCACAAAGTAAGCAGGTTGATCTTATTCGTTATGATCATGATTTGCCAGGCGATATGTTCGATCGACATTCCTATGAAAAGGGTGGTGCCATCCTGCACATGCTTCGTGCAGAAGTAGGTGATGAGGCCTTCTATACGGCCCTCAATAAGTATTTAGTTGACAATGCTTATTCTGACGTTGAAATCCATGAGTTACGTATGGCTTTTGAGGATGTAACAGGTAGAGATTTTATGCCTTTTTTCAACCAATGGTTTTTTGCATCAGGGCATCCTATTGTGGAGTATTCTATAAGTCATACCTATGACGATTATGGTGAGCCTGTAACCGATCTAACATTCACTCAATATGCCTCGGCGGAGGATACATTGTTATACAACCTTTCAATTCCTTATGCTATCTATTCAGAGGCATCTGGTGAGTATGAAATGAGTACATTTTTCTTGGAGGATTATATGGATTGGGTTTTCCTAAATGGCCACAATGATATTCTTATAGATCCAAGAGGTGAATTGTTAGTTGAGTGGGACCAATACACGGGATATAATGCCAGTCATATTCCAATGTATATGAATCAAATGACAAATGCTCCTTGGGCTTATGCTCGTTTTAAGGCCTTCAACAAGCTCTACTTTAACATATATGATGATGACTCGTTAAATATGTTTTATGCAGTCGGATTAAAGGATGCATTTCATAAGAATCGACTCAATGTGCTTGAGTCAATGAATGAGTCAGTAGGCTACGCTGTGGAGTTTGACGCCGATCCAAGCAATCTTTTTTCCTCTGAAGTACTTGCTTTAGTTCAAGGTCTGGCGACAAGTGATTCAAACTATGCAGTGCAGGCAGAGGCATTAAAGGTTCTTGTAGCTGTCGACGCGAACGCACACCGAGACTTTTTTACCAAAGCGTTGTCTTCTCCTTCTATTGCAGTTACTGCGGAAGCCATGATGGCCATGGCAGATATTGATTTGGATAAAGCACTACCGTATGCTGAAAAAGAACAGAATACAACAAATTACACCATGCTAGATGCTGTGGGTACAATCTATGCGCAAAGCCGTGATGCAAAGTATCAGGACTACTTTGAAAATTATGTCAATGGTGAAAATGGCGAGTACCAGACATACTACGCTATGTATTATTATTCTAAACTACTTGCAGGGCTTGATCGTGACGCGGTTATGCGCGGTCTAGATTTTTTCGAGTACTATCTAAATAATGCGAGTGGTGAATATGTAAGTAATGTAGCATTAAGCGGAATGGATCGAGTGGCAGCCGGCCTAAATGAGCGACAAGCGGAAGGTGAGTTGATTGAATGGATGCCAGAAGTTGATGCCCGCATCGCAGCAATAAGTAATGCCTACTTTGGCTTTGAGGACGACGGGGGAGTAGAAGCTGAGTAATAGAAAGTGATTAAAAGTAAAAAGGGGGCAAACGCCCCCTTTTTTATTTGATGTGTAGTGAATTAGTAACTACTGCTCTACAGTGCCTTTAATCGTTAGGCGAACTGTTTTAGATTCTCCATTGTAGGTATAGTTTACGGTTACGTTTTTAGTAAATGGACCCACACGATTTACGTCGTACTTCACTTTGATTTCTCCTGTTGCCCCTGGCATAACGGGTGCATCGGGACATTTTGGAACAGTACATCCACACGATCCTTTGCAGTTACTAATGATAACAGGGCTATTTCCTTTGTTGGTGAAGGTGAAGAGTCTAGTTGCTGCATCTTGATCACCTTTTGTAACGGTGCCATAATCGATGGTCATCGATTCGAAGACAAGAACTTCTTCCTCTCCTTCAGATACCAGGTTGAGGTCTGTAGCCTGAGCTTGCGCTGTTGAGAACATAACAACAGCGGCGAAAAGTAGCGATAAATATTTCATGTTAAATTTTTAGTCAAGTGGTCTTTTCAAACTTTGTGCCAAATAACGAAGAATTCATTGATATTCCCAATGCTTTTGTGTAAATGGTCTGTGAAAGTTTTTAGGAAACTTTATGAACAAAAAAAGTTTCCATCGTGTTATCTTCGCATCACGATTGCAAAATGTCTTCGTTAAAAACTGAACATAGTCCCGTAGTGAGTCGCATTCTTCTCACCGCAAAGAGCGATTTCATGCGCTTTGGCTTCAAGTCAATCAGCATGGATGATTTAGCAGAACGGTGCGGAGTTTCTAAGAAAACGCTCTATGAAAATTTTTCGAGTAAGGAGACATTGATCAATGCAACGCTAGCATTGCACTTTGATGATCACGTGAAGCAACTTGAGCAAGTGCGAAATTCAAGCGAAAATGCGGTGGATGAGTTACTTGGTCAATTTGATATTGTTTCTAATGATTTACAATCCTTAAAAGCTGGTGTACTGTATGAACTTGAAAAGTACTACCACAACAGTTGGAAGATTTTCGAGGAGTTTAGGTCGAGTAAGGTCACTAAATATTGTTTGCAAAATTTAGAACGAGGGAAACGCGAAGGCCTTTATCGAAAGAATATCAATAACCGAGTTATACTCTATCTCTATCTGCACAATATTGATGCGGTGATGCACGAAGAGCGCGGTGTACTTGATGAAGTCCCCATTTACCTTCGATTTAAAGAGACCCTCTCTTATCATCTTCACGGCATACTAAACGCGAAAGGGTGGGACTACCTGCGAACTCAACAAAATGAATTAATTGATGAAACCGTTTTATAAGATTACAGCACTAACCTTAATCCTCTGCTGTTGCTTTGACCCCAATGCAATCGCTCAAGATACGCTGCATTTAACCCTGGAAAGTGCCCAAGAGATTGCCGTTGCTCAAAGTATTGATGTGCAATACACAAAGATGGATGCGCAGATTCTGCGCTACGAGGCTGATGAAGTGATGACAGAAGGCTTCCCTAAGATTAACGCCAACCTTGACTACAATTGGAATTTTCAACAGCAGGTCAATGTAATCCCTGAAAACTCATTTTTCCCAGGCTCGCCAAGCGCTGAGGCGATTTTTACTCAGCCTCATGCAGCAACGGCCAAAGCCGAGCTCAATCAACTTGTGTTTGATGCACGCTATCTCTATGGGCTACAGGCGAGAAAATCCATCTTGAATATGGCGGATGCCCGCGAGAAACTAAGTGAGAAAAACATAAAAGATGTTTTCCCTCCTGCCTATCTACAGTGTTTGTATATCCGGGAGTTTATTCAACAATTGGAGGCGAGTCGCACCCTGCTTCAAGAAGGATTAGATCTAAATCAAAAGCTTTATGATGAGGGCTTAGGGGAATCGCTAACCCTAGATCGTTTAACATTGAGTATTGATCAAATCAATACCCAAATTGATTACGCGGAAGTCAATCTATTCAATGCTATGGCTAATTTGCGATATGTCATGAATATCGAGCCAGATGCTGTGCTATTTCTAGAGGACAGCATCCAGCACTATGCCGAAGAAAGCTTAGATCACTTAGCGACCTATCAGTATACCAGTTTGCCCGAGTACCGGGTTCTTGAGATTAATGACCAATTGAGGTTTTATGATATTGCCCAGGCACGCGCTCAACTTTATCCAAGTATCTACTTGTTTGGTTATTATGGGGTGCTTGCCCAGCGTTCGAGTTTTTCCTTTTTTAAGGCGGGGTCAGACTACCGATGGTTTGATTTCGGAACTCTAGGATTTACGGTAAACATTCCAATCTATGATGGGAGTACTGCAAAAATGCAAATTCAGCAAAGAGAACTTCGTAGAAGCCAAAATCAATTGGATATGGAACGTCTACAAAAGGGATTTGATATCGGACTAGTGACCACTTCAAATGAAATTGACAATGCGCAGAGTCAGCTTGATCAAGCCATGGAAAACTATGCATTAAGTGAGAAGATTTATAGCCGTGAAAACGCATTGTATATGGAAGGCTTAGGGTCTTCTTTTGCTCTTATATCCGCGCAACAGGACATGATCGAAGCAGAAATAGACATACTAGAAAAAACATATCAATTGGCCATCGCCAAGTTTAACTGGAAACAAAAAAGAGGTATTTTATGAGAACATATGTAGTATATCCTATCGTACTCTGCCTAATAGGCTTTATTGGATGTGGCCAAGATAAAGGAGCAGACAAAAGTCAGGAGGGCACATCACAAAACGAAGTGGCCTTAGATGCCTCTAAAATATTTGTTACTCTTATAGAGGTTGAGCTAACCGACCCTTCGGATTCCGTGCGTTTAGTTGGAGCCTCCTCTTCGCCTAATATTATTGAACTGTCGACAGATATGGCAGGCTTGATTAAATCCATTTCGGTGGACGAGGGGCAGAAAGTTCGAAAAGGTCAAACCATAGCCAATCTAGATAACTCATTAATCCGAGCGGAGATCAATACCCTAGAAACCCAATTGAATTTGGCTCAAGTTGCTTTTGAAAAGCAGGAGCGTCTATATAACCAAGATGTGACTACTGAAATTCAATATCTCGAAGCAAAGAATAATAAAGAAGTATTGGAGAGTAGCATTGCCTCTTTAAAAACGCGAATTGGAAAAAATAAGGTAACTACCCCAATCTCTGGAGTGGTTGATAAGGTCTATGCTACAGTTGGCAATGTGGCTAGTCCCGGATTCCCAATTGCACGTATTGTCAATTTTACAGAAATGGAAGTAGCCATGGATATTCCCGAGACGTATATCAGTCAAGTAAAAGAAGGGGATACGATGGCCGTCTATTTTCCTACAATTGATTTAGAGCGAATCGCCATTGTAGGGTATATGAGTCAGGTCATTAATCCTACCAATAGAACGGTGAATGTTTTACTGAAAGTAGATAATAAAGACAATCTTATCAAGCATAATATGCTAGCAGAGATTCGTATGAATCAATATACTAAAGGACCTAGCCTCTTTGTCCCTGAACAGTTGGTCCAGCAAGAAAATGATGAATATTTCATCTACCTCGCAAATGCTTTGGAGGATGATACGTCAAGTGGCTATGAGGTGATTAAGCAAGGAGTTCTGCTTGGCGTTAGTCTAGGAGGACTAAGGGAAATACGAGAAGGTCTATCTGTCGGAGACTTAGTGATTTCGGAAAACTATAGAGGAGTGGACGAAGGAGATAGAGTCTATCTAAGTCCACGAAACTAATCGATCATCTTTCGCTAAAGTGAATTCATGAAGGATATGAAGCAAAAAGAAAAGGGCCTTTCGTCAAAGGCCTTGGCAAAAGTCAAGGAATTTAGTTTAACTAGTCTCTCGGTAGATAACCGGACGAGTGTGCTCATTCTAATGGGTATTATCTTTTTTGCAGGCCTCATGGCTTATCGGGCAATGCCTAAGGAGCAATATCCGGAAATCAATCAACCCACCGTATATGTTGGGATTCCCTATCCTGGTAATGCACCGCTTGACATTGAAAATCAAATTACAAGAGAGGTCGAGAAAGAGATAAGTCAGATTAATGGGATTGACAACATTAAGTCATATTGTGTTCAGGATTACACAACAACCGTAGTTGAATTCAATTTTGATGTTGATGTCAATGATGCGCTTCAGGAGGTTAAGGATGCCGTTGATCGAGCAGAAGGTAATTTCCCAAGTGACTTTGACCAACAAGCCAATATTTTCAAGCTCGACTTTTCCGAGATTCCTGTGATTACGGTCAACCTTTCTTCCAATACGCTATCACTGGATGATTTAAAGGGATTTGGAGAATACTTACAAGATGAGTTTGAGGCATTGCGTGAGATTTCTGAAGTAGAGATCAATGGAGTCCAAGAACAGGAGGTCCTTATCGCGCTTGATCCTAAGCGCATGAACGACGTGGGCCTTACTTTTTATGATGTGGAGCAGGCTATCGGTCGAGAGAACATAACCATTTCGGCGGGGGACCTATTAACCGGTGGTTTGCGTCGCACGGTACGGATCGTTGGTGAGTTTGACGAAGCAGAGGCCTTTGGCGATATCGTTGTCAAGTCGGAGTTTCAGAAAACAGTCTACCTACGGGATATTGCTGATATCGATTTACAGTATATGGATAATACATCCTATGCTCGAATTGATGGGTCGAATGTCGTATCGCTTGCGGTTAAAAAGAAAACGGGTGAAAACTTAATCTCTGCAGTTGACAAGATTAATCGGATTATAGCCTCTTACAAGTCAAGTGCTGACTATCCCGAATCACTGGATATTACAACAACCGCGGATACCTCTCGCGTGACAAAATCCCAAGTGGCCAACTTGGAAAATAGCATCATATCCGGAGTGATTCTAGTCGTCTTGGTGCTTTTATTCTTTTTGGGATTACGAAATGCTTTCTTTGTCGGGATCGCCATTCCGTTAAGCATGCTCATGGGATTCTTGATATTGAGCTTAATGGGGGTAACCATGAATGTAGTGGTTCTTTTCGCCTTGATTCTGGCCCTTGGAATGTTGGTTGATAATGGAATCGTTGTCGTCGAGAATATCTATCGCTTAATGGCCGCTGGCAAACCTCCTATCCAAGCTGCAAAGCAGGGAGTGGGAGAAGTAGCGTGGCCAATCATCACTTCGACGGCCACAACACTTGCTGCGTTCTTTCCAATGATTTTTTGGCAGGGCATGATGGGAGAGTTTATGAAATACCTTCCGATTACCTTGATCATTGTGCTGACTTCTTCTTTGTTTGTCGCCTTGGTCATTAATCCTGTATTGACCTCCTTGTTTATGAAGATTGAACGTAGGGAGGATAAGCAAAGTCTTTGGTCAAAGAAATGGACCATTGTAGGCTTTGGGCTCGTCGGTATTTTGGTACATCTCTATGCCGCCTACGGGATGTCTACAGAACAAGCAGCAAGTGGACGAACATTTGCCAATCTTGCTTTATTAGTATCCCTCTTTACCCTGCTGAATACGCTTGTTTTAAGGCCACTTTCTCTAGGCTTTCAATATAAAGTACTACCCTTTTTAGAGCGCAAGTATGAGGCATTGATTGCCTTTGTGCTGAAAGGATGGATGCCCTATCTCACACTCATAGGCATGTTTTTACTTTTCATTGGCTCTGGTGTTTTACTCCAAATGAGACAGCCTAATGTTATCTTTTTCCCGGAGCCAGAACCTAATATGGTCAATGTGTTTATCGAGTTTCCAACGGGAACCGATATCGATAAAACCGATAGCCTTGCTCATTTGGTTGAAGAGGAGATTATGACTGCACTTGCTCCCCATAACAATGTCATAGAGGCCGTTTTAACCAACGTTGGTGAGGGCACATCCGATCCCGGGGACCCGAACAGCGCAACACAACAAAGCGCTTCGCCAAACAAGGCTAAAATCACTATTTCATTTGTTGAATTTGCTGATCGTTATGTGCCTAAGCTTGATACTGCCGGCCAAGTCGTCCTTCATGAGGGCGACACTGTCTATCATTGGACAAGCACACGATCTATATTAGAAGAAGTTCGCCGTATCGTATATGGTCATCCAGGTGTTCAAATTACGGTGGATAAAGAGGCGAGTGGTCCTCCAGCAGGCCCCCCGATCAGTATATCCTTTGTCGGTGAAGATTTTGATAAACTCATAGCATTACAAAAGGAGGCGAAAAAGATCATCTTGAATGCTGGTATACAAGGTATTGAAGAGTTAAAGTCAGACTTGGATATTGGAAAGCCCGAATTGCTTATTGAAGTTGATCGTGATGCAGCCAGGCGATTTGGACTGAGCACGGCTCAAATTGGTTCTAACTTGAGGACGGCTCTTTTTGGAAAGGACGTCGGCAAGTTTAAGGATGGCGAAGATGACTACCAAGTCACGTTGCGCTTTAATGATGAATATCGGTATGATCGCGAAGCACTCCTTGATCAAACCATCACCTTCCGAGACCAAAGTGATGGAAAGGTTAAGTCTATTCCTATACGATCAGTGGTTAAAGAGTTAACCTTCTCATCCACTTATGGGTCAGTTCGCCGTAAGGATCAAAAGCGTCAGATCACACTGTATTCCAATGTGCTTGATGGGTATAATGCCAATAACATTATGCAGGAAATCGAGGCAACACTTGAAAATGAACTTGAGACTCCCAACGGATATCTTGTTGATTTCACAGGAGAACAGCAAGAACAAGAGGAATCTATGGAGTTTTTATCTACAGCCCTTCTTATTGCTGTGGTCAGTATTTTCTTAATTATAGTCGCCCAGTTCAATTCCATCGCGGCGCCGATCATTATCATGCTTTCTGTATTATTTAGTCTCATCGGGGTATTCCTTGGATTGGCTATTACCGGAGAGGATTTCTCGGTGATGATGACTATGATAGGAATTATTTCCTTAGCGGGGATTGTAGTGAACAATGCTATTGTATTGATCGATTATACCAATTTGTTACGCAATCGAAAAAAACGTGATTTAGATCTAGAGAAGACCGATCGTCTGAGTGATCGAGATATTAAGCAAGCCATTATCGAAGCCGGAAGAACAAGGCTTCGACCCGTTCTACTCACAGCGATAACCACTATACTTGGCCTGATCCCGCTGGCTATTGGATTTAACATCAATTTCTATACGCTGTTAAGTGACATCAACCCCCAAATTTATCTTGGAGGGGATAATGTAGACTTCTGGGGGCCTATGTCAAGAGCGGTAATCTATGGATTGGTTTTTGCAACATTTTTGACCCTTGTTGTTGTCCCAACCATGGTGCTGCTTTTTGATAGACTAGGAGCTCGATTGCAACGTTTGACAAAGTAACGTGTCATAATTGCGTTAAGGGTCTTTATGGCCTCGACTCTCTTTTGTATCTTACAGGTACCGAACAAACAAAACGAACAGTATTTATGAAAGACCACATGGAATACACTGCGAATATTGCAGGACAAACATTGTACGGTCAAATATGGGAAGTAGAGCAAGCAAAAGCAGCACTTATTCTATTGCATGGTATGGGGGAACATTCTGGGCGCTATAGCGGCACCTTTGTGGACACGATGAATAAGGCAGGCTTTAATGTGCTATCGATCGACCTATTTGGCCACGGATTATCCGAAGGGAAACGCGGCGCATGTCCAAGTTATGAGTCCATATATCAAGTTATCGATAGCCTAGTTTCCAGAAAAGAAACCTGTTGGCCTGAGCTTCCCTTCTTTTTATTTGGGCATAGTTATGGCGGGAATGTTCTTTTATCGTACACAAACCGCACGGATGGTCCACAAAGTCCATCTTCCTATCTTGGAAATATTCTGAGTGCACCTATGATAGAACTTGGATTTAAACCAGCAGCTTGGAAGTTGTTTATGGGGAATCTTATGCACAAGATCTATCCTAAATGGTCTGAGAAGTCAGGACTAGATACGGAAGCTATATCTTCCTTGGATTCCGCTTGTGAAGCGTACAGGCAAGACCCGCTTATACATGATGTGGTAACGGCGGGGATGATGGTCCCAGCATTAAAAGCAGGACAGGATATGTTGGCAGACAACTACAATTATCAGGTCCCAACCTTTATGTATCATGGCGATGCAGATCGTTTGACTTCTTACGATGCATCGAAAAAGTTTGCCGATGCTCATACGGATTCCGTAACCTTTTTGTCTGTTGAAAATGGCTATCACGAGATTCATCAAGATGCCATGGCTGAAGAAGTTCTGGCCTCTGTTATTGATTGGATGCAGAGCAAACTCAATTAATTGATTACCCATTCCAAGGACTTTGAAGCAGAAGTTCGACAAGGGTGGTTTGCCGTTCGACGTTTTGTTAAAGATCACCACGGTAAACGTCCAGATTTAACAGCTGTATTGTTGCTTATTGGACTTAATGAAGTGTCGCATGCTTCTGAAAACCCTTCAAAGGAGGAAATAGTCGATTTAATTCATGTGGGGACCTGTACTTCCTTGGGTATTGGAGGACATTATGTGTTGAAGCAAAAGGATAACCAAGATTGGCCGCACTTCGAATTGGATAAGCCCCTGCCTTCTTTTGAATCTATGCGTGCTCAGGAGACGTATCTCAAATACCACGTGATTCAGTATTTCAAGTCAAAGCATTATATATCAGATAACGATTAAGACTTGCTTTTAACGAAACAAGGTTTCATAAATTTCCGTTTGCAAATCGGTCCGGATACCTTGCCGAACAAGGTTTGGATTATAGGCGTCAGGATAGCATCGGTTGGATAGGAATATATAAATTAAGTTGGCCACTGGGTCAGCCCAAACGGAGGTTCCGGTAAATCCTGTGTGGCCGAATGTTTCCAGGCTAACAATATTCGAAGTGGGACCGCCGTCAAAGTCGCGGTCAGGTTTATGAAAACCAAGCCCTCGGTTATTCCCCGGATATCGCTGCCAGCGAGTAAAATCGTCAATAGTAGATTCGCTCAAATACCTTCTGCCTTGCCAAGTACCTCCGTTTAGTAGCATTTGAAACAAACTTGCTAAATCATCTGCATTGGAGAAGAGTCCGGCATGACCTGCAACACCACCTAACATAGCCGCGGCCATGTCATGTACATACCCATCAAGGAGTTGCTTGCGAAACAAGGTATCATCCTCAGTGGGTAGTATATGATCTCTGTCAATCCATTGCCAGGGATTAAACATCATACTTTCAAGTCCCATTGGAAAGTAAAATTCGTTATAGACATAAGCATCCAATGGTTCGCCCGTTACTCGCTCAATAAGCCGACCAAGCAAAAGAAAGCCCAAGTCGCTGTATTTATAGGTTGGCTCCGGCGTTAACTCCTGAATGGCAATGGTATCCCATATAGCTTCTCTAACATCATCTCGAATAAACATGGTGTCGGCAACCTTTTGGCTGTATCCTGCTTGCCAATGATTCGAATACACCGTTTCGCGCTGATCTAGGCTGCTTACATAAAATGGAATCCACGCAGGAAGTCCTGATTGATGCATTAAGGCATCTCTCAGACGAACTCCGCCACAGGGTGATTCTTCGAATTCAGGCATGTAGTGCGCAAAGGTTTTATCGAGATCTATCTTTCCATCCTCAACTAACTTCATGACACATATTGTTGTCGAAGCAACTTTCGTTATGGAGGCAAGATCAAATAAATCCCCAACAAGGACGGTTCTCTTTTCATCATAGGTATGACTTCCAAAGGCACTGGAATATATGTTTCTTCCATGGTGATTTACCATGACTACTCCGCCAGGTGCGCTTCTGGTGTTAATGGTTTTATTCTCATAGGCCTTTAAAAGGTCAAGTGAAACAGGGTCAGGTCCTACTTTAAATGGGATGCCTAAAGGAATTCCCGAACCCATCAAATCCTCTCCTTGGCCTTCTTGCCATTGGCCAGTAGAGATGGCTAGTCGTCCATTGACATCATGTTTACCAAGTATTGCGTTAACCGCTGCGATTTGTGCTTCCGGGCGATCCGCACCGACCATTAGAACATTCACGTCATTTGGGATATTTTCCAGTGCATAGGGAAGACCAAACAATAGAATCGTAACCTTACAGCGATTACTCACTTTGCTTATCAATGCTTTATCGGAGTCCCTCATACCAAACTTAGGGGGTGTTTTCCCAAGATTGTGAATACCAATAACAAGGTGGTCATTGCTTCTAAGTGACGGCAATATCTTTTCGAACGTTTGCGTGGTAAGGTATTCGCTTGGGATGTAGTCCCCTACTCGATCTTGCCAGATTTGTTTTGAGCTACTTCCTAAGGCTAACGTGTAAATGGATTGATTATCCCTCAGTGGCAGGCTCGAACTATGTTCATCCGCGTTAGGTATCCAGGTAATGTTGGCCTGGTACAAATCGATTACTGTATTCTTACTTTCAATGGGGTTGAGATCATTGATAAGATTTCTTGTATTGGTGGGCTGATACTGATGCAGTTGAGCATCGTATTTTTTTTGTAGGATTAATCGTAACCGTTGATGGATTTCATCCATCGTTATTTCACCTTGGGCAATACCTTCCTCTAAACGAGCAACAGTTCCTCCAATATCCTGTGCCATAACAAGTATATCATTTCCTGCAAGAAAGGCTTGATAAGCTACTTCGGCAGCGCCACTGTATCCGCTAGCTCCTTGCATATTTAGTGCATCACTGAATACCAAACCATCGAAACCTAACGAATCGCGGAGTAAATCTTTTAAAACGTACGATGAAAGGCTCGTAGGACGCTGGTTACGATTGTCTAGATTAGGCACAAATAGGTGGGCCGCCATTATTCCGGCTACGCCATCCTGAATCAATTGTTGAAAGGGTGGTAATTCCATTTGATTCAAACGGTTTCGATCATGCAAAACAGAAGGCAGCGTTTTATGCGAATCCGAATCTGTATCGCCATGTCCTGGAAAATGTTTTGCTACAGCCATAATTCCATGATCTTGCATACCTCTCATGTAGGCAGATCCTGCTTGTCCAACGCGATAGGGGTTTTCACCAAAAGAACGATAACCAATCACCGGATTATTCGGATTGCTGTTCACATCAACAACAGGCGCAAAATTTATATGGATTCCAAGGCGTGAACATTCTTTTGCGATGGCTTTTCCCATTTGATATAGTGGGTCAAAATCTGTAGCACTTCCTATAGCAAGCTGATAGGGCCATTCGATGACGCTATCAAGCCGCATATCGACACCCCATTCTCCATCAACAGCTACCAACAAAGGAATTGTCGAAGCCTCTTGACTTCGATTGATAACATCAAGCATCTGATGCGGGTGGCTTTTAAAAACGATAATGCTTCCAACGTGATGGTTTTTAATGGACTGAATAGCATGTGTTATAGAGGCTTCGCCTTGCATAGGCCATAAGTCCACCATAAAAAATTGCCCAAGCTTTTGTTTAAGATTCATTGCTGAAATCATGGATTCTACCCACGCATCACGCTCTAGTTCATTTTGACTGATGGTTAAGATATTATCGTCTTCCGCAATTCCTGAGGAGTCAGGTATTTCTGTAGTTTCAATAGCCTGTGATTCTTCTGGACTGATGTCAGAACTTTTGTACTCCGACGTTGACGTAGCATTACATGCTGAAAACAAAAAAAACAATACGCCCATTAAAGGCATTCTAGGTCTGCAACAAATCATAGTAGAAAAGTAACTATATCGACGAAGAGATTATTGCTTAATTGTACACGCTAAATTGTTATTAGCAAGCTGAAGTTCTATTTTTTGCTGCCTTCATACAGTGGGAAGTGCATAAGCCTTGATTCGATTGACCCGTTGAACAGTTTTAGGCGTTTGGTTGATCGCAAGCCGATGCTTTTGGCCGCAACGGGATTTCCTACAAGAATCCATGCATCCCACCCGGTAAAGTGCTGCTTGAGATGATCTCCAATACTCCCATAAAACTCTTGAACATCTTCCAGGGATAGTCGCTTATCATAGGGAGGGTTGAGAAAAACTATACCGGCTTTTTGTTTCGGCTTATAGGAGAAAAAGTCTTGTTGTTTAAGAAAATGGAAAGGGCTAAGACCTGCTCGAACTAAGTTGTCATAGGCTGATCGATACGTTTCACGATCAATCTCAACACCTAGGATTTCTGGATAGTGATTATGAACTTGCTCTTTATGATAGTCTCTTTGTGATTCCCAGAGTCCCTTTGGATAGTCTGGCCATTGCATAAAAGGAAAACGCTTCCGACTCCAACTTGCATGTTGTTTGGTCGCTCGGTAAAGTGCTTCAATGAGCATGGTGCCTGATCCGGTCATGCCATCAATAAAGGGTAGATCGGGTTTCCATTCGGTTTTGGCAAGTATCCCAGCAGCTAATATTTCATTCATCGGCGCCACATGGCTGTCGTCTCGAAATCCTCGTCTATGAAGCGATTCTCCTGTAGCATCCAAGGCAAGCTGTACTTGTTGATCCCTGATATCCAATGAAAACACAATATCTGGATCTTGTACATTGATGTTGGGACGGTCTCCTGTTAAGTCTCGAAACCGATCACAAATGGCATCCTTGAGCTTCAGTGAGATATACTTGGAGTGCGTGAAGGTGTCTGAGAATACCCTCACATCAATTTTAAAGGTTTGGTCTACTGAAAAGTGATTTTCCCACGGATAAACACGGGCTTGGTTATAGAAATCGCGTTCATGCCGTGCTTGAAACTTATGAAAGGGGTGAATTACTCGAATGGCCAATCGACTGGTGGCATGGATGTCGACTAATGTTTTCCAATCAGCTTTAAAGTTTACCGCTCGATTACGCTCCTCGATTTGCTTTGCACCCATTTGAGCAATCTCTTTTCCAAGAAGGTGTTCAAAACCATAGAGTGTTTTTGCGACATATTGCCTTACATTGTCTTCCATATGACCCTAAAAGTACTCTAATGAAAGCAGTTCATCTCCAAAAGTTTGGTAAGCCTGAAAGAGCCTTTGCTCTTGTAGACTTAGATAAACCTAAATGTCCTAAAGAAGGTATCCTAGTTAAGGTTGAAGGTTTTGGGCTTAACTTCGCTGATATCATGGCAAGAACGGGTTTATATCCAGATTGTCCACCATTACCTGCGGTATTGGGGTATGATGTCGTTGGGATCATTGAAGAAGTTGGGCAAGGGGTTAAACATCTTGAAGTAGGTCAAAGAGTAACTGCCTTAACACGATTTGGAGGGTATGCAGAATACGCTGTCTGTGACCCTCGAGCTGTAGCGGTTATTGATGATATGCCTATTGGAAAAGCCATGGCGCTTACTACGCAGTATTCCACGGCTTGGCAGTGTTTTTATAACTCCGTTCGTATTGGACAAGGCGATAAAGTGCTTATCCATGCGGCTATGGGCGGGGTGGGAAGTGCCTTGGTACAAATGGCACTGCATGAGGGGGCAGAAGTTTATGCCACTGCGGGTTCAGATGAGAAGATTCAAGCATTAAAGGGATTAGGCGTACAACATGCTATTAACTACAGAAAAGAAGATTTTTTTGAGGTGATCAAGAGGGACGGCGTGCGATTGGACGTCGTTTTTGATAGCATTGGAGGAAGTTCCGTAAAAAAAGGGTGCAAGCTCCTAGGTGCGGGAGGAAGTATCGTGTTGTATGGAGCTGCTCAATTTAATGGAGCGAATCTGTTTAAAAAGATTTCTACATTTCTGCAGTTTGGATTTTATCACCCAATCCATTTTATGAGCAAAAGCCAATCTATGATTGGTGTTAATATGCTTAGACTGGCAGACTATAAGGCAGATAAGATTCAAGCTTGCCTGCATGGTGTGGTCAAGGGTGTTCAGGAAGGATGGTTAGATCCGACAGTAGGTGGTGTATATCCAATAGAGAATTTAGCTCAAGCACACAATGATTTAGGGCAGCGTAAGACGACGGGAAAGGTAACAGTAACCTGGTAATGAACAGGTCTATTCTCGGCTCAAATTTCTATCATTTCTTGGGTAAATTCGATACTCTTCACCAAGATTGTAATCTTGAGGATGGAAATACTTCCCAACATTGAAAGGCTTTTTCGCGACCTCAGGATTTCTCAATTCTGGACGATTTTGCATGTAAACATCATTTCGTTCAGCATATATTGTCCAACTTACTTCATGATTAGGTAGTCCTCCTTGAATGATAAATTGCCCTTGATTATCTACGCCTTGACTTACATGAAGTGAAGGCATAGCTCCACCAATAGCCGTCAACTGATAACTAAAATTCGTATTGATTGCTTGGGCATAGCTCTTCAGCTGAACAACACCTTTTCCAGTAGCATCTAATTGAATGTTTCCTCGATAAACATTAAGCACTTCATCTGCCTCCATAGAGTAATGCCGTAATAACATATTTGCTGGATCTAAGGGGTGGTCAATTAGGAAGGTTTTAATCCCTGTGGCTCCTGAGTTATCCGGAGTAAAGAGTCCATACCAATTACCTTCTCCATATACACCATATCCATACTGTCCTGCGGTATACGTTGCCCGTCCAACGACTCCACGCATATCGACAATACTACCTGCGGCATTTGCAAGGCCAAGCACACCTACAGATTCTGGGTGATCCCAATTGTTTCTTCCTTCAACACCTGGATCAAACGTAGTCTCCATCTCTCCAAAAATTGCTGCCATCCCTGTGTCGGTTGGGAAGGATTCTACCCATACTCCTCCTCCTTGATCAAAAACCCGTGCATAGATTGCTGCAGCATTCCGAAGACTACTTTCACTGTATACGTTGAATGGATAGTCTGTTGCAAGAGTCCCCGCGTTGGCCCCCAAGGCCGTTCCATTCGTACCGTTAACGGTTACCATGTCTCCTGTAAGCACAGCAGACGGTCCATTATAGACAAAGGTTCCATCGGCCAGAAACCGAGCGCGTAAAGCATTGTTAGTCCGTATGGTTAATCCTTGATTATTTGTCGTTCCTAAAAAGTTTATGTTTTCATCTGTATTTGAGTTTCCAAACAAGTCCCACTTATCATCTATAAGAACCGTATTGCCGTTTGTAATACTTAATTGGTCATTAAGGGCTATGTATTGAAGAACTTGGTTGTCTGTTCCGATTAAAGGACTGAGATCTACCGATGTTGAGCTTCCATCTTCAATATCAATTTGTAGAGTATTGCCTGTAAGAGTTGATCCCGTCAGATTTTGATTGTCCGTTCCAACACCGTCTTGTAAGGAAGAGAGGTCTATTGTCTCTGAATTCCCGTTTTCAATTCCAATAGTGAGAGAAGTACCTGAAAGTCCTGAACCTTGAATATTTTGATCATCAGTTCCTGTAGAAACAGAAGACCAAATAGGCGTATTGTTAGCACCTTGTGAGACGAGCACCTGACCCACTGTACCCGGCTGGTCACCTGGTCTAAAATCTCCAATGATTCG
>JAYYPZ010000015.1:0-19306 GCA_036128775.1 Bacteroidota bacterium
TTCATTACCCGTTGTTTCTGCTAAATGCTCGTAGGAAACTTCAAGGGCAAGGAATTCACCTAGGCTATCCCAGCGCAAATAGTTCTCTTTTTCAAACTGTTGAACATGCTTTGGAGCCGATCCGCCTGCACCTGTTTCAAACAAGCCTCCACCGTTCATTAGAGGAACAATAGATAACATTTTTGCTGAAGTCCCTAGCTCTAAAATTGGGAAGAGGTCCGTCAGATAATCTCTTAATACATTTCCTGTGACTGAAATGGTATCTTCTCCTCGATGGATTCGCTCTAAACTGAAGGTGGTCGCATCGACTGGCGAAAGGATGTGTATTTCAAGTCCAGCGGTGTCGTGATCTTGTAGATAGCGGTTAACCTTTTCAATGAGCTGTGCGTCATGGGCACGGTTTGCATCTAACCAGAAAACGGCAGGAGAGCCGGTAGCTCTTGCGCGATCAACGCCAAGCTTTACCCAGTTTTGAATCGGGGCATCTTTTACTTGACACATGCGAAAGATATCTCCTGACGCTACGGTTTGTTCCATAACGACATGTCCGTCCACAACGACTTGGACATAACCTTCCCCTTCAATTTGGAAGGTCTTGTCATGCGACCCATATTCTTCCGCTTTTTGCGCCATAAGGCCGACATTACTCACGCTACCCATGGTCGATGGATTAAATGCGCCATTTTCCCTACAAAAGTCAATAGTAGCTTGATATACTCCACTGTAGGAGCGATCCGGGATAACGGCTGTTGTATTTTGCGTTTTACCTTCTTTATTCCACATTTTACCTCCTTCACGAATCATGGCCGGCATAGAGGCATCGATAATAACGTCGGAGGGCACGTGAAGGTTTGTTATGCCTCGGTCCGAATCAACCATCGCCAAGTCAGGTCGATGGGTGTAGACTTTTTCAATCGTCGCGAGAATAGCTGACCGCTCAGCGTCGTTGAGTAGACTTAACTTATCGTATAGATCGCCTAGACCATTTCGAAAATCTACTTCTATTCGAGTCAAGATATCAGCATGAGCCGATAAGACCTCTTCAAAAAATACTTCGACTGCTGCACCAAAAATGATCGGATCACTCACTTTCATCATGGTGGCCTTCATGTGTAATGAAAAGAGATTGCCATTTTCCTGAGTTTCTTGTAGGGCCTGAGCTAAGAATTCCTTCAGCGCTCCCATTGACATTACAGCACAGTCTATTACTTCACCTTCTAGTAATGCTATTCCTGATTTTAACACCTTGGATTCTCCAGAATTTGACTTGAAGACAATAGACGCTTCGCCCTTTGCCTCCATGGTGACGCTTTTTTCAGAACCAAAGAAGTCCCCATGGGTCATGCTTGCAACACGGGTTGTGCTGTCGTTTGACCATGCGCCCATGCGATGAGGATTAGCTTGAGCGAAGGCCTTAACGGCTTTCGGCGCACGGCGATCACTATTTCCTTCTCGTAAAACAGGATTTACCGCTGAGCCTTTTACTTTATCATAAATGCCTTTGATTTTTTGCTCTTCTGCATTGCTTGGTGATTCAGGGTATTCAGGTAAGTTGAATCCGGCTTTTTGCAATTCTTTAATACATGCCTTGAGTTGAGGTACTGAGGCACTAATGTTGGGGAGTTTAATGATGTTTGCTTCTGGTGTCTTGGCCAGAGCTCCTAGCTCGGCTAAGTCATCGCTACATTGCTGACCTTCGGAGAGAATATGATTGAATTGCGATAAGATTCTAGCAGCAAGAGAGATGTCTCTTGTTTCGACATCTATACCTGCTCGCTTCGAATAAGCTTGAATAATGGGTAACCAGGAATAGGTTGCTAATGCTGGTGCCTCATCGGTAATAGTATATAAAATCTTTGATGTTTTGGACATGGTGTTGTGCATTTATAAGCGAGCACAAATATACAAGTCCCAAAGGCACAATTGCCTGTCATTTAATGGATAAAAATATTCTTATGCCTTCGTCTTTAACTGCGTAAAGTAGTGATAGAAGTACGGAACTGTCTCTATACCTTTAAAGAAGTTCCATAATCCAAAGTGTTCATCCGGAGAATGAATTGCATCACTGTCAAATCCAAATCCCAAGAGTACGGTGTTTGCGCCGAGTACCTCTTCGAACATACTTACAATAGGAATGCTACCCCCTGATCGAAGAGGAATAGGAGTCACTCCGAAGGTTGCCTCCATAGCTTGAGATGCTGCTTGGTAGGCCACGGAATCCACTGGTGTAACCGCAGGCTCTCCACCGTGATGGGGAGTTACATCTACTGTAACGCTATCAGGTGCCGAAGCTTGAAAGTGTTTGGTGAAGAGTTCTGTGATTTTCTCTGAACTTTGATAAGGCACAAGGCGCATAGAAATTTTAGCATAAGCCTTGGAGGGTAGGACTGTTTTTGCACCTTCTCCTATATATCCACCCCACATACCATTAACATCGAGCGTAGGCCGAATCGACGTTCTTTCTAAGGTTGAATATCCCTTTTCTCCCTGGACGGCATGGATATCCAAATGAGCTTTGTACTCATCTAGACTAAAAGGTGCACTCGCCATAAGGTCTCTTTCCTGAGCGGATACATCTTCTACGTCATCATAAAATCCATCAATAGTAATTCGGCCCTCTTCATCATGTAAGCTGGCAATCATTTGGCTCAGTATATTGATTGGATTAGCTACTGCCCCTCCGTAGACTCCGGAGTGAAGATCTCGATTGGGACCGGTCACTTCTACTTCAACATAACTCAAACCTCGAAGGCCTGTAGTGATTGATGGTTGCTCTTTGGATAACATGGCAGTGTCTGAGATGAGAATGACATCACAGGAAAGCAGGGACGTATTGGCTTTAACGAAGTCTTCTAAATTGGCAGACCCAACTTCTTCTTCCCCCTCAATGAGGACTTTTACATTGCATGGAAGCGTTTCCGTTTGGATGAGAACCTCAAGGGCCTTGACTTGCAGATACATTTGCCCTTTATCGTCGCATGCACCCCGAGCGTAGATTTTCTCATCGCGAATAACTGGCTCAAAAGGCGGGCTTGTCCACAACTCAAGCGGGTCGGCTGGCTGGACATCATAATGCCCGTACACCAATACCGTTGGAAGGCTTGGGTCGATGATTTTTTGCCCGTATACCATGGGAAAGCCAGCGGTTTCATAGGCACAAACTTCTTCTAAGCCGACCTTAGTAAGTCTGTTTTCAAGGTCCTTGGCCATAGAAAAAACGTCCTTAGCATACGCTGGATCAGCACTAACAGACGGTATTTTTAGGATGTCGGTTAACTCCTCAAGCATACGGTCTTTATGCTTATCTAAATAGGTTTTCCAAAGGGTCGTTTGCTGGTTGTCCATGCTGTCAAATCGATAATTAATAAATTTTAGGCTTTCAACGAGAAAAAGAAGGTTATTTTCACGCTGTATTTAAACCATTCATCTAAAACAAAGATTACCAAGTCTAACTTATCTTTTTTAGAATTTCTCCAATTTTTCATGAATCTTTTTGTCACAAAGTTGAATTTTGATACGACTCAGGATACCCTTCAAGCCTTGTTTGAAGAGTTCGGTGAGGTGTCATCTTGTAAGTTAATCGTCGATCGCGAAACGGGCCGCTCAAAAGGCTTTGCTTTCGTAGAGATGCCTAACGATGAAAGTGCTCGCGCTGCAATCGAAAGCCTGAACATGGCCCGAATTGAAGGCCGACAAATTATCGTAAAGGAAGCCGAAGACAGACTACAGCGTGAGGGCGGATACCGAGGTGGCAGAGATCGTCGTGAGGGTGGATACCGAGGCGGTGGATACCGAGGCGGTGGAGATCGTCGTGAAAGTGGATACCGAGGTGGCGGAGATCGTCGTGAGGGTGGATACCGAGGCGGTGGAGATCGTCGTGAGGGTGGATACCGAGGTGGTGGAGATCGTCGTGAGGGTGGATACCGAGGTGGCGGAGATCGTCGTGAGGGTGGATACCGAGGTGGTGGAGACCGTCGTGAAGGCGGATACAGAGATGGTGGAGATCGAGACCAGTCCTTTTCTAATGATAGAAGACAAGAACGACCAAGCTGGGGTAACTCAGCTCAGGAAGGTAGAGATGGCGGCCGCAAAAAATCGCGTGACGGGGGGAAACCAGGTAGGCGATTTGATGGGGGAGGAGATAAGTTCGAACGCTCGGCTAAACGGGCAAAAAATAAATCATCAAACCCCGGTAAGTCAAAAGGAAGTAAGGGCAATAAAGGAAACTGGAGCTCAGCCGAATGGGATGATTTCTCCTTTGACGAATAGGGTTCTGTAGTCGAGACTTACAATAAACTTTTTTTCTCTAAAGGATAGGCATTAAATGTGCCCTGACCCGTAGCGACCAACTCTTCGTTGCGATACACTCGGCCGTCGGTGACAATAATTCGTTTTCCTGCACTTAATACTTCTCCCTCCCCTCGTAGTTTATCTCCAAGAAATATAGGTCTTAGAAAATTCATTTTAAACTCGACAGTCGAGACGACATTACCCTCAGGCAATGCCTTGGTTAGGGCTGCGTAGCCCAATACAACGTCCATAAAGCCTGACATGCTTCCTCCGTGTGCAGTACCAGGAGATGAAAGGTGTTGTTCGGTTATATCAAGTAAGACCGTGATTTTACCAGGAGCGTGCATCGTACGTTGGATATTCTGCAACCGTTCGTAATGATTGATTTGCTCGTAGGCTTGATTAAAAGCTTCAAAATCAAATGTGGACATAGGTGTCGCGTTTAGTACCCTAAGATACGAAGCATAGGGTCAGCTTTTTGTTCTTCACTGAACACTCTTTCGACGAGTTTCCCATTTTCATCACGGTCTATGATTAGCCATTTTGGATCTGGGAGAAGGCAGTGGTTAATACCGCCATATCCACCAACGGATTCTTGGTAGGCTCCTGTATGGAAGAAGCCTATATATTGCTCTTGGCCTTCTTGAAACTTTGGAAGATATATGGCGTTGGAATGGGCTTCGGAATTGT
Organism: Bacteroidota bacterium; assembly: GCA_036128775.1. Lineage (GTDB taxonomy): Bacteria > Bacteroidota > Bacteroidia > Chitinophagales > UBA8649 > UBA8649. The sequence continues at coordinate 4,981 of JAYYPZ010000015.1, forward strand.
AGTAATCATCCGAATCACAGGTCAACCCACCAAGAAGTACTCGCTCATACTCGGTATTCCAGTTGTTGACTGCCATAAGTAAGAATTTTTTATTGAGCGCCCAAGAATCGGGTATTGTCGTCATAAAACTGCTGTCAATCATATTCCACCGCTCTCGGTCGTTTTGGTGCTTTTGACCAAGTACTTTGAAGATTAAAGCGCCACTTTCTCCAACTGTGTATGATCCAAACTCGGTATAGATATTGGGTTCTTCTACACCTTCTTCATTGCAGACCTTTTTGATTTGATGTATGATTTCTTCAATCATGTAGGCGTAGTCAAAGTCAAATGACAAGGAATTTTTAATGGGGAATCCTCCTCCGATATTTAAGGTGTCAAGCGTTGGACATATCTTTTTTAGCTCACAATAAACTCGAACCGATTTAAGTAACTCATTCCAATAATAGGAGGTGTCGTTAATTCCTGTATTAATGAAGAAATGAAGCATCTTCAATTCATAGAGGTCAAACTGACTAATCACCTCCCGGTACAAATTGACCACTTCTCTGTAGCGAACACCAAGACGAGAGGTGTAAAACTGGAACTTGGGCTCCTCTTCTGAGGCAATACGTATTCCCACAGGGCAGGGTTTTTCCAAGTAGTTAATGAGTTCGATCGGCTCTCTTTTATGATCAAAAATTGGTGTGACTTTATGGTCTTCCGAATTAATCAACTCGGCAATGCCTTGGATGTAGGCATCGGGTTTAAATCCATTGCATATAATATTAGTTGAGGACGGAAGTTTTCCTTGCTTTTTGAGTTCTTGGATAATGGATATATCAAAGGCTGAGGAAGTTTCAAGATCCACTTGATTTTTTAAGCACTCTTCGAGAATAAATGAAAAGTGAGCGCTTTTCGTGCAATAGGCAAAAGAATATTTTCCCTGATAGTCTGTTTTTTTCATGGCTTCAGCGAACCAAGACTTCGTTTTATGAATTTGCTCGCTTATTCTCGGCAGGTAGGAGATCTTTAATGGACTACCATGGCGTTGAACTAAGTCAACAAGGTCAATCTCATGGAACATAAGATTCCCATCTTGCACACGGAACTCCTCTTGAGGGAAGGTGTGTGTTTGTTCTACTAAATCCTTGTAAAGCGTCTTCATAAGCCCATTGTAAATCTATCCTGCAAAGAAACAGGCAAATTCAATGGGTGGTTGTGAAAAAAAGCAAAAAAATGCCATTAAAAAAACCCGCTTGTCCTCTGAAAGATTTCAAGCGGGTTTCGTAGCCCCTAGGGGAATCGAACCCCTCTTTCCAGGATGAAAACCTGGCGTCCTAGCCGATAGACGAAGGGGCCAATTGAGTTGTTTAACTCCGTTGAATCGTCTTGGTAATTCAACGTGACTTTCGTCCTGCGGAACGCGAATATAATTAAGAATTTTAGTTTACGAAAGTACTGAGTGTAGTAAATTTTTCTAATTCTACGTAAAGTCCTTAAAATCCGTTAAATCTTGGCGGATGAATCGATGGAAGTCAGGCCAAGCTAGGATATAATTGTCATATTTGCGGAAATATTTATTCGATGTCAGACCAATCTTCAAATCCGATACCACCGAAGTCCTCCCGCCGAAAGAAAATTCTGAGAGGCCTAGGAATTGCCTCTTTACTTCTGTTAGTTATTGGAATCGTTCAGTTTTGGCCCAGACCCCACGACGCGTTGACGCGCTATATACCCAAAGATGCCTTAGTGGTGGTAAAAATTGAGCCTTATACTTTTATTGAAAATTTGAAAGGACACTACAAGGAAATTGCCAATAGTCCTTTAGTGGAGAAGTTGTCCAAGAAAGATTCAACGGCATGTGAGCTGCCCAAAAATCCGATGAAGTTTGGAATTGATTTACAGCACACGGCATGGACTAGAGGTGGAGAGATTTATGGCTTTACCATGGCTGACCCTGCAAACAACACATCGTCAACTCATGTTGTCTTGGCGCTCACGAATAAAAACAAATTCAAAAAATTTTTAGAAGCCATTTTTTGCCAAGACACCTTCACCATAGATGAGGGGAACAACTCTTCCCAATTGACGATGAAGGACTCTTCGCTACTTGTCACTTGGGATCACAAAGCGGCGTTGTTTACACTTAATTATTCTCCTTCCCTAGGTCTTGACTCTATGCAGGAGTGGGCGCGTTACCGAATAGAAAACCCTGATCGCAAGAATTGCATCGAGCAACACGAGGATTTCAAGGCATTTCGAAAGGATGCTGAGGAAGTTGCAGTTTTCGTGAACGTAGAGGTAGTAGATGAAGAAGTTTATGACATGTTCTCCTCGGAGTTGGCATCAATGGATCCTAATGGTCTTTTATCGCCTAAGATTAGTGCAAATGGAATACGTTCCATTCAATGTTACTTGACCATTGATTCGGGACAATTTGTCCTATCCTCAAAGGTTGCCGGAGAAGGACCAAATCCCTTTGCTTTTTTGGCAGAACAAGGTTTGTCTAAGGAAACAAGTGACAATCTAAATTCAAGCGGCAATCCTCAGGTCGCATTTTCTGTTGCCATGGATATGGATACCTTATACAACACTCTTGATGCATTAGTTCAAGAGGGTTTGATTGGAGAACAACCCCTTTCGCTTGAAGAAATTGACGCGCAACTTGGAGCATTCGTTCCAGCATTGGCAGGTAAACAGTGGACGATTGAGGAATTGATGACATCGCTTAGTGGTTTAATTGCAGGAGCTGTAAGTATTGACCTAGAGGAGATGTTTAGCCCAATTGATGAAATGCATCTACATATTGGCCTGGAAGAGGGGGACTCCTTGTTCAGTAACACAGTCACTGAGTTGACCAATGGAGTTATTCAGGATCGTGGACTTTCTCTTGACTTATTGTTTGAAAACGATTCGGCTATGAATGCACTATACGAATCACTTTATGTCCTTCCGTATTCAGGAAGACAGCTTGTGAAAACATCTGTTGGTTATACCCTCATTCTTGGGATGAAAGACGGACTGGATTCAGCCAATAATGTAAACGGACATAATGATGATGTGGATCTCTTCATTCGGAATGCTGGCTATGGACAAGACAACGCAATCGATGGTGATATTCAAGAAATCTTACAGCGCAACCCTATTGCTTTCTACGTCAGTTTGAATGGCAAGGATTATGGACCTAAGTTTAGTGACATTACTAAGGAGATTTTGGAGCTTAACATAGAGGATGTAGAGTTATCAGAACAAGCTGTGGATGACATCGTCCATCTTATGTCGCACCTTTCCTTTTCTGTAAGCGCACAGGGCAAAATGGAGTTTGTGTTAGCCCTTGATAATACGGAAGACAATCCATTGGTAACAATTTGGCAGACAATGGAACGTTTAGAAAAGGAGTTGGGAATGCTCGACTAAGTTGATACACGAATGGCCGATATTGTTTTTCATGATGTAATGCCGCATCCTCTGCGTGAGTTAGGTCGCGGTGAGGATACATTGTGGCATGGTCAGCACGCATTCACTCAGGGAGAGACTTATGGGATTTTTGCGGAAAGTGGTCGCGGAAAAACAACAGCGCTTTCTTTAATTGCGGGAATTCGAAAAGATTATTCGGGGAGCTTGATGATTCATGGTGATTTATCAAGTAAGTGGACTGACAACCAATGGTCAGCTTGGCGTGCTCACAGTCTTTCCATTGTTCCTCAGGGATTACGCTTGTTTGATAACCTTACAGCACTGGAGAATATTCAGTTTGTAGCGAGCCGTTTTGAAGGCTCGGCGAGTCGAGATCAAATCGAAGAATGGGCAGAGCGCTTGGGTGTTCTATCCTTACTCCACAAAAAGACGTCTATTCTTTCTTTTGGTCAACGACAGCGCATTGCCCTGTTAAGGGCTTTGTCGAAGCCGTATCAATGGCTTTTGCTCGACGAACCGTTTAGTCATCTTGATAGGGCTAACCAAGCAATTGTCTGGGAACTTGTTCTAGATGACATCCAATCCAAGCATGCGGGACTTATCATTACCTCGCTGGACACGGATAATAAACTCATAGACTTAACGATTAAAAAGGTATGAGAAAGCCGCCATTTCTTACACGGATTTTAATTAGTGGATTGCGCCCAAGTCAACTCGTAATGCAAGTTGCCGGCCTGCTATTTAGTTTCGTTCTCATGGCCATTGCCGTGCAGGGATTTATTGATTATCAATCGATTAGAGACGCTAGCCAAGAGGGAATAGGGGAAGACATTATGATCCTTTCAAAGCCGGTTACTGAAACGGGATTTGGTGATGCTGAGGAAGTATTTTTCAGACAATCGGAATTGGATTCACTCGACTCGTTGTCCTCTGTAATTAATGTATATCCTTTTCAAAGGAATTTGGTCAATATGTCTCTGCTTATCGATGTCAAAGGTGCTCCGATTCGAAGCGACATGTTCGGGGTTGAGTGTGTTGACCCAGCCATAATCGATGGCATTGATTCGGATTGGTCTTGGTCATGGACTGAAGATGGCGTGATGGACGTGCCTATACTACTTCCCAAAGATTTTCTTCGCTTATCCAGTGTACTTACTAGTGGATTTATCTCCTTGGCGGAAGATGACTTAACTTCCCTTAAGCTCAAGTTATTGCCTTCGGATTCCCTTCGGTATCCAACAAAGGCTTCGTTTAATGCCAAAATCGCAGGTTACAGTGATCGAATCAGCGCGGTGTTGGTCCCCTGTGATTTTTTAGAGCATCTTAATACAACCTTTGCCTATCCTCGAGCAGAAAGCGATACCCTTTCAAAACGTATTGCCGTCAAGTTTGATCTTGAACGCATCGTAGAGCTCAAACAGTACCTTGCAGACCATGGATATGAAACTAATGAGACCAAGCTGAGAACAGGGGAAAATGCAGCCCTTTTCCGTGGTGCATTTATCGCCGTAGGGATGTTGGGCTTCTTTGTGCTTTTGCTCAGCTTGACAGGGGTTCTGCTGACCGTTCAGTTAATGTTGACACGATCTAAAAATCAAATTGAATCTATCTTGATCCAAGGAGTTCGACCTGTTGCTGTTTTGATGTGGTATGTAAAGGGATTAGCCCTGCTTTTTCTTATCGTATCGGTTGTAGCATTTTTTGTGGTGTATGGTATAAAGACCATGGTGGTTTTACCCTTTCTAGATGGGTTTAGCTTTGCGGTTGAAGGCCAGGTGTTGTCCTGGAAAACCTTTGTTTTCTTGGGCTTTGTTGTGGTAACGATGCTCGATGTAAACGCGGCTATGATATTCGTCGAGTTACGCCGTATGTTTACACGCTAAACAATAACCATGAAAAATCTTGCTCTACAAGGTAAGCGTGTTGTAATGCGTGTAGACTTTAATGTTCCGATCAATGCTTTAGGAGAAATCACAAATACAGCGCGTATTGATGCTGCATTACCAACCTTACAATATGTTCTAGACCAAGGCGGTCATTTGGTGTTAATGTCTCACTTAGGGCGACCCAAGCAAGCTGTAAAGGCAGTTAAGTATGGTGCTGATAAGGATAAGTCTTTACAGCAAATTGTTTCGACGTTAGAAGATAAACTTGGGAGATCTGTTGCTTTTGTGGCGGACTGTGGAGATGCCTTTCTTCAGGAAGCGTGCTTAGCTTCCAATCCATCTGTTATCCTTCTGGAAAACCTTCGGTTTTATCCTGAGGAAAAGAAAAATGATCTTGCGTTTGCAGAACAGTTGGCCTCATGGGGTGATGTATACATCAACGATGCCTTTGGTACAGCGCATCGCGCTCACGCATCAACGGCTGGTATAGCTCAATTCTTTTCTCACGATCACAGAGCATTTGGCTTACTCATGCAAGCGGAGATTGACAATGCAAACAATGCGCTTTCTCAGGGTGACGCACCGAAAGTGGCCATCTTAGGAGGTGCTAAGGTGTCGGATAAACTGATGATTATTGAAAATCTTTGTCGAAAAGTGGATGCCATCCTTATCGGCGGCGGAATGTCCTATACGTTTAAGGCTGCTCAGGGTGGTCAAATAGGGAATTCTTTATGCGAAGAAGATCGCTTTGATGATGCAAGGCGATTGCTGGAATTAGCCGCTGCTGAAGGTTGTACGATACACCTTCCTGCTGATTCTGTATGTGCCGATGCATTCTCCAATGATGCGAATACCCAGGTTTGTGCAAGTGACGATATCCCTGAAGGTTGGATGGGGCTTGATATTGGTCCGCTGGCAGCAGCACACTATACTGAGGTGATCGCACAAGCTAAAACCATTATATGGAACGGCCCAATGGGGGTTTTTGAAATGCCTTCTTTCCAAGCTGGGAGTAAGGCGGTGGCTGAAGCGCTTGCAAACGTTTCCAATCAAGGAGCTTACACGCTGGTAGGTGGAGGAGACTCTGTGGCCGCCGTACATCAGTTTGATTTAGCTTCGTCTATGTCTTTTATCAGTACTGGAGGCGGCGCACTTTTGGAGCTTCTAGAGGGTAAATCCTTACCAGGAATCCATGCAATTGCCGGATAAATCGGCTCTTTACGAATATTTTTTTCTTGAAATTCTATGTTGATAAGGGTAAGTAAGCCCTTGTCAAATCGACTATACGTGTAGTTATCCACCATTTTTTATGTTTTCTGTGGAAGAAATGTTAGTGGTTGTAGGTGGGAAAAAGTGGTAATAATTGGCTTTTTAATGTAGTTTTATCTACACTAGAAAGAAAAGTGGCGTTTTTAGGAGAACATACCGTTAAGATCGATGCTAAGGGTCGTATGCGTTTACCGGGTGGTTTAAAGCAACAAATGAAACCGGAAAACAAAGGCCGTTTTGTCGTCAATCGTGGCTTTGAGTCCTGTCTTGAGATCTACCCTATTGATGTATGGGAAAAGGTAAGGGCGAGAATAGAGCGTTTAAATCAATTCAAGAAAAAAGAGCGGAGCTTCATACGATACTTCATGAGAGGAGCCACTGAGGTGGTGCTCGATGGGCAAGATCGATTAAATCTTCCGAAGCATCTGCTTGAATATGCTGGAATAACTGGTGAGGCCATTCTAACGCCGGGGAAAAACACCTTAGAGCTTTGGGATAGCAAACGCTATGAAGCGGAACTCAACATCAGTTCGGACAACTTTGCTGATTTAGCAGAGGATGTACTTGGCGATTTATCGGTTGACGAATGATGGTGATGGATAACTACCATATTCCAGTTATGCTTGAAGAAGCCGTTGACGCATTGCATATCCAGGAAAATGGTATCTATGTTGATGCAACTTTTGGCGGTGGTGGACACAGTCGCGCTATTCTTAGTCGTCTCGGTTCAAAGGGAAGGCTGATTGCCTTTGATCAAGATCCAGATGCTAAGCTGAATGCGGATATGCTATCCGACGATCGCCTTCTTTTTATTCCGAGGAATTTCCGCTTCATCCAATCCTTTCTAAATTATTTTGAAATTGGTCAAGTTGATGGTGTACTAGCTGATTTAGGAGTTTCATCCCATCAATTTGACGAGGGTACAAGGGGATTTTCTACTCGTTTTGACGGTCCTCTCGATATGAGGATGAATTATAATCGTGGAAAGACTGCTAAGGATGTTTTATCGGAATCTACATCTGAAGACCTCCTCAATATGTTTTCGAGTTATGGTGAGGTGCGCAATGCAAAGGAGCTTGTCAAAAGACTTCAAGCCCATCCTTCGATAGGCAGTATTGAAACAACCCAAGATTTTAATGCTTGGATCGAACCGGTAATCCGCGGTCCTAGAGAAAAATATTTAGCACAAGTTTATCAGGCCTTGCGTATTGCGGTAAATGAAGAACTGTCTTCATTAACGGATTTTCTTGATAGCCTTCCAAAATGTATAAAACCAGGTGGGTATATGGCAATTATAACCTTTCATTCGCTGGAAGATCGTTTGGTGAAAAGGGCTATTAAGGGCATTGGGGATTCTAAAGAATCTTATGACCCAATTTTTGGGGCCCAGCCATCTAATTGGAAGGAGGATAAAGTACATAGCCAAACGCCTAGTTCAGAAGAGGTGGCAAAAAATAGTCGAGCTCGCAGTGCAAGGCTTCGTGTAGCATGTAAGGTAGACCAAGAGGCAAAATAAATCATGAGTAAATCGTCCAATACCACACCAGATAAGGCACCGCGCAAAATAGTAAGCAGCCAATGGGGAAGTATGCCTTTTGTGATATTTCTTGCGGTTTTATGTGGAATTCATGTTGCTAACAATCATCAAGTGGAGTCCATGTTAAAGGAGTACGATCGAGATCAGGATGCTATTGATGAATTGCGTTGGACCTATCTCAATGAAAAGGCTGACTTTATGCAGGAGTCCACCTTAATGGTAGTCAGTAAAAGCGTAGATACAATCGGTCTTCAGGTTCCAAACCAACCCTTAGAGTCAATCAAAACATCGGCTGATGAATAAGCGAGTTGATATCATATGGCGTGTTTGGGTTGTAGGGATTGCACTGGCAATTTTTGCGTTGGTCATTTTAGGACGTGCCGGGATTACCCAATACAAATATGGTGATGAATTGATCGCCGAATCGGATAGCCTAGAGGTTACCGTTGAAGTGATTCCTGCCCAGCGCGGCAATCTACTTACTTCAGACGGCAGACTCCTGTCTACCACGGTTAAACTGTATTCGCTACATATGGATTTTAAGATTGAGGGTGTCCAAGGCGAGGAGTTTATTCAATTGCTTCCTGAGTTATGTGATTCCCTTGCCACAGTTTTCGATTATAAAACAAGTGAGCAATGGATGGACCACATACAACAGGGCTATCTCGATGGTGCGCGGTATTATTTTTTAGCTGATGATTTAACCTACAGTCAAAAAGAGCGCATTAAATCCTTTCCTTGGTTTGATCGAGGTCGTTATACCTCAGGTCTAATCATTGAGCATTCTATTGATCGGATGCTTCCTTTTGGAGGGCTGGCTCAACGCACGATAGGTTATACACGACAAACAGGGGATACGTCTCAAGGAATTGTGGGGCTAGAGCACTACTTCAATACAGAGTTAGAAGGGGAAAAGGGTTTGGTCTTTAGAAAGGTTGTATCCCAGCAAACAACATTGCCGCACATCGAACGCGATGATGTTGAGCCTGATCCTGGATTAGATATTCATACAACTTTAGACATTGATCTCCAGGATTTTGCTGATGCAACCTTACGAAAAAGCTTAGAGGAGTATCACGCAAAAAATGGATGTGTCGTATTGATGGAGGTCAAGACAGGCAATGTGTTGACCATGGTCAATCTAGAACGTAATGGCCAAGGTGATTATGTTGAAAATTATAACCATGCCGTAGGTACACTTTTCGAACCTGGATCTACGATGAAGATACCTGTCATGGCGGCCCTCTTAGAACATGGTATGCCTCTAGATAAACTGGTCTCAATGCACAATGGTGATTTTCGGGTAGCAGGCGTAAAGGTTCCTTCATCTAGGCCAAAGAAAGACTACTATGATGCGTATGACATCATTAAGTACTCTTCTAACATTGGAATAGTTCAAATGGTAGATGAACTTTTTCCAAATAATGTGTCTTTTCGAGATGCTCTCTTTGAACAATTCCCCTTTAAGAGAACAGGAATAACAATTCACGGAGAAGAGGGACTACAGATTCCCGCGGTTGAATCTTGGGGAATTATTGATAAAGCATGGAAGTCTTTTGGCTATGGCCTGCAACTTACGGCCTTGCATATTTTAACCCACTATAATGCCATTGCCAATAATGGTATTGCCGTGCAACCTCGTTTGGTAAGTCATACGAGTAAGCTTGGTCAAACCGTCAAGACATTTCCCACCATTGAGCTAGGCAAATTAATGTCTCCTGAAACAGCTCAAAACCTTACTTCGATGATGAAGCTTGTCGTGAATGACTCGCGGGGAACGGCGCATAATGCCCTTTCTTCTCGCAACGTATCGATATGTGGTAAAACAGGTACTACCATGATTAAAGATGGTGTTTATGCCTATGAGGATGACATGAAGCGGGCCCTTTTTTGCGGGTTCTTCCCTGTTGAGAAACCTCAATACAGCATGATTGTGGTTTTATCCTACATCGATGCCAAGGAGCATGACGGTGTTGGAGGTGGGAGTACGGCCGCTCCGGTATTCGGGGACATAGCTGAATTCGCCTATGCGAGAATTGGAGAGCAAAGTCAAATGCCTTCAGCATTGCTTGCAAGCGATGGAGTAAAAATGAGTTCAATGCTTTCGGAAGATTGGAAGATTCTATCCAACCTATTAAACATTGATTCAGAGCAGCCGCTCTATGCGATTAGCCAAGTTGATTTAGACGAGTCCAATGATTATGCAACAGTTAGCACAGATGACCAATATAGAACGGAAGAAAATAGAGTTCCCTACTTAATGGGAATGGGCTTGTCTGATGCGGTAAGTCTTTGCTCAAGATATGGCTACAGGGTGAGTTGTGAGGGTTATGGTTACGTGGCAACCCAGTGGCCAGAGGCAGGAAGTGTCGTTGATAAGAATAGTAAAATACATCTTGTTTTGCAATGAAAAACGTACGCGACATATTGTATGAGGTCAACATGCTGGAGGTGCTGGGTAATACAGACCTAGCCATTCAAGATTTTACTTCTGATTCCCGCAAAGTGGAATCAGACATGATGTTTGTGGCGATAACTGGAAGCCATGTCGATGGACACGATTACATTGATCAGGCTCTAAAAGCAGGAGCCCGTGCCATTTTGTGCGAGCGAATACCTGAGTCAGTAGATGATCAAGTGGTGTATATCCGAGTTTTACGAAGTGATAAGGCCTATGCTAGGCTTTGTGAAAATTGGTATGACAACCCCTCCAAGACGCTAAAGCTTGTGGGCGTAACAGGAACGAACGGCAAGACAAGCATTGCAAGTATGCTATGGGAGCTGCATACGCAACTTGGTCATATGTGCGGCTTGATCTCAACAAATGTTATTCGCATTGGGAGCCGGGTGATAGAAGCTACTCATACAACTCCTGATGCACGACAGATCTCTTCCATGCTACGCGAGATGGCAAACTTCAATTGCAGTCACGTATTTATGGAGGTTTCTTCTCATGGATTGGTCCAGCGCCGTCCATCCGCTCTAGCTTTTGATGGTATGATTTTCACGAATCTGACGCATGATCATTTAGACTATCATAAATCCATGAAGGCCTATCGGGATGCCAAGAAGCTTGCATTCGATGGCCTGCACTCATCGGCTTTTGCCTTGGTAAACATTGATGATAAAAATGGTAGCTATATGGTGCAAAACACCAAGGCCTCAATATATAGTTACAGTCAATATGGCCCGTCAGATTACCGCGTTCGGGTATTGGAGCAGGATATTGCTGGATTGGTCCTCAATATTGATGGTGCTGAAGTACATACCCATATGATTGGTGGCTTTAACGCAACAAATTTGTTAGGAGTCTATGCTGCTTCTCACTTATTGGGAAGCAAAGAAGAGGATATACTTCGCACGCTATCCGTTATACGAGGGGCTAAGGGTCGGATGGAAATTGTGTTAACTGAGGAAACTCAGGTAACAGGCATAATTGATTATGCGCATACGCCTGATGCGGTTCAGAAAGTCTTAGAGGTAATACGCGAGGTTCTTCGTGGAGGAATGCGTGTCATAACCGTAATTGGTTGTGGTGGGAATCGAGATGTTACCAAGCGCCCCAAAATGGGTCAATTATCCGCTCGATTAAGCGACCAAGTAATTTTTACTGCAGATAATCCAAGAAATGAAGAGGCTGAAGATATCTGTCAAGCCATGCTTCAGGGAGTTGAGCTCTCTTCTCGACAGAAGTGTTCGATTATTGTTGACCGAAAGGAGGCAATATATAAAGCGGTAGGTATGGCCCAGCCCAATGATATTGTCCTTGTGGCAGGCAAGGGGCATGAAACGACTCAAGTCTTTGGGGACAAGGTCTTTCCTTTCGACGATGGTAAAGTTTTGTTTGATGCACTTAAATCTGTAGGGTCATGATTTATCATTTTTGGAACTTTCTATCCTCTAATTATGACTTCTATGGAGAAGGCATCATGCAGTATGTTTCTGTACGGGCAGGACTTGCACTTTTTGTGTCCCTTCTCATTTCGCTAATTTTTGGAGGTCGCATAATTAGCATTCTGCGTAAAAAACAAATCGGAGAGTCTATCCGGGATTTGGGATTAGAAGGTCAAAATGAAAAGGCGGGCACGCCTACTATGGGCGGAATTATAATTCTAGCGGCTATTCTCATTCCGCTAATCCTTTTCGGTGATTTAAAAAATATCTATACCCAGTTACTTATTGTAAGTACAATTTGGATGGGGCTGATTGGATTTTTAGATGATTATATAAAAGTCTACAGAAAAAATAAGAAAGGGCTTGCGGGACGATTTAAAATATTAGGCCAAGTGGGCTTGGGACTTATTGTTGGTTGTGCTGTATATCTCCATCCAGAAATCTACGTAAAGCAGGAGATTGCTCAACATGAGGTGGAGCGCTTTGAGTCCTCTCGAATATCTTCTATGCGCGATGAAGGAGGTGACAGGCATTTCTTTGTTAAAATCAAGGAGCCTGTGACAAATATCCCTTTCTTCAAGGGCAATGAATTCAATTATGAGGCACCATTAGTGTGGATTACACAGAGTGAGAAGACAAGGAAATATGCTTGGCTCTTTTTTATCCCAATGGTGATATTTATCATTGCCGCGGTATCCAACGGAGCTAATCTTACCGACGGGTTGGACGGCCTTGCTACAGGAACAAGCGCCATTGTAGGGGTTACTTTGTTTGTTTTTGCCTATGTCTCGTCAAATATAGTTTTGGCGGAATACTTTAACGTACTGTACATACCCAACTCCCAAGAAACCGTGGTTTATCTCGCCGCATTTATTGGAGCTTGTGTTGGCTTTTTGTGGTACAATAGTTATCCAGCCACGGTATTCATGGGCGACACTGGTAGTCTTGCGCTGGGTGGGATTATAGCCTCTTTAGCGATTTTGTTGCGCAAGGAATTACTCATACCGGTCCTTTGTGCCATCTTCTTAATAGAGAATATCTCGGTGATTCTTCAGGTAGCCTATTTCAAGTACACTAAGAGAAAAACAGGGGTGGGACAACGGATCTTTTTGATGTCTCCTCTCCATCACCATTATCAAAAGAAAGGCTGGCATGAGACGAAGATCGTGACGCGTTTTTGGATTATAGCCATTGCAATGGCGGCATTTTCAATCATAACACTCAAGATTCGATGATGGTTAAGCCGACATATAATTTATCGACGTCGATTGTGGTCCTAGGTGGTGGTGAGTCTGGAGTTGGAGCGGCTATCTTGGCTGCCAAGAAAGGATATGAAGTTTTTGTGAGCGACGCTGCGATGATAAAAGCTCGTTTCAAAGAGGACTTGCACCAATATGATATCCCTTTTGAAGAAGGAGGGCATGATCTTTCCCGAATTCAAGCGGCTGATTTAATTATAAAAAGTCCGGGTATTCCCAACCATATTCCAATGCTTATCGATGCGCGTGCGCGAGGACAAAAAATAATTAGTGAATTAGAGTGGGCATGGCTTTTTCATAAAGGAAAGGTGATTGCTGTGACAGGCAGCAATGGCAAAACGACTACGGTAAACTGGATCTTTGATATGGTGCAGCGTGCAGGTATTTCCTCTGCACTCGTTGGCAATGTAGGTACGAGCTATGCACGCTTTGTCGCCGAACACGATGTGGATTGCTTCGTTGTCGAAGTCAGTAGTTTCCAACTCGATGATATCGATGCATTTCGTCCGGATATTGCCGTGATATTAAACATTACCCCCGATCACCTAGATCGATACAATGGCTCTATGGACTTGTATGCCCAATCGAAATGGTGCATTACTAAAAATCAGCAGCCAGAAGATATTCTTATTCTGTCAGCAGATGACCAAATCATTGCTCAGTTACTTGACCAAAAGGGAAGTCGTGCGATGATTCAACAATTTTCAATTCAACAAACTGCTTGCTTAGCCTTTGCCAAGGACGGCGAGCTTCATTTTAACTTTTCTACAAACCCTATAACTATTACTATGAATGATTTAATCTTAAAGGGAAATCATAATGTATATAATTCTCTTGCCGCTGGAATGGCTGCTCGCGCCTTAGAGGTAACCAATCCAAGCATTCGCCAGAGTTTGGAACGTTTTGACGGATTACCTCACCGAATGGAAAGGGTTTTACGTATTGGGGGTAGGAGTTTTATCAATGACTCAAAGGCAACCAATGTAAACTCTACGTGGTATGCATTAGAGGCCATGACTTCTGACGTGGTTTGGATTGCTGGAGGAGTTGATAAAGGGAATGACTATTCAATTCTTGAGGGGCTC
>JAYYPZ010000016.1:0-5557 GCA_036128775.1 Bacteroidota bacterium
TGACTGTCGAGCCAGGGATTTATGTAAGAGAAGAAGGAATTGGAATTCGTATCGAAAATGATATCGTAGTTACCATGGATAAACCCAATGACTTAATGGCGGATATTCCACGAGAAGTTGAAGAAATTGAGGCATTAATGGCCAAGTAATTCCATGGTCATTCTTCCTTTTTTAGAAATCGCCCAATCACCAATTCATGGAAGAGGTGTCTTTGCCACAGAAGATATTGAGGAAGGAACGTTGATCGAGTTTTCACCGCTTATCATTCTTCCTTCCAGTGAACGCGGAATACTTGAATCCAGCAAACTCTACGACTACTACTTTGAGTGGTCTGAAAGCCAAATTGCTGTTGGTCTCGGATACCTCTCTATATACAACCACGCCTCGCCTGCCAATTGCTATTGGGAGCGCTTAGAGGATAAACAAGCCATGCGTGTGATTAGTCAATCTTTTATTCAAAAAGGACAGGAACTGACCATAGACTATATGACCGGGGACAAAGCCCTCGAAAAGCTATGGTTTGAGGCTAAAAAGAAGTAAGGCTTATTGGCTCTCTGACGCTACGCCTCCGCATCTTGCGCCGACGAATCTTCCGCTTCCTCTGTTCCTTCTGATCCGTTAACATCATCAGATGATTTCGCCGCTTTGGTGGATTTGCTCGACGATTTACTAGATGATTTTTTAGTCGCTTTCTTTGAAAGGACCAACTTCTCTTTGTCCTCATCCTTATCAGCAAGTAAGGTATCTCCCTCTTTAAGACGACCGGATAGCATTTCCTCAGCAATGGGATCTTCCAAGTACTTCTGAATCGCTCGGTTAAGTGGTCGTGCACCAAATTCCGGATCAAATCCTCGCTTAGCCACAAAGCGCTTCGCTTCTTCGGACAGCTCTAGGTGGTAACCTAAATCCTCAATTCTGCGATGCACACCACGCATGGATATATCGATAATCTTGAAAATGTCCTCTTCGCTCAGGCTGGAGAAGGTAATCAAGTCATCAATACGGTTTAGGAATTCAGGGGAAAAGGTTCGCTTTAGCGCCTTTTGTATAACTGACCGCGCGTGATCGCCGGCTTGACTTTGGCGATTTTTTGTGGCGAAACCAACGCCTTGTCCGAAGTCTTTGAGGTCTCTCACTCCTATATTAGACGTCATGATAATCAAGGTATTCTTGAAGTTGATTTTTCGCCCCAGTCCATCGGTTAACAGACCATCATCTAATACCTGTAGAAGGATATTAAAGATATCGGGGTGAGCCTTTTCAATCTCATCTAAGAGAACCACTGAATAGGGCTTTCTTCGAACTTTTTCCGTAAGCTGACCACCTTCTTCGTAGCCCACATAGCCGGGAGGTGCTCCAATCAAGCGACTCACAGAGAACTTCTCCATGTATTCACTCATATCAATTCGGATGAGTGAATCTTCTGAATCAAAAAGATTTTCAGCTATAGCACGAGCAAGCTCTGTTTTTCCGACACCCGTCGGTCCAAGAAATATGAAGGTTCCAATAGGCTTGTTGGGATCTTTTAACCCTACTCGATTTCGCTGAATAGACTTCACTACTTTTTCAATAGCCTCATCTTGACCAATCACACGATTGCGCAAGTCATCGCCCATTTTGACAAGCTTCTGGCTCTCTGATTCTGCAATGCGTTTCACCGGAATTCCCGTCATCATGCCCACTACCTCAGCAATGTCATCTTCGGTTATTGGAAAACGCTGAGTCTTTACTTCATCTTCCCAAGCTAATTTGGCAGCATCCAATTCCTCGAGTAACTTCTTCTCATCATCTCGAAGTCGAGCGGCTTCCTCATACTTCTGATTTTTTACGACATTGTTTTTCTCTTCCTTGATGGCATCAATCTTACCCTCAAGTTCCGTAATGTTTAAAGGCACCTTAATGTTTTTCAAGTGAACCCGTGCACCGACCTCATCCATTACGTCAATGGCTTTGTCGGGAAGGAATCGATCTGTAATGTATCGCTCAGAAAGCTTCACACAGGATTCGATCGTACCTTCTGTATAGGTTACATTATGATAGTCTTCATACTTCACTTGAATGTTCTCGAGAATAGTAATGGACTCCTCGATGCTTGGCGGATCGACAATTACCTTTTGGAAACGGCGATCTAATGCACCGTCCTTTTCAATGTGCTGACGATATTCATCTAAGGTAGAAGCTCCAATCACCTGAAGCTCCCCGCGTGCCAATGCTGGCTTAAAGATGTTTGAGGCGTCAAGCGAGCCAGTAGCACCTCCTGCTCCAACAATGGTATGAATCTCGTCAATAAAAAGAATGACATCTTGATTTTTTTCAAGCTCTGCCATAATGGCCTTCATTCTTTCCTCGAATTGACCACGATACTTTGTTCCTGCGACTAAGGCCGCTAAGTCAAGCATCACCACGCGACGATTAAAGAGGACCCTCGATACTTTTCGCTGGACAATACGAAGGGCGAGTCCTTCAACGATGGCTGTTTTGCCCACCCCCGGTTCTCCAATGAGAATTGGGTTGTTCTTCTTACGTCTACTTAGAATCTGGGAAACCCGTTCGATTTCCGTTTCGCGACCGACAATGGGATCAAGCTTATCGTTGATGGCCATTTCGGTAACATCTCTTCCGAAGTTGTCCAAGACGGGCGTCTTAGATTTTGTTTTACCTCGTCTTGAGAAGCCTGGGCCTCCTTCCTTTCGGCCAGAACCTGGATCCTCTTCTGCAGCATCACCATCGTCATCACGAGAGGTCTCTCCCTTGATTTCATTTTGCAAGTAGTCGAGTTCGGCCTTGAAAATTTCGTAGTTGACATCATGCTTTTCAAGAATTTGAGTAGCCACATTGTCGGGATTCTTTAGGATGGCAAGGAATAAGTGCTCTGTACTTACCCACTCATTTCGTAATTGCTTGGCTTCGAGGACCGTAATTTTAAGCACCTTCTCTGCCTGCTTGTTGATGGTAAGTTTTTCATCAGGACTTTTCAGAGGGGAGCTATTGTCCGCCACCGCACGCTCCACAGCACGACGAATCACAACAGGATCTACATCCAAAGAATGGAGCACTTTAATTGCCAAGCCCTCGCCTTCCCGAATCAAACCCAGTAAAAGGTGTTCGATTCCAATGTAGTTGTGATTTAATCGTAAAGCCTCTTCTCGCGAGTAGGAGATTACATTGCGCACTTGAGGTGAGAATTTTTCCGCCATCGTATCCTAAGTTTCTTATTGAGATAAAAGTAATAATATACCTAAGACTCATGCCTTAGTTTTTAAGTAATATGCGTAAATTTCCACTTGTGGGTTTCAAGGCCTAAAAGAAAAAGTTCAAGAATATGAAATTCAGTATCGAAAAAAATGAACACTACGCACTGATTCAGCCTCAAGAAGAGAAGCTGACAAGTATGATTGCTCCCAAACTCAAGTCTGAGTTTATGTTGCTCTTTCAAGAAGAACATACGCGGATCATCTGTGATTTAAGTGACGTGAAATACATCGACTCCAGTGGGTTGAGTGCATTGCTTATTGGCCACCGTCTATGTCGTGAAGAAAGCGAGGGTTCTTTTATTATTACCAACATTGCCCCAAGTGTAAAAAGCCTGATCACACTCTCAAGATTAGATGATGTGTTAACCTTAATACCCACCAACGCAGAAGCGATTGACTTCGTTAAATTGGACAACCTAGAAGGGGATCTCGATGCTTAATGAGTTTTGAACTCACCATCCTAGGATCTAACTCAGCCGTGCCTGCATTTGGAAGGCACCCATCAAGTCAAGTCCTCTCGCTAGAGGGCAATAAATTTCTCATCGATTGCGGTGAAGGTTGTCAGTTACAAATGAGCAAGTACAATATCAAGCGAGGCAAACTTGACCACATATTTATATCCCACCTCCATGGCGATCATTACTTCGGTCTTTTTGGCTTGATTAATACCTTAAACCTAAATGGTCGAGAAGCTGCCCTGAACATCTACGGTCCCCCTGCTCTTGAGGGAATGCTTCAGAGTGTCCTAGGAGATTACAGCCACCGACTTCAATACGATCTTAACTTCCACGGTCTAGCTATGGATCGTCCGGAAACCATCCTTGAGACAACAGGATGTCGAGTCAGCACCTTAGTGATGAATCACAGCATCGAATGCCTTGGATTTCAGTTTGAGCAAATCAAGTCAAAGCCCAATGTATCCGCTGAGAAACTCCAGGCCTTAGGCATTGAGGGAAAGGCTATTGGTCAATTACTTGCCGGTGAAGAAGTCACAGACAAACACGGCAATACGGTAAGATTAGAAGAAGTAGCCTTGCCGAGTCGTCGTGGTTGCATTTACACCTATTGCTCAGACACCGCTCGAAGACCGGAAAACATCGAACATTTACAAGATACTGATGTGCTGTATCACGAAGCTACCTTTTTAAATAGCCGTCAGGATCGTGCCAAGGCTACCGGGCACAGTACGGCCGAAGATGCCGCATGGATGGCAAAAGAAGCTGGAGTAAAGGATCTTTTGATTGGACATTTTTCGGCTCGATATGAAAACCTTGAGCCTTTGTTAAAAGAATGCCAAGCATCCTTTTTACGAAGTCACCTTGCCTTAGAAGGGCACTCTTTTGAACTCTCAACAGAAGGGTTAAAGCTAGTTTAGCTGACTAGGACCGCTTCAAATTGTACTTCTCTATTTTATTATAGAGATGACTTCGCTGAATATCGAGAACATCAGCCGTCTTAGAAACATTCCAACCATTCTTTCGAAGCTTATCCTCAATAAAGAGTTTTTCGATATGCTCTTTAAAGTCTTGGAACTTCTCAAAGGATTCAAACAATTGCAAGGGTGGACTTTTTGCCATTACATTGGACACATTGGACTGAACGTCTTCGGTTTCAATTTTATTCCCTTTGGAAAGAATCACAAGACGCTCGACGACATTACGAAGTTCACGGATATTTCCAGTCCACTCTACCTCCTGCAACTCAGCAACAGCCGACGGGGTAATTTTCTTGAGTGGGATGCCGTAGTCTTGGCAAATCTCCTTGAGGAATCGCTCCGTAATCAACGGGATATCCTCTACCCTATCATTTAATGAAGGAACATGAATCAAAATGACCGACAAACGATGATAAAGGTCCATTCGGAAGTTACCCAGATCAATTTCCTTGGCAAGATCTTTATTAGTAGCCGCTACTACGCGCACATCGACTTTGATCTCCTTGTCTCCACCAACACGGGTGATTTTGTTTTCCTGTAATGCGCGAAGCACCTTGGCTTGAGCAGACATCGACATATCACCAATCTCATCAAGAAACAGCGTACCTCCATTGGCTTGCTCGAACTTTCCTATCCGTTGTTTGATTGCTGAAGTAAAGGCTCCTTTTTCGTGACCGAATAATTCGCTTTCAATAAGTTCTGCTGGTATGGCAGCACAATTCACTTCAACCAACTGACCTTTAGAGCGTGGACTTTGTTCATGAATCCAACGAGCGACTAACTCCTTCCCCGTTCCATTTTCTCCTGTAATCAAAACCCGCGCCTCAGTAGGAGCAACCTTCGCTATGGTCTGTTTGATAGACTCAAT
>JAYYPZ010000017.1:0-35238 GCA_036128775.1 Bacteroidota bacterium
TTGTTTTGTGAGTAAAAGAACTCATCATAAGAAAACAAACCAGGGATTGTCAAATAGCTAGTTATCCCCGTTTGGAGAGATGGAATGGCTACTTTATAATTCTGCGAATTGGACTGATTGCTTAAGAAAACATAAGCATCAGAAGATGCGTTAGAACCAAGAGTCCTAGCTGGATAGAATAACCCCCGATTGTTAATTGAATTTGCTATAGCAAGGGTATCTAGCCCAGGTATATTTTGGAGATAGAGGTTTCCATTATGAGCATCTACTGAATAATAACCTGCAGGAATGCTGTTTCCTGTATCTATAAATCCTCCCAAGGGGATTCTGTTTTCGAAATATTCAGTCTGCGCTCTTCCAGTTGAAAGGGCAGAAATCCATAGGGCAACACTAATACAGGAAATCAGAGAATAACGCATATATCCAATGTACGGAAGAAGCTAAAGATTATTACTTACAGGGCTTACAAATAATAAAATTTGTGAGCCACATATAAATCTTATTTTGTAGTTTTCCATTGATATTCAAGGATATATAAAATATTTTGTGTGGAAAACTCGAAGCTTTTTAATGTATACAGAAGCCTAAATAAGCAAGAGGCTAAGCGATTTTATCGCATGGTTCAAAGCTCGTATCAAAAAGAGCACCGAATCCTGCGGCTAACGAGTTATATGATAAAGCACCATGACCAATGGGGCAAAGCGAAGTATTGGAAAAAAGACAAAATCTATCATGCTGTCTTTGGTAAAGACACCCTGTACAATGACTTAAAACTTCGAGAAACGTATTCGGGACTGTATGCTGAACTCAAGCGCTTTATTATGCAAGAGGAGCTGAAATCAGATGACTTCTTTGCTCAACTTTATCTTGTTCGAAGCCTGAGAAAACGAAAGGCCAATAAGGCCTACAATGCAGAACGGGGAAAGCTCCAAGAGCGGCTCAAACAACATGGAGCACAAGACGCAGAGTTTTATCAAAAGAGTTTTCTGGTAGCCAAAGAAGATCGATTACATCACGGGCAGCAACAGCTTCGCGTTTTTGACAAAGCATTACAAGAGATGTTAGATGCCCTAGACGCTTTCTATTTTTCGCTCAAGCTTAGAGAAAGCTGTGAGATGCTCAATCTTGAGCGCATCCAGGGAAAAGAATACAAAAGGCCCTTTCTCGATGACTTGGTTGCCCTCTTAGAGCGGGAAAATTCCGAACAAGGCTTATCCTCATCGGTAGAAGTTTATCTGACCATTTATCGATCCTTAACCGAAGGAGATGAAGTCTATTTTGATCGCATGGAAAGGCACTTAGAACGACTAGAGGGTGTCTTTACTGAAGCCGAAAGACGCGGAGTCTTCACCTACATGCTCAATTTTTGTATTTCTAAAGTAAACCAGGGGCAACAGGTCTATTATCCCAAGCTCCTCGATTTATATTTGCTGGGCGTTGACAAGGGGCTAATTCTTGACCAAGATAGCCTACACCACAATCACTATAAATCAATGGTAACCATTGCCATTCGTATGGAGCGGTATGAATTGGCTGAGTCCATCCTAGAAGACTATCGTCACTTAATTCACCCAAGTTGGCAAGAAAATGCATACTTCTTAAACCTGTCTGATATTCGGTTTGCCCAAAAAAAATATGACCTTGTCTTGGACACCTTAAATCGAGTTGAGTTTACCGACGGACGAATGGCAGCCTCGGCCAAAAAGACTCAACTTCAAACCTATTATCATCTCCGAGAGGAAACAAGCCTCCCCTATCTTATCAATGCCATAAAAATCTTCATTAAGCGAAACAAGGAGCTTCCCGACATGTACAAGGAATACTATCTGAATTTTGTGAAAGCCTTTCAACGCTTAGTCGATATAGACTGGAAACAGGACTATGTGGGCCGCGACAAACTCAGTGAAAAAATGCATCAAATCCATGCCTATGTGGAAGATAATCCCATGTTTGATAAGGTTTGGTTACGCAGTCAGATTATACGGTTAAACAACGAATTGGACCTATCACTCAATTTTGATCGCTCAACGCAGTCGTAACGTATTGTTTCTTGTAGATTGCATAGACTTTAACCATGAGCATAGCAGGGAAACATTTTGCCGTTATTGGTGCCGGAATTGTCGGAAGCGCATTAGCCCTATGGCTAAACAAGCAGGGGGCAGTGGTGTCAGTCTATGAGCGGCGAAGTGCCCAAGCTTTTTTGAAGAGACCCACCATTCAAAAAAGAAACATCAACCTTGCCTTAAGCCACCGTGGGCTAAAAAGTCTTAATCTTCTTGGACTGAAGGACAAAATTATGCCCTTGTGCTGCCCTATGTTTGGAAGAAGAATTTATCCTTCGGCTGATAAAGCGCCGTTTTTCCAACCCTACGGGCTCCCCCATCAAGCCATTTATTCTGTGTCCCGATTTGACCTAAACCGAATGCTTCATAACGCACTCGAGAAGGCCAAATCCATTGAAATACACTATGACAATACGTTAAATGCCGAGGACAACGATCTACTAGAAAAGTTAGAGTCCGCGTTCGATGGGATTTTCTGGTGTGATGGTATACACTCAAGTGGAAGAACTCTTCTTGAACGATTGGGCCTCGTGACCACTACGGTAGATCAAGCCAATTACGGATATAGAGAGGTGCCGCTGCGCGGCCCTCTGATTAAAAGTAAAGAGGCGCAGGCTCTGCATATTTGGCCACGGGACAAAAGCATGCTCATTGCCCTCCCTCAAGCCGACGGCTACTATGCCGGCACCCTCTTTGCACCCTTTGAGGGGGTAGGCGGGCTCGATAGCACAACAACTCAAGAGGATTTTCAACACGTAATACAATCAATATATCTTGGAAAAGGCTCTTCCTTTTCCCTCACAGATACCCCGTTGGCAAACCTCCCAGCCTCTTGGCTTAAATCCGTCGCTGTTGGCCCGTGGAATTATGGCAAACACCTCTTGCTGGGAGATGCAGCACACGCCATTCTTCCGTTTTATGGCCAAGGAATGAACGCCGGACTAGAGGATGTGTATGTATTGTCTGAAATAGCGGCAGACCACAAGAGCCCTGATGAAATCTTTTCCGCTTTTTATATCCGGCGCAAAATGGATGCAGATGCCATAAAAACCCTGGCGGAAAGGAACTATTGGAACATGAAAAATGGCACTGTCAATGAGGAGCAACTATTATATAAAAGGTTTGAGCAATTTCTTTTAACGCATTTTCCCAATGAATTTCAGGGACAATACCAACGTATAAGTTTTGGGGATGAGCCCTATCATAAAGCACTAAGCAACGGTGATATAATCTTTGCCAAATGTCAAGCGTTCTTAAAGGATTTTGACCGGCCCGAGGATTGGAATATGCCAGAAGCCATAGCCGCATGTAAATCACTATTAACCTCCTTCCATGCGGACTAAAACCTATTATAAATCCAACAAAGAGGCGATTGATGCTTTGTCTCAGGCACTTGGAGTGAACACGGCCTATGCTTGCTTGATGCACCAACGAAACATTGAATCGATCGAAGAGGCCAAACTCTATTTAAACCCCGCAAAGGAAAATCTCAAAGATTTTTCCTTGTTAAAAAACAGCCATAAAGCGGCAGACTACTTGGAGCACCATATACAATCAAAGCATCGTATTATGTTGTATGGAGATTATGATGTCGACGGGACATCGTCCATTGCATTGTTATATCAAGCCCTAAGACTTGTCCTAGACGAAGACTTGATAACAACCTATTTCCCCGATCGAAAGGAGGAGGGGTATGGAATCTCTATCAAGGGAATTGAACACGCCATCGAAAACGACATATCGCTTATTATTGCCGTCGATTGTGGAACAAAAGATTTTGATAGTGTTCAATTGGCACGCGATCATTCTATACATGTTATTATATGCGATCATCACGAAGTGGGAGAAGAAATTCCCAACGCGATTTACATCAATCCAAAACAACATGATTGTGAATATCCATTTACATCGTTAAGTGGGTGCGGGGTACTCTTCGGCATGCTGCACCATTGGGCCAAAACCTATCACCCAGAACTCGACATGTATCAGTTTATAGATTATGTCGCGATTAGTATCACCTGTGATATGGTCGTATTAGAAGAAGATAACCGCGTGCTTGCTAGCCTAGGACTTGAGGCCATGAGACAAGGAAACTTCTCGGCGCCTAATATCCCTCGACTTATTGGAGACCGCTACATTGATGAAGAAAGCCTCACATTCTACCTTGGGCCTAAGATTAACGCCGCTGGAAGGTTGCAACGTGCCAATATGGCACTAGAGGCCTTGATAGGCGATGATGCTCACCTCGTAGATCAGTTGGATAAAGAAAACTCAAAAAGGCGAAGCCTTACCCAATCGATGACAAAAGAAGCATTGGCCCAAATTCATTTCTCTCAATATCCCTATTCAAACGCCTCCCTTGTATGGCTTCCAAAGGGGCATAGTGGGGTGGCCGGGCTTGTTGCCTCACGACTTGTTGAGGCTCATCAAAAACCTGCCATCGTTCTATGCGGGGATAAAAAAGAGGTCACCGGCTCTGCAAGAAGTGCAGGAAATCTCAACCTGTATAACCTTATTCAGGAAAACGAGGATCACCTTCTACGCTGGGGAGGCCATCATGCAGCAGCAGGAATGTCCTTAAAAAAAGAATCCGTAGGGGCCTTCTTTTTATCTATGAATGACAGCATTGGTGAGGCATCCTATGCGCTAGAAAAAACCAAAATAGATTGTTCGGTTTCCTTTCCATCACTTACGCCTACCTTTTGCCAAAACCTTATGCGTTTTGGACCCTTTGGTATGGGCAATTCTTCGCCTGTCTTTTGCGCCGAGGGTATAACAATCAGGGCCAACGGGCTTCGAAGTTTAGGTTCCTCGGGCAGCCACTATCGCCTGACGCTTTGTGATCCTCAAGGTAATCAACGTGACGCTTTGTATTTTAATGCCCCCGGCAATCTTAAAGAAACCATCAGGGGTTCATTTTGCCTTGTCTTTGGCCTAAGGCCTAATCTTTGGAGAGGAGTGTTGTCTTGGGATATCGTGGTAAAAGAGATATGGCCAGACTAAGGGTTATTGAATCATTAGAATTGACGTGCCTAACCTCTATTGATTCTATATGCTTTCCTTGGATAATTGCGATATTCACAGTATGAGTGAGGTAAAAGAGTTTGTTGTACTTGTTGATGATCAGGATAATGTACTGGGCACCATGGAAAAAATGGATGCCCATAAACAAGGTTGTCTTCACAGGGCAATAAGCATATTGCTCTTTGACAAAGAGCATCGAATGCTCTTACAAAAACGAGCCAGCACAAAGTATCACTGGCCCAACATATGGAGCAATGCAGTGTGTAGCCATCCAAGAGAAAATGAGACCTACGAGGCCGCCGCGCGCCGTAGGTTGCCCGAAGAACTTGGAATCACAGCAGACCTAGATTGGCAGTTTTCTTTTATATACAAAGCTACCGATAAGGCAAGTGCATTGCATGAGCATGAATTAGATCATGTGTTCTTTGGCCAAATTGAGGAAGCGCCTTCCCATGTCAACCCCGAAGAGGTCGGTGACGTGAAGTGGATGGAAAGAGAGGCTCTTGAAGATGACGTTGCGAACAACCCGGATCAATATTCCTTTTGGTTTAAAATCATTCTCCAAGAAATTGAACAACGAAACCTTTGGCCTTCCTAATGGAAGTTCTCGTTGAATCATGAGCACCCCGTGTTATGATAGATGTATCGATAATCATTGTAAACTATAACGTCAAGCAGTTTCTGCTTCAAGCGCTCGATAGTGTATACAAAAGCCAAGGAGTAAGGTTTGAGGTCTTTGTTGTAGACAACAACTCTACAGATGAATCTATGGAAAGTGTTAAAGAGTTGTTTCCCTCTGTTCAGCGTATTGAGAACAAAAAAAACCTTGGATTTGGCAGGGCAAACAATCAGGCATTGGCTAAGGCAAAAGGAAAATACACCCTATTCCTAAACCCCGATACCGTTATTGAAGAAAACACATTATTTACATGTTTTCAGTCCATGGAGTCCAACGAGAACCGAGGTGCCCTTGGTGTCCGCATGGTGGATGGACAAGGAAAATTTCTTCCTGAATCCAAGCGCGGCCTACCCAATCTTTGGTCATCGTTATGCAAATTCGCCGGATTGTACAAAATCGCTCCAACTTCTTCATGGCTAAACGGTTATTATGCCGGGCATCTCCCTGAGCACGAAAACAACACGGTCGATGTGTTAACAGGTGCCTTCTTTTTTGGAAGAACAGAACTAATTCAAAAAA
This sequence comes from Bacteroidota bacterium, assembly GCA_036128775.1. Classification (GTDB taxonomy): domain Bacteria; phylum Bacteroidota; class Bacteroidia; order Chitinophagales; family UBA8649; genus UBA8649. Next base: position 6,286 of record JAYYPZ010000017.1, read on the forward strand.
TAGGTGGCTTCGATGAAGACTTTTTTATGTATGGCGAAGATGTTGACCTTTCACATAGGGTTCAGCTTGAAGGAAAGGATCTACACTATTTGGGTGGGACTACCATAATTCATTATAAAGGAGAAAGCACAAAAAAGAGAAGCTTTAACTACGCCTTTAGCTTCTTTGACGCGATGGGAATCTTTGCAGAAAAACACACCTTTCGCCGTTGGCCAAGGATCGTAAAGCGTTTTATGCGAGGCCTGTTCCAAGGAATCGCCCTCCTTTTTTACATGGTTAAGGTCGCCAAACGAATATTTCCAGCCCTAGCTGAACTGTTGATGGTATATGGAATTTTTTTCAGTGTATCAACCCTCTATGCTCGTTATCTCAAACCTGAGATTGGTCAGTTTCCCAATGAATTTTTGCTTGAATTTTTGCCTGCCTACAGCATGGTGTATTTTCTGAGTCTTCTGCTTAGTGGGGCCTATGCCAAGCATCATTCGCTACGAAGTTTCTTAGCTGGAAGTGGCATTGCCTTGCTTGCCACAACCTTTATATATGCTTTGTTGCCCGAAACACTTCGGTTTTCTCGAGGATCTATTCTTGCAGGTTGGGGTGTAGCCAGTCTCCTCGGATTGGCCATCCGCAGCCTCTTATATATACACCGGCATCGGCAAGAGAAAAACAGAAACCAAAAGACTCTTTTTGTTGGCCACCCCACAACGTTTAAAGCCTTTCAAGAAGTTTCCGTCCATGGCAAAAGTGCAATTCAAATCAACTTGTCGGATATTTTGGGCATTGAGGATTTAGCCCAGATCCATGGGGCGGCAAAAATTGTATTGTGTGCCGAGTCCATACCCTCGCGCACCATGATTGAATCCATTGGCTTTGTTGGTGGAAGAATCCCCTGTTACATCTATCGAAAAGAAAGCGACTCTCTCGTGGGCAATTTTCATAGAAACCGTTCGCGAAAGGAATTAGAAGAACCTGTCGATTTGAACTTAAACCTTATACGATACAGGGCATATAAACGACTTACAGATGTGTTAATCAGCTCATGTATTGTCTTTTTGGGATGTACCATAATTCCTCTTCTATCCCGTCACGGGAGAAAAAAAGCAGCTTGGGCATTCGCTGTGATTTGGGGTAAAAAAACATGGGTCGGATATCATAAGCCCCACAGTATTGGCCTGCCAATAGTTAAAGAAGCGTGGACGACCTGTGCACTCTTAGAGGGAAAAATAGGAGAAAATGCTACGAAGGAACAAATCATTACTTCCAACTTTCTTTATGCAAAAAACTACCACCCTTTGGATGATTTAAGCGTAATGCTCCGCAAATAACCTTTAGCCCCTGCTCCCTATTTGGACCCGTGCTTAAAAAGTTGGTTGGCCACAATCATTTCTGCCACCCCTTCTGGAACCGAATTTTCCCAACCCGACTCTCCTTCTTGAATAGACTTGACTATGTCATCAGAGAAAATGGTTAAAACCTCAGGGTTTAGTGCATCTATCTCTATCAATGCCTTGTTGCCTAGTAAAAAGTCGTGAAGCGATCTTGTTGAAGGAGGGGGTAACATCGTCGAGGCCGTATAGACTTGAGCGTTTTCCGAAGCTTGGAATGGATATACCCAGAAGCTGCCACCATGCCTGAAAACCCTGCCATAATTGTGCATTATCGACAACTCTCTCCCCTCATTAGCTGCACGCTCATAGATTTCTAAAAGATATTTTACACCAACAATTAGCCCTTTGTGCGCAACTCGACATTCATTGAGGTAATTGACCAATTCATAGTGGTACTCAAAATCAGAGATCATCACGTAGTGGCCTTGTGAAGATAAAATATCAGCACGGTCAAGGAAGTCCTGTTCGTGATCTTCTATATCGGCTTCTGTTTGAAGGAGTTGTAGCGTCATTTCCGCCAGGCGAAAAACATCACATTCCTCTACATCCTTCTTTGTCTCGCAAAATGCACGCACTGCCGAACCAAACATATCTGCCGTAACCTTGGTGAGCGGCCTAAATCGTCCCCGCAGCGCAAAAACGTTCTTTTTATACAACAGGTCTTTGGGTTGATATACCTTGCCATCCGGACCAAAAATCGTAGCCTTGGTAAACCCCATTTTCACAAGTAATAAGCTGACAATTCGAATGTCGACTGACGCAAAGCAAGGACCCGATAAACGAATCATGTCAATTTCAAGAAGATCGGTGCTTAGGTCTTGCTTCATAGACTGAAGAAAAGCCGCAATGTCCCCCCCATGGTGATAGCACGCCCACAACAAATTCACCCCTAGCTCTCCAAGCACACGTTGTTGGAGAATTGTGTTGTTATCGTGTAGACGCACATGCATGATTATATCACTTGGCGGACTATCGGGTTCTAGCTGAAAGCGCACACCCATCCACCCATGCGGCTTATTGCTTCTAGAATAGTTTAGTGTGGTTACCGTATTGGCAAACACAAAAAAACAGCGGTCTTTATATTCCTCTTGTACCAAACGTTCTTCAAGGAGATTGTACTCGTGATCTAGCATTTTTAAACATCGCGACTCACTAACATATCTTCCTCCTTCTTCGGATCCGTAAATGTTATCGGAAAATACCATGTCATAGGCCGACATAGACTTTGCAATAGTTCCTCCCGCTGCGCCTGCTTTGAAAAAGTTTCTAGCGACCTCTTGACCCCCACCTATTTCGGCAAAAGACCCATAAATTGTTGGATTTAGGTTTATGGCCAGCGCCTTTTCTCGAATGGTGGTTGGGTTTTCTGTGTTCATTGAAGTTTTATAGGGATTGCATGGTATTAAAGCCCTCTAATAAATCAGCAACCCGGCGAACAAATTGTCCCCCAAGGGCTCCATCTACCAATCTATGGTCGTAGGTGTGGGATAAAAACATCTTGTGACGTATGCCTATTTGGTCGCCCAATGGCGTCTCAATAACGGCAACCTTTTTTTGTATGGCCCCCACTGCTAAAATGCCCACCTGGGGTTGATTGATTATTGGTGTTCCCATTACATTACCAAAACTCCCCACATTGGTTACCGTGTAGGTACCCCCTTCGATTTCATTAGGTTTGAGGTTGTTGTTGCGTGCTCGATTAGCTAAATCATTTACCGCCTTCGTCAAGCCAAGAAGGCTCAACCTGTCCGCATCCTTAATGACTGGGACAATAAGGTTTCCTGAAGGAAGTGCTGTCGCCATCCCAATATTAATCGACTTGTGAAGAATAATATGATCTCCATCTAAGGAAGCATTCACATAAGGAAAATCTCTAAGGGCTTGAGCAACAGCCTGTAAGAAAATAGGTGTAAAGGTTATTTTCTCTCCCTCTCGGCGCTGGAAGTCACCCTTTATTTTGTTTCGCCAATCCACTATTTCAGTCACATCAGCCTCAACAAAAGAAGTAACATGGGCAGAGGTTGCTTTGGAATGAACCATGTGTTTTGCGATAAGCTTTCGCATCCGATCCATCTCTATAATTTCTACCTCTCCACTAAATGAGGATGAAGTTGGGGTCGGGCCCTGCGTCACAGCAGGCTGCTTCATTGGCTGAACCACCGGTTTTGTGGCAACTTCTTTTTCTTTAATCGGCTGAGCGGCGATTTGAGGTGGGACTTGCCCGGGTGCTGACGTACGAGAAGACACGTAAGCGAGAATATCTTTTTTGGTAACACGGCCCTCTTTGCCTGTTCCCGGGATAGCATCTAACTCTTGTTGACCAATGCCTTCAGCTTGCGCGATTTTTCGAACAAGTGGGGAGTAAAAACGTCCTCCCCCATTTACTTGTATGGACTCTACCGCGACCGTTGTTTTTTCGGGTACATAGGGAACACTTTCTTCCTCGAGCTCTGCTGTTAGTTCTTCAGGACTAACTTGATTCCCTGTATCCACTGAATTACCATCAGCCGCATCACCTTCTGTAGCAATTACACAGAGAATCTCGCCCACTTGAACCACGTCCCCTTCATTATGAGGAAGCTCTACAATAACCCCCTCAAATTCAGAAGGAACCTCGGAATCTACCTTGTCTGTGGCTATTTCAGCAATCGGCTCATCAAGTTCTACAGAGTCACCCACGCCCTTGAGCCAGGTTAACACAGTTGCTTCTGTTATACTTTCTCCCATTTTGGGCATCAGTTGCTGCCTATTTGCCATAGTGTTAAAATTACCCTTTATACTTCCTTAAAGATATTCTAAAGTTTGTGGTTGAACAAACCAACACCCTGGTTAGGCCTCAAGAGATCCCTGCAAAGCAAGGCGAATCATATTAAGGGCTAGTGTCGTCGTTAGCGCAATATTTACCGCTCGGTCTGTATGAAGGTTAAACTTTTTGTGGTAGGTTGTTTTATTGTAGCACAAAGCTATATGCACTGTGCCTACTGGTTTTGTAGGGCTACCCCCTTCTGGGCCGGCAATTCCGGTTACAGCAAGCGCCATGTCTGAATGAGCATTGGCCATAGCCCCCTCGGCCATTGACCTTGCCACCTCTTCGCTCACTGCGCCACAAGAAGCGATAAGATCTTTTTTAACATCAATTTCCTTGTGCTTCCAATCATTAGAGTACACCACATGTCCACCCAAAAGATATTGGCTCGATCCTGGGTGTTTTACCAATGTGGCCATGATATTACCTCCTGTGCAGCTTTCGGCAAGTACGAGTTTAATTTTATGCTCTACAAGCAGGTTGTGTACCACATGAGAAAGGGTTGTGTTTTCCTTGGCAAACACCAATTGCCCTAAGCGATCCTCAATGGCTCGGGCAATCTCTTTACTCTCCTTTTCCAATTCGTTGGAGCTAGTAAGTCTCAAGCGAACCCCCTGAAGCGAGGGTAGATAGGCCAACGCTACCCCCTTGGGCATATTTTGCTCAATGCTTTCAAGTGCTACAGACAAGCTTGACTCACCTTGGCCAGCAGTCATAATCCACTGAACAAAAAGTGGTTCTACATCATATCGCGCATGAATGCGAGGCAGGACCTCTTCCTCCATAATGATTTTCATTTCATAGGGCACGCCTGGCAGTGAAATGATAGCACCTCGGCCCTCTTCGACCCAGGTTCCCACGGCAGTCCCTTTCATGTTGGGCAGAATTTCTGACCCCTCACAGATCCATGCCAGCTTTTCATTAAGGGCGACAAGTCGTGGACCCCTCGGCGCAAAATGTTTTTCAAGACTACTTGCCAACCCTTCATCTCGCACAAGGGGTCTTTTGCAGAACCCAGCAATTGCCTCACGTGTCTTATCATCCTGTGTTGGTCCCAATCCTCCGGTCAATATCACGACCTCTGCCTTGTTAAGGGCAACCTCAAGGGCTCCTTGTATTTCAGTAAGGCCATCTCCTATGGTGATGCGCGTGCTGACAATTGCTCCACTATTTGTCAATTTTTGAGACAACCATGTGGCGTTCGTGTCGTCTATGTTTCCATAAAGAAGCTCATCCCCAATTGTTACTATAGCGCACTTAATCATAAAAATCTCTTAAAAATCGTCAAAACTTCCCGGAGGCTTTTGGCGGCTTAATTTCAAAAATTGCAACACATCACTTAATACCCTTAACTCAATGCTATAGGTCTGACGTGAAATGGGATAGGCCGTCCAGTTAAAACTAAGCGACCAACAATGAAGATCGCGCATAACGCGAACATTGGTAAGCGTTAAATCTCTGTTTCTGAAGTCGTATCCCGTGGTGGCAACAATCTTCCATTTTGGCGTAATGTTTACACTACCATTCATCGACAAACTTTGGGTAAACAAGATGGTGTCCGGATTGTAGGAGATGCCCGTTTGCCTATTTAGATTGTATCGCATAGACAGGGTCCATGGAATGTCAAAGTCATAATATGCATCCATATTGGCAAGGTAATACTCGCGCTCACTCATGCTTCCAGCGCTTTCTGGAAGATTCTTTTCCTGTTTGGGTTTACCTTTTAGATCGAGATTGAGTGATAGTTGGCTATTCGTCAATCGAAAGAGACGCCGCGACGTGGTCCAATACAAGGTGTTTATTCTCCTGTTATTTGTATCCACTGCATAAGGATCAAATGTGTTTCTAAACTGGACGCGAACGTATTGGCCCACCTTGGTTTGAAGGTTTACCGTAAGGGGGCTAGAGCGAAGCGAATCGGCGGTAAAGTTGTAACTCCAATCCAGGTTTAATTGCTCTAAAAGAGGCAGGTTGACAAGATTTTTATAGGGCATACCTGCTCGTGAAGAAGGGCCGCAATAGGTCGCTGTAGAATCTTTGGAGGGCTTACACACCTTCATGTCAAAGGTATTATTGATAGCAATTCGAAATAAATTGCTTCCACCCCTTCCCGGTGCACCTCCATAAATACTCGATAAAATAGAATATGGGTCATAAACCACCGTATTACCTGTTGTAGTGTTGAGATATTCCCCATAATAGCCCCACTTCTCTTGACCAAAATCTGGCCTGTACGTATATGAAACACTTGGTTTCATTACGTGGCGGATGGCCCGCAACCGTTTGGATTGTGAAAGGTTAAAAATCCCAGTAAGTACTGTATTGGCCGTTAAGCTAAAATCAAACGATCGAATCGCCTGAAAGCCAGCCAACGTATCAACAAACACTTGATCAAACAGCGTATCAATCTCTCCCGAGGGAATATCCACAAAGACCGTGTCTTGAAAACGCCGTGTCGACGTTTGCGGGTACCATTTTTCTTCGTATGAAAACCGCGGACTGACATTGATGTGTTTAAATACAGGGAGGTTGATGTCCGCACTCGCATTGTGACGAATTCCATATTGTATGCTTTCTGTAAACTGAGGGGTGAACAAGAGGGAGTCAAAAGAAGTTACCGAGGCCTTTCCCCTCAAACTGTAGGTAAATCCCAATCGCTTGTACCATGGAGTTTTTCCTACGTTTTTCTTGGTAGTTATGCTGTTAAAGGGAGTGAACCGACTGACTGCAAAGGTTACTTCAGGCAGTGTGAAGCTTATTCTACCTGTCTGAAGGTTTTGGTCATGCCGTGCCTGTATACTGAGGTTGTAGGGCTTACCTATAAATTTTCTGCTGTAACTCAAACGGCTTGTTAGCGCCACCTCAAGCAATTGATTGGTTGTTTGGAGACTATTGCTATTGTAGGAGCGAGTAGAGCCCGACACATTGGCGGAAAAGGATGAATTTGGCCGTGCCTTGGGGTCCATTTGGTGTGACCACGTCAAGCGAACGTCATGACTTGGCTTACTGTCGGCTTGGTCGGGATCGGGTGAAGGGGTAAGAAAGTATGACCACTGAAGTCGACCATTCCTCTTATAGCGCTTTTTATATTGGACGTCCGTATTTAGGCCAAAGAGTCCTCTAGAATAAAGGTCGGCTGTTGTTGTCAGCGTAAAGCCATCATTTATCGCCCAAAAATAGCCGCCGCCCTTAAGAAAAAAACCGGCGTTTGGCGCCTCGCCCGGCTCGGGAAAGATTACCCCAGAACGTCTTCCTTTGGTGTTGGGAAAAAGAGCAAAGGGGAGTCCTAGCGGAGTGGGAACTTCTGAGACATGTAACAAAACTGGCCCCGTATATACCCCTCGCTCAGGCACAACTACACTACGGTTGGCTTGAAGATGAAAGTGGGGGTGGTCCCGATTCGTACAGGTTGTATACCGAGTAGATAGACCATAGATGTTTGCTGTGCTATCGCGAATGGCAACCTTACTTGAAAGAGTTGCCCCCTCGTGCTCCGTGTAGGCTTCATAAATTATTCCGCGTTCTCTTTCAATTTGATACACCATTTTCTTGGCTTCAAAATCTTGGTCGCCTGTAGTAAAGTGTGGTATCTCTATCCATTCACCTGTGCTATCCAGGACCGCCTCTGCGTATACCTCTGCATTTTCTCTATCATAAATAATGTAACCAGCAACGAGACTCATGTCGTCATGAATTACTTCCGCATTACCATAGAGATAGAGCTTTTTATCCTCAAAATTGTATACCGCCGAATCCCTTGCCTTGTATTGAACCGGATTTTCGAGCGCCGCGGAAGCGGAGGATGGCCCACCTTCATTGCCTTGAGCCAATAGCTCTGCATCCCCCATCAAAGTGGCCGAAAAGTAGCACAAAAGCACGACGAACTGTATATTTCTTGGCATCCTCAAGAGAAAGATTGGCATTATTTTCGAATATCGAAGCTAGCTTCAACAAATTTAGATGTTCACGCCTAAACAACGACAGTTAATGCTAAAGGTTGTCCTAAGTCTTGTTCTTAGTGTCCCCTTTATCCTAAACGGACAGATACACCATGTTGTCTTGGATGCGGGCCATGGCGGAAAAGACCCTGGCGCAGTCGCATTTAATACACAAGAAAAAGATGTTGCTTTATCCGTCACATTGAAGGTTGGAAAGCTTATTGAAAAACACCTGCCAACGGTTGAAGTGTCTTACACGAGAGAGACCGATAAGTTTGTCGAGCTTTTCCAAAGGGCCAAGATTGCCAATGATCGAGAGGCTGATTTTTTTATTAGTATACATGCCAACGCCGCGGGCAACGAAAGTGCCCGTGGGACAGAAACCTTCGTGTTGGGTTTACACCGAAATGATGCAAATCTAGAAGTTGTTCGGAGAGAAAATGCCGTGATAAGTCTCGAGGGGGGATATGAACAGGAATATGTCGACATCACATCCCCTGAAGCACAAATACTACTTGAACTTCATCAACAAAACTATCTTGACCAAAGCATTCAGCTTGCAAGCCTTGTAGAAAATCGATTCATCAATCATGCGGGGCTTAAATCGCGTGGCGTGAAGCAGGCCGGCTTCCTAGTGTTATACAAGACGTCTATGCCTAGCGTTTTGATTGAGCTCGGCTTTTTAACCCACAGGGAAGAGTGTGTCTTCCTTGCCTCAGAAACAGGCCAAAATATCCTAGCTGAAAGTATATTCTTTGCCTTTCGGGATTTCGTAGAAAAAAACCCCACAAGCAATAACGAACAACCCATCGAGAATAAGACCACAAACCAAATTGAAGAGACGGACAACACGCCTTCCATTGGCTCGGGCACAACGTATAAAGTGCAGTTATTTGCTACGGGAAAAGAGTTGCCCAGTGACCATGCCATTTATTCTGTTTTTAATTCCATCACAACCGAGGCTGTTGGATCCCTTTCCCGCGTCTTAACAGAAAGCACGTCATCCAAGGCCGAGGCGCTTCGATGGGTCGGGCAAGCCAAGGCAGCAGGATACGAAGACGCCTACCTTGTTACTTATCTTGATGGAATTCGACAATAATCAATAAATAGTCTTAAAGGATTTCTTAGTTTTAAATGTATGCATCGCGAAATAAAAGTTGGTCTCTTTTTTTTAGTCGTCATCGCCATGGTCTTCGGAGGGATACAATTTCTAAAGGGACGAGGTGTATTGCACATTGATCAAGAGTTTGTTGTGTATTACGACAATGTTCGCGGCTTGGCGCCTTCCGATGATGTGATTGTCAATGGACTTGTTGTAGGAAAGGTTTCTTCTTTAGAATTGGACAAAAACAACGGAGAAAGTGTGGTGAAGGTGGTTTTTACCCTTGATAATTCTATTGACCTACCCAAAGGGTCGAAAGCAAAGCTTGTAGGCCCCGACTTTTTAGGGGAAACAAATATTGACCTCATTATGGGGGAAGAATCCTCAATGCTTCTATCGGGCAGCACAATTGAAGCGCAATATGATTCTACCATTTTTGATGAATTGGCCACTATGTCAGAAAGCGTGGACCCCATTCTTCAAAACGCCGACAGCTTGCTTCGAAACATAAATAAACTTTTTGCCTCAACGGTAACCGCTTCTGACATTACACTAAATGGCTTGGTTAACGACATTGACCAACTCGTCAAAACCTATGATGTGCTTGGTCAAAAAACATCGATCATGCTGGACGGAAAAGGAGAACAAATCGGTCAAGTTTTAGCAAACCTCAACAGCATAACACTCAACCTTAAAAACCAAACCGATGTGTTATCAGGTATATTGCGTAATGTTGATACGCTGACCACCAATCTAGCGCGGGTTGACTTTGATAATACTGTGAATCGATTAGACGACGCGCTTTTAAGTGTTAATTCTTTAGTCGACACCATCCAATATGGAGAAGGAAGCCTACAACGGCTTATCAAAGATGATGTTTTACATGAAGAGCTTTTAACCACAGTCCTATCGCTTGATTCCCTACTAACCGACCTCAAAAACAATCCTTCCCGGTATGTGTCGTTTTCCCTTATAGAGCGGAAAGAGCGCCGCAAATAGTATGAAATGGTTGGTCTGTAATTTCTTATTGCTCCTTTCGATTGGATCACACCACCTCTATGCACAATCTAATGCTCCTGCTCAAGATACTGCCGTCACAGATAGTGTCTATCTCCAGGCATTTCAGCAAATGCAAATTTTTCAAAGCGATACCAATACTCGATATGTATTAGTCGGTGATGTTATTCTTTCTGCCGATAGCAATTTGTTTTTTTGCGACAGCCTCATCTTCGATAGTGACATAGACTCTGGTGTCATTCGTGCATACAACAACATTCAAGTTACTACTATCGAGGGTATCGTAATCACCTCTGACTCTCTAGTTTACTCATTACAAACTAGTGCCGGGAGGTTTCTTGGCCACTGCACATATACCGAAAATGGTAAGCGTATTAAAAGCCCCTATATATCATTTAACACAGCAACTGGTGATGGTCAATTTGCAGGTGGCGGGCAACTAAGGCAAGGAAATACTCGTATTCGGAGTAATTATGGAAATTATTCTTCAAGAGGAGGGCGCTCAAGGCTGACGGGTGATGTTGAAATTCGGCAAGGGCCGACCCTAATCCAGTCGAAGGACATTATATACAATTCCAAAACAGGAGCTGGAAAAATTTTGGACTCTACCGTAATTTATGAAGAGGACTTAACCATTTATTGCCATAAAGGGCAACTCGGTGGAGAGGGAAAGCCATCGGTGTTTGGAGAAGGAACACTCTTTGTTTCCGGTAGTAAGATTGGATGGTGCAACGACACCAGATTCAACCCACAAGACAGTACCATTAACCTTTTGTCGGATTACCACATCTACGATACCATTGATAGTATTGGTATGTGGGGAGTTCTCGCTACGCTTGATGATAAGAATGGATCTCTCCGGGGATACCGTAGACCAATGGTGTATTCAGTTGATGGACAGGACACCCTTTTTTTGGCAGCCGACACCCTTTTTGCCTTGAAAGATTCGATGGGAGGAGTAGACTCTATGGCCAAACCCACCCATCTTTTTGGGTGGGGGGCTGCCAAGTTCTTTAGTCAAAATGAACAGGGCCAGGCCAATACGATTCATTGGATAGGTGATACAGATTACTTAGCACTTGATGGGGATGTTGTGTTGTGGAATGATTCTATTGAAGTCTTATCAGAGGCTGGCCAAATGGAAACAGACAGCAACCATCATGACAACAGAAAACTATCCTTTTGGGGGGACGCTTTTTGGAGTAGGGCGTTAACACCTCGAGGTTTTTTTGATCAAGTAGCAGGAGACAGTCTATGTATCATACTTCGAGATACCCTGGTCCAACAGATTGAAGTGCGTAACAACGCCCATATTTTAGTTTTTATTGAGTCAGAAACTGACGGACTTTATGAAAACGGAAATCGGTCAGACGCCGCTTACGCGCTCGTTCGACTTGACTCCCTGGGAGAAGTGCTTTCTATGCGGCTAGAAGATGGAGTAGTTGGAGATGTTTTTGCCATCATTGATGAAGAGGGAGTCGCTCAACCCACAATGCTTGACGCTTACCGCAGCATGCGGCACGCACGGCCCGATTCGTATGTTGATCTTACAAGTAATCCCTCAAATGTGCCTAAAGCCCCCCTTACTTTATACAGGCGGTACGTTAATCAGTGGGCAAAATAGCTGAAGGGTCGGGAATCCATTCCCAATGCGCCCCATTCCAACGAAAGCCGGCATCTGTCCCGTCAGGCACATAGTTATAGAGTGTTTCTTTTGCTGAGCGGTGAATTGGGCTAAGGTGGCTGTATGTTATTGTCTTTGAGGATTCATCAACAGATAGCCTAACGGTCGTCCCCTCTTTGTGTTCAAAAAACAGCCTGGTCGTAAGCGAATCGTGAGAAGCAACGTCCCCTTCTGCCACAATTGGCATGTCTGGAGGATACACAAATTGTGGGGCGCCAAAACGGACATCTCCATCTTTAATCACCAACACGTCTAATATCTTAAAATCGCTTAAGCTATCTTTTCTGTCATAGCCCATGAGTAAATAATGCCCGTCATTGGACTCTGCAATAGTCGATATATTATAATAAACTTGGCCAAACCAATTGTTTCTTGAAAGGACCTCTTTGGTTCTATATGAGTGCATATCGCTAGCGTCAAACAAGGGAAGAAGAGATGTGGGGTTTTTCCGTTGCTGTATTACACCAAAATGCCTTACGTGATTGTCTGTTATAAGGAGCTCCCAGGTAAGAATTCGAAAAGAACTATCCGGAGGATATACCTCAAACAGCCCAGCAAGCAAAGAAGAAAAGTTTATCGATAACTCGACGTCTTCCGAAAGGGCTCGTGCCAAAAGGGGTATAAAGGACTTATTCGCATTGCTTCTTGCCTCTGAAGTACTTTCCGTTGCATTTAGGAGGGCCCATTGTTCGGCAAGTTGCCTATGGAAACCGCCTTCTTGATTGTCCTGTATGGTTGTGGGCGGCTGGGCAACAAGGGGGCTAACGCACGTTAGCAAACAGATGATTACGATGGATCGACAATATGTCACCACACTAGAACGCATAAACCTGAAGCTTTGGTATTATAAGCTTAGAGGGCCTCAATCACCATAGCGCTGGCACCACCACCTCCATTACAAATGCCCGCCAAGCCGTATCGTTTACCCCTGCGTCGTAACTCAGAAACAAGAGCCATCACGATTCTACATCCCGAAACACCAATTGGGTGACCGATGGAGACTCCACCACCATTTACATTGGTCATGTCATGGCTAAAGCCCATGGCTTTCATATTAGCCAACGCCACAACAGAAAATGCCTCATTAATTTCTACTAAATCAATGTCTGAGGCTTGGAGCCCTGCCTTGTCCAGCGCCAATGGCATAGCTAAAGATGGAGTCATCGTAAACTGTTTAGGCTTTTGCGCCGCATCTGCATAGGATACAATGCGTGCAAGGGGTTTGTGGTTTGCTATCCACTGATCACTTCCCAAGACTACGGCCGCAGCACCATCATTAATGTTTGAGGCATTTGCTGCGGTAACACTTCCCTCTTTATTGAAGACTGGGCGTAAACTTGGTATCTTCTCAAAGCGCACTTTATCGATATCCTCGTCCCGAGAGACCACCAAAGGGTCTCCTTTTCGTTGAGGAATTTCAATTGGGACTATCTCTGAGTCCAGCCAGCCATTGTTCGATGCTTCTTGAGCCCTTTTGTAGGAGGCGATAGCATAGTCATCTTGTGCCTTCCTGTCTAGCCCTTGCTCATCAGCACATAAATCTCCGCAAACACCCATCATTGATCCGTCATAAGGGTCTTGAAGACCATCTCTTACTATACCGTCTACAAGACTTCGGTTGCCATACTTTGCGCCCCACCGAGCATCGTGAGAATAAAAGGGGGACTGACTCATGGATTCCATGCCGCCTGCTACCATCAAACTTCGATCACCAACACGGATGGACTGACTTGCCATCATAATTGACTTCATGCCCGAGGAACAAACCTTGTTAATGGTTGTGCATGGAGTAGACTCTAGTAGTCCGGCCGCAAGAGCCGCCTGTCTTGCAGGCGCTTGTCCAGCACCAGCTTGCAAGACCTGTCCCATATAAACCTCTTCAATATCTTCTGGTCGAACAGATGCCCTAAGAACAGCATGTCGAATACTGTGAGCGCCAAGCTCTACGGCACTTAACCCAGACAACGCCCCTCCAAAACTTCCTACAGGGCTTCTTGCCATGCCCAAAATATAAACATCTTTCATATTGAAAATTTAATATCCTTTGAAAGGCCTAAAGTACTTAAATTGCATGGAGAAATGCAGAAATCAAAACCCGTTTCTCTTAGTGGCTATTTATCCCTTGGGGGCTGTATCTTATTATGGGCAGGCATTATCGCCTTTACATCGCCCAGACATTCCCTTGTTCTAGATACCGCGGGAAGCGGGGAAATTTGGCAGGGCCAAGACCTTGTGGCGCCCTTTGCCTTTGACATTTTAAGAGATTCCACAGATATAAATCAAGATGTTGCCGAAATCAAAAGGCAATTTCCTATTCCTCTTTTTTTTGATGATTCCGCCTCCGTGCGCCAACATATTGCGTTATACAATGTTGAGTTTAGCCTGTTGTTTCAAGAGGAAAAAAAGCGTTTTTTAGATCAACTTCAGCCATCACCAGATAGTTCAGCTTCAGATATTCAGGGTGTTATAAGCGCCTTTTACGAGTCTATGCGAAAAGAGGAGGCTGAAAAACAATATCCTTCTTCTGATAGCCTTTCAATGGCCAGGTTTGGACAAGAATATATACGGTCTTATTATCAACAACATGCCATTGTTTTGAGTCCCACATTCTCTTTAGAGGAAGATGCTCGTTTTCTGTTAAACAACAAAGTATTGTCCTTGAGCCAGCTTCTTTCCATGGCAACCTTTGAGGGGCAAGATCGTTTCTTTGATCAAGAGATTCTAGACGGCTTGCCCGGTTGGGAGTTGTTTTCCTCGAAAAATGAATGGTCCAAAACCATGATGGAAAATGCCCTGCCCAAACACCCTCTATCAACGCTAGACATGGGGAAATACAGAAAGAATAGCGCAGAGGTTCAACTGGATATCCAGCGGGCCATGCTTTCCATTGACTCCATTAAAGAGCATTATGAAAAAGGAGAGTTGATCGTTGCTCAGGGTGAAAAAGTTGGTCCTGACCAGGTACAGGCCCTAGAAATTTTACGAACTAAGTCGAAGGACAGTCTCTTGTCAGACACCGAGCTCTTTCGTATCGATCTTGCCAAATTCCTGCTCATTGTTCTTATTTTATTCGGCGGCGGGGTAGCGGTAAGCAAGTCGGCGACCAAACATGCCTTCAGTATACGGCTGAACATTGTCACAACATCACTTATTGGCCTGTTTTGTTTAACAGCCGTTTTTACTGAACTATATATCCCTGAACACCTTTCTATTATACCACTAGCCATTGCCCCTGTGGTTATCTTAGCTTTTTATGACCGTGAATCGGCATTGGTTGTGCTTTTAGCAACTGCAGGCCTGTCCTCCATCATTGTCAGTGATAGTTGGGCCTTCCTTATCCGGCACCTAGTTGTTGGGGTGGGGGTAATCTATTGGGTTAAAACCATTCGATATTGGTCAGATTTTTTGCGGCTTAGTTTACTCGTTCTCTCCATTAATGCCGGGTTTGAAACCCTTCTCTTTATGTTAGGTGGGGCTGAAATCAGCGTAGATGCCCTATGGATGCTCTCAGATGTGGCTGTTCAATCCTTTCTTACTTTTCTCGCCCTTCCCATAATCCTTTTGTTTGAAAGACTCTACGGCATGTTGTCTGAATTGCGCTTAGTTGAGCTTTCGGATATAAATAAACCTCTACTCAAAAAGCTTTCTAATGAAACCCCAGGCACCTTCCAGCATTCGTTACAGGTTGCAAATCTTGCAGAATATGCGGCTGAAACAATAGGTGCAGATGGTCTTTTAGTAAAAGTTGGTGCATTGTATCACGATGTAGGCAAAATGAATGATCCACAGTTTTTTATTGAGAACCAACATCCCGGGCAAAACCCGCACGAACGACTTGCGGCAAGAATTAGTGCACAAAAAATTATCGAACATGTCACTCAGGGGTTGGTAACGGCCAAAGAGTATCGCCTGCCCCATGCACTACAACAATTTATTTTAACCCATCACGGCGATAGCAGGGTCGAATACTTTTACCAAAAATCATTGCGAGACGATGATGAAACCAGAGAAAGTGATTATAAATATCCTGGCCCACCACCACAAACCAAGGAAGAGGCAATACTCATGATGGCAGATGCCGCAGAGGCGTCTTCCAAGAGCCTAAAAGCCCCTGATGAAGAAAGCATATCGGCTATGGTGGACAAGGTTATTGACAAACAAATGCAGGAGGGTCAGTTTAGGGAATCAAATATCACAATCCAAGAGATTAATTTGTGTAAAGCCGCCTTTAAATCAAGACTCAATAACATTCACCACATACGAATTGCTTATCCACCTGAAAAGAAATAGTGATAATAATTAGCGGGAATCCTAGTATTTTGGTTTTCTATGACCAAAAATAGTTGAGGCCCCTACAAAGAGGGACCTCAACACCGAACCAAAACAAAAACCAAAATTGTTATCCATTATTGACAATGGACAGTACTAATACAATTAAAACGGTAAAAAAGTTTTTTAATATTTCACTTTATGCCAAAAATTTCTGAAACATCCGTTAATGCAGTGCTCGGCGCACTAGACATTATTGACGTATTGTCAGACTATTTGACGCTTAAAAAAAGTGGTTCAAACTATAAGGCAAACTGTCCCTTTCATGACGAGAAAACTCCATCATTCATGGTTTCTCCCAACAAGGGTATCTACAAATGTTTTGGTTGTGGAAAATCTGGTAACGCCCTGCGGTTTGTCATGGATCACGAGCAACTCACCTTCATTGAGGCGATAAGACTTCTAGGGAAAAAATATAATGTCGAACTTATTGAAGAGGCTCAAAGCCCTGAGCAAGTACAATTATTAAGCAAAAAAGAAAAAATGTATGTGGCCTTGGATTGGGCTAAAAACTTGTATATATCCATACTACAACATGAGGTTGATGGCAAGATTGCTCGGGAGTATATCAAGTCAAGGGGTATCAGCCCAAAGGCTCAAGAAATCTTTGGACTGGGCCTTTCCCCTAAGGGGTGGGATGGTCTACTTCAGGCCTCTCAGGTACATAAACTTGATGAGGGGGTTTTGAGTGATGCCGGCCTAATTGTAAAGCGGGAAGAAAAAACGTTTGATTTCTTTCGTGGGAGACTAATGTTTCCCATCATTGACACGAATGGCCGAGTGCTTGGGTTTGGTGGGCGAGATTTAAAAGGTGACGGAAAGGGGCCCAAGTACATCAACACTCCTCAAACCGAGGTCTATGATAAAAGCAACGTCCTTTATGGATTATATCAAGCAAAAAGAGCCGTTCGTGATAAGGACCGCCTTATTCTAACCGAGGGGTATACCGATGTTATCGCCCTTCATCAAGCGGGTATTGAAGAAGCGGTTTCTGCCTCTGGAACGGCCCTTACCGAGGGTCATATCCACAAAATAAAACGCTTCACCAAAAATGTGGTCTTGTTGTTCGATGGGGATGGTGCAGGACAGCGAGCGGCAAAAAAGGGTATAGAGCTTTGTCTTCGAATGGGTTTGTTTCCAAAGGTATGTTTGTTACCAGAAGATCACGATCCCGATAGTTACATACACAAGTTTGGCGGACAACACCTAGCCGATCACATCAGCACAAAGGCCCAAGATGCCATCTACTATGAGTTGTCGCTAGTGGCGGGCATTGCATCGACCCTAGACCCTCAGCGCAAGGCGGTTGAGGTTGAACAACTTCTTAGCTTAGTTGCTTATGTTACTAGCCCTATTCAACGTGGAATTTATATCAAACAAATTGGGCATGAGTTATCCATAGATGAAGAGATTTTACATGGAGAGCTCCGTCGGATAAAAGGGGCCACAAAGGTTAGTCCCAGTGGGCATAAATCCGTTTCGGCATTAACGAAACCTTACAGTTCAAGGAAAACAAGACCCCAACAATACCTCGAAGATCTTTACCTCAACCTTGCCCTTAGAGAGCTTAATCTTATTAGAATACTTGTTGAGCACGGACACAGGCCCTATGATGACGAGCGCTCTGTGACCCATTTTGTATTGGACTCATTGGCTGATGAAGATTTACAAACCCCACTTCACCAAAAAATATTTGCTCGGCTCCGAGAGGGAAGCGCTCAATCCGAGAAGCTTATCCATGACAGCGACATTGAAATCGCCCAACATTGTACATCGATCTACCTGTCGGAGTATAGTGCTGTCCAAAACTATGAGTCCCTATCCCTCGAGGGATGGAGAAAACGATCAGGTCCTATCGTGGGCATCGACCAGACTTATAAAAGCGATGTTGACCGAGAAATCCAGTGGTTTGAGTGGGAATTACACCAACAATTAGAGTTTGAGTGGGAAATGCGTTATAAAGATGCTGTACTTAGCGAAGAAGAGACATTAAAAATGCTTGCCCTCAAACAAAAAATTAACGCATTAAAGGTTAAAACATCGAATCCGTTAGGGATTTGTGTTCGAAGGATCTAGTCCCTTAGGCCCTTTATCCAATCAAATACATCATGAGCCACTTCACCAGGCTCATTGACCATAATACCATGCCCTCTATTAGGATAAACCTTAAACTTTTTTATGGGTGAGCCTATGGCATCTACAAGGTGCTGGGTGTAAGCAACAGGAAAAATTTCATCTGCATCGCCCTGAAAAACGAAAACAGGCAAAGTAATCGCCGCAAGGGGGTTGGGCAGATGGGTGCTTGCCAGGGAGGCCAGTGTGCCTAGTGTTATGTGCTCAAGTGCTAAGGGGTCTTCCTGCATAAAACGGCGTGCATTCCCGAAGTGCTTCACCCTCACCTTATACAAGGCTAAATAGGAGTGGATTGGGATTCTTGCTTTGGGAATAAGGCGAGCAAAAAGCTTCAGCATCGGTTTGCCAAGTCTTCCCAACCACGGAAAGCGGCTTAACTGATTAGCTTCCTTAGCCGTTAAATCCCCAATGTTTTGACAAACAACACTATCAACCGACACGCCCTTTGTTGCTAGGTAAAGGGCTGTTATCCCACCCTGACTACTTCCTATAAGGTGCACCGGTCCAGAAAAATTTTGTTTAGCATATTGTATTGCGTGCTCCGCATCTTCCATTATAGACTGGATGGTATAATGCCCCCGTAATCCATCGCTTTGACCATGGCCGCGAGGATCAAGACCAACAACATTCATCCCCGCCGTATATAAAGCATGGAGGAATTCAGCATAACACATGGCATACGTAGCTGTACCTGGTATAAAAACAACAGTTGGCACATCCTTATTTGTTCTTAAGACGCGTAAATGAACCGAAACCCCACCAACCGTTATGGTTTCTTCGGCAAAATCACTGAGGATGTTGGGCATGCCATTTTCCTCTAACAAATGGGTAAAATAATCGTTTGGTGTATTGAATTGGTAGCCTTTGTAATTGAGCATAACGTAATATAATTGATTTAGCCGACCCGCTCGTGGTAAGACACCATGCCCCGGATAATCAAAAATTGAGCTAAAATGTAGGTGGCCATAATGATTCCAGATGTTATGGACGCTGACAAAAAGGCAAGGGCGTTTGAAAAGGCGCCCAAGGCAATGAGCAAATCAGAAAGCATAAAAAGCAAGGCACCACTAAAAATCAATATTGAATAACGCTCACTTCCGCTACCCTGATGGGCTGCAGCAAGCACCATTAACGCCAGAACCAACGAATAAAGGGGCACGGCAAAGCGCACCAAGCCGCTGTATGCTTCATTGCCCTCTCGCTCAAAATAAAATACCAACAAAATGGTCAAGGCTAATACAGCGACAAGGGTCCCAATTCTTCTAGGGCGGTTAGCCAAACTGAATTCAAGCCCAGGCCTCATGGCCCATACATACAATACATGCGCAATCAAAAATGCGCAAAGACCTAGTATGAAATAGTGGGGACTATTAGATTGAAATAACAGGGCTACATCCCCAATCCAGGAAAAGAAAATTGCTGCTAACAACACCATTTTAAATGGGTGCCTTGGGATGCTTTCTTGCCAAAAAGCAAGAGCCAAAAGGGGCATTAACATGGGTTTTACCGGAAAAACCCCAGAGGGCAATCCTAGAAACTCTAACACAACCTCTAGAAGGCCTATCAATAAGTAGAGCTTATAAAAAATCACGGATTTGTGTACTTAATCGAAGAGATCACCTTACGCAACTTATCTCCATGCTCCAACCTCCTTTTCTCCCCGCGTGTCCAGGCAGTAGCCTCAACAAAAGACGCACCAGCATCTAGTGTTCGGTGAAAATAAAAGATGGGGTTATCCTCTCCCATATAACCAAAGAGCTCAGCAGTCAACACAATATGTCCGTTATCTAACGTGTCAATTTGCTTGTCTAGAATCTTCATGGATGTTGCCGCGCCGTCATTCATTAATCGATTAAGGCAACGTGTTGAAAAGGACATAAAGGGGTCTAAGGAATCTGAATGAAAGGCTTCTTTTTCATGCTCTATGAGTACAAAATATAAGTTGCGATAGCGGTTACAGTGTTCAGCAAGCAGACGCTGGCCGCTCTCAGCTTGTAATAAGGCTTCCGTGCAATTCGGTATGTCATCGGGAATTTGATAGTTTATATTTCCTTCTCCATCCTTCAAAGTCATGGTATATTCCTCCCACTTGCCTGTATACTGATCACAAGAAGAACAGAAAAAAGCTAGAATTATCAGGGCTACAGGAAATGTGCAAGGCTTCTTATTCATGATATTTATTTGCTGGTAAAAAGTCCCAAAGAAAGCAATCCTTGAAGCGATGCATCACGAGACCATTGTTGTACGACAAGGGTGTCTTCGTCCTGCAATGTAGAGTTTAATGATTCCAACTTCATGGTTATCTCACACACCCCCGCAGTGCAGCTTCCAAGCCACTGTCCTTTCGAATCCTGCAATGGCATTCTTAGGGTATCTTTTGCACCATCTCCTGAAAACAATAAGATTAGATTTTGGTAGGCATATTGTCCGTCAATGATTCGAACAGATATATTTAAATCGTTGGTCTGTATAGGCTCCTCTTGGCCCTCTTTGCTCAATACAAAAATAACGCTGTCATCCCAAGACCACCCTTGACTTGGCACATCATAAAACTGATAATATCCGTTATTTGGTTCACATGAAGCAAAGAAAAAAAAGCAGATTGCAATCCCTGGGATTCCAAATATATCTTTTAGCGGAATAGAACTATTCATGCCTTAAAAATAGAGGTTAAATGCGTTCCTATCAACGACGTTTATTTTTTCTTCTGGATGGACGCCCCTTCCTGTTGGAACGACCCTGACCCTTCTTTTGGTTTCGGGCAAAACGATCTAAATCAATACCCTCAACGGCCATATCCATAGAGTGGGCCTGTGCGTCTTGCTTGTTTTCCTTAGGCAAAAGATGCTTAGCTTTCGAAAAAACACTTTCGACATCCTTGCCATCCTGAACCCGCTGACGCAAATCATTGTATTCATTAGGATTAACCACAACAAGCTCACCGCTGGGGGATCGGTAACTAATGGATTTACTGAGGTAATCCACGCTGACCACCTCATAGGTTCCCTTGGGTGATTTTATGTCCTTTACCCGCTTGGGCATAAACGCCTTCGCCTCAATATAGGTTTGGAGCTCAAAGTTTAGACAGCATTTCAGGCGGCCACATTGACCTGCCAGCTTTTCATTATTTATGGCCAATTGTTGGTAGCGTGCTGCCGAAGTAGATACAGAATCAAATTGGGTCATCCAGCTCGAACAGCATAGTTCTCTTCCACAAGGACCAAGGCCACCTTTTACCCCTGCCTCTTGTCGGTCACTAATTTGTCGCATTTCCACACGAGCAGAAAGGGAAACGCTCGCCTGCCTTACCCATTCCCTAAAATCTATGCGATTGTCTGAGGTGTAGTACACGGTTGCCTGTTGGCCGTCTCCACGATAAATTACATCACTCACCTTTACAGGAAGTTGCATCTCCCGAGCAATATCACGGACCTTCTTTTGATATATCAAGCGTTTATCCAGTTGATTTTGATGTGCTTTAATTTCCTTTTCATTTGCTTTATCAAGCAAAACATCGAATGGGTTTTCCTGGTTTGCTTTTCCTTTTCCCCGATCTTTTAACTCTCGAACTTGACGGAGATGCCCAAGTTTTGCCAATTCGCCAGAGGCGGTTATTTGACCCAAGTCATACCCCCTGTGGGCCCTAATTTTCACCCAATCACCTCTGAATAACTCAAGGCTTTTATTGTTTTCTGCATATCGTTTGTGAAACTGACCCTCGACCTGTATTTCGACCAAATGGTGTTCTCCGTTATCATAGGCCGGCAAGTTGGCCAACCAATCAAAGGTATTGTGCTTGGTGCATCCACTGCTACCATTACTACTACACCCCCCCGAAGTCGAACATGACATAATACCTCCGTTTGGTTACTAAACTAAGAGTTAAAGTTTGAATTTTTGGTGAAGATTTAACCAGAGGCCCATGATTCGTGTGGAGATCCGGACACTCTGTCCTACCTCTAGAGCAATTAGGGATAAGATAGAAGCTAACTCTCCTCGCATCATCTTGTCAGTTTTCTGGTAATCCTCTGCAAGGTGTGCTGCGTAGCGCAACGTTTTATGTTGTAGGGTCGCCGCCGCAGAACTCAACTTTTTTGCCAACAATTCTAAATGCTTTATTGATGTTGGATTTGGGGGGTGTGCCAATAAATCCAGGAGCTCTTTAGCCAGCTGTTCTGCTTCTTCATGCTGGCCATGGTCTTCTTCCTGCTCAAAAACTTTTCCAGGAATGTGCAGGGCCATTTTCCATTGATTCTCGCTAGGTCGCGGTGAACCATTAAACACGCTATCATCAAGATGAGTAAGCTCCGAGTAAGCGACTGGTTTTAGTTGAAAGAGTTGACAACGGCTTAAGATGGTGGTTAAAAGCTGTTTGTGGTTTGGAGCAATTAAAACAAATAATGTCTGGGGTGGGGGCTCCTCTAGTAGCTTAAGAAGCTTGTTGGACTCTTTGGCAAGTCGCTCAGCGTGCCAAATAATTTGTGCTTTCCACCCGCCGGCAAAACTGCTTAATGTTAGGTTGGATAATATTTGTTTTACATCCTCTGAGGTGATATTGCCCGCGACATTTTTCTTTCCTTCTGTGTTGAAGTGATTTAAAAAGGTATCTACTGATAAATAGGGGTTTGCTTTGAGCATTGTATTCAGGATACCCCGCGCCTTGTGGCCTTGTTTTTTTCTTGCAGCAGTTAACATGGGAAAGGCAACATGAAGATCGGGGTGTGTTAGATCTCTCATTTTCTTGCAAGATGGACAGTGTCCACAGCCCTGCAAAAAAGAGGCCGACCTTGAGCCTGCATCGATGTCATTACGTGGTGTTTGGCAAAGTAACGCTTCAACTAGGTTTAAGGCCAAGGATAGACCCCCATAACCGTCATCACCTGACAAAACCATGGCGTGGGGGATTTGACCACTTGCCAACATATTGCTCCATGTTGATTGGATTTCGTTTTGCCCAATAACGTTGTACATTATAGTAGAAGACTTTCCTTAAAACTAAACATTATGCCACCTTTTTGGTTATGGTTACATTAATGGATGTTTAAAACTTCATGGCCTATGACTGATTCTTCAATGCTCACTGCAGTTGTTCGAAAAGCCCACTTTAATGCGGCTCACAGGCTGTACAACCCCAACTGGTCCGACGAAAAAAACAAAGCTATTTTTGGCCTTTGCACTAATCCAAACTGGCATGGACACAACTATGATCTAGAAGTTCGAGTGGTTGGAAGAGTAGACCCCGAAACCGTCTACCTAATCGATCTTAAACTCCTTAACGATTGTATCAAAACACATGTCACTGAAAGGCTCGACCATCGCAACCTAAATGTGGAAGTGGAGGAATTCGCGGACTTAATCCCTACGGTTGAAAATATATCCATGGTAATTTACAATCGTCTTCGCCCGCACATCGACAGCTCGCTAGACCTCTACATTACACTTTGGGAAACACCCCGAAACCGCGCTGAATACCCTGCTCGCTAGGTACATTGCTAAGCTATCTCATGTATGTTTTTCAATACGGAAGGAATTCCCAACCCCTCAACCTCTGATTTATTCGAAACAAGGTCAAGTCGACTCGGCCGTTTATAGCCAAACATTTGTTCTTTTTGGGGTGTTGGAAGCAGCTGTATTGTGTATTCGTTTAGCGCACTTGTAATCTCCTTTGCTATTTCCATACGAGACATCAACTTGGGGCCTGAAATATGATATATGCCAGGTTTCCAGCCCAATGCAGCCCAAAGCGCTCTAGCCACATCAATAGCATGGACGGGCCTTCGGAATTCATCAATAAACATATTAAGCGCTCCGTGCTGTCTGCCATGGTTTAGCATCGCCTCCAACGACCCTTTTCCCTCCTTATGTAAGCCAAGGACCAGGGGCAACCTTAACACCAGACCCTTGGTATAACCCAAAACTATGTGTTCGGCCTCACGTTTTTGTTGTCCATATTGGTGACATGGGCTAGGGGCTGTTGACTCACAAAGCAGTCCTTCTTCTCCGGAAAAAACTTGATCAGTCGACGAAAAAATTATGGGAAGATTTCTTTGCTTCGCAGCCGCTACAAGATTTTTAGTAACCCCTACATTCAGTCGGTAAGCCTCTGTGGATCGCTCACATACCGAAACATTGCCTTCAGCGGCCAAGTGAATAATTCCATCTATTTGCTGTTTCTTAATGAGATCAAGAAGGTCCTTTTCGTTAAGTGATAAAAGGTCAGCTGTGACCCCCTTTTCTGTCTGTGCCCTGCTTAATGGGATAGGGCAATAGGATTCAGGACAATCCCTCATAACATAGCTTCCAATAAATCCCGAAGCTCCCGTAACAAGAACACGCATATTACATGTGAAGTGGCCTATTCTCCGTTGCCGCCAAACAAGCCTCTTTAAACCCTTCTGAATAGGTGGGATGGGGGTGGCTCATACGGGCAATATCTTCTGCGGAGGCACGATATTCCAGTGCCAATACACCTTCCATTATCATATCTGCAGCTCGCGCTCCTATAATATGTACACCTAAAATTTCATCGGTTTCCTTGTGGGAAAGGATTTTTATAAAACCATCAAGGTCCATGGAAGCTCGAGCCCGCCCAAGAGCTTTGTACGGGAATTTACCCGACTTGTAAGGAATCTTTTCTTCTTTAATTTCCTGTTCGGTTTTCCCGACACCTGCCGCCTCGGGCCAAGTATACGCCACATTTGGAATTCTGTCATAATGAATGTGTGGTCTCTGGCCTGCCATATACTCTGCCACAAGAACCCCTTCTTCTTCAGCTTTATGGGCCAACATAGCACCCTTTATAACATCTCCAATTGCATAAACATTCTCAGCAGATGTTCTAAGGTTTTCGTCTACTTCGATTCGTCCTCTGTCATCACAAGAAACACCAATTGCCTCTAGACCGAGGCTTGCTGTATACGGTTTTCGACCAACAGCAACTAGACAGATGTCTACCTCTTGATGGATTTCCTTTCCTTTTTGGGTCGCGGCAATGGCAACCTTTTTTCCTTTTTTCTCAACGCCTGTTACCGACGTGCTCAAATGGAATTTTATTCCTTGCTTGGTTAACACCTTTTTTAACTCGCGGCTTAGATCTGCATCCATAGAAGATGCCAAAGAGGGCGCATACTCATACACTGTGACATCTGTACCAAGTCGACTGTATACCGAGCCCATCTCGACTCCTATTATTCCTCCGCCAATAATGGCCATGGTCTTGGGAATAGCTGGTAAGGAAAGCGCTTCGGTCGACGTAATAATTTGCTTTCCATCAAGATGGATAAACGGGAGGTTTGCCGGTTCTGACCCTGTAGCGATAATCACCTTGTCCGCTCCATATTGGGTTGATTTTTTATTGTGGCTGACCTTGATCGTCTTATTGTCGACAAAGGAGCCGGTTCCTCGAAGCACGTCAATGTTGTTTTTCTTCATTAGAAAGTCGATACCATCCACATTGGCTTTGACTACTTCGTTTTTTCGCTTAATCATTTGTCCAAAGTCAACCGTTACTTGGCCAACGCCAATTCCGTGCTCAGCAAACTCCTTGTTTGCTTTGGACACGTGCTCTGATGAATCTAGCAGTGCTTTCGATGGAATACAGCCAACATTAAGACATGTTCCTCCGAGCGTTGGATTCTTTTCAACTATGGCCGTCTTCATACCCAATTGCGCACAACGTATTGCTGCAACGTAGCCACCAGGACCCGATCCAATTACTATTACATCATACTTTGTCATTGTCGATGGATTTTGTTTGAATAAAGATATTGAATATTCCTAGGATGTTTTAAGGGAAATGTTAGGTTTGTCCGAAGAATGTAAAAGGCTTGGTTGTGCGATTATTGTATTGATAATCAATAGATTTATAGTACGTATTTCAAAAATACTTGGTTTATTTCTTGGTTTTCTAGCGCACAATCTGTTATCTTCGGCGCTCAAAGGAAAACATGGATACGTTGAGTTACAAAACCAAACACGACAATATCAAGGCAGAAGATAAGGCTTGGTTCATTGTTGATGCTTCAAATCAAACCCTTGGTCGCTTGTCGACACAGATCGCTATTATTCTGCGTGGAAAGCACAAAGCAAGTTACAGCCCTCACTTCGACAACGGAGATAACGTCATCGTTATTAATGCTGAGAAAGTGGCGCTCACAGGTAAAAAGTGGTCTCAAAAAAAATACTTGCGCTACAGTGGTTATCCAGGAGGTTTAAGAGCACGAAACGCTAACGAAATGCTCGAAAAAAAGCCCGAAGCCATCGTAGAAAAAGCCGTACGCGGCATGCTGCCGAAAAATCGACTTGGTCGAGCGCTTTTTGGCAACTTATATGTATATACAGGTAGCGAACACCCGCACGGTGCGCAGAATCCTAAAGAATTAACAATCCAAGCGAAATAACATGGAAAAGAATGTAAGCGTTGGCCGACGTAAGGCGTCTATTGCACGGGTTCACATTTCCTCTGGAAAAGGGAAAATTACCATTAACGGCAAAAAGCTCGAGGAATATTTTCCTCAACCTGTAATGCAGCAGGTTGCAGCTAAACCAGTAAATATGATTGGCAGCGCCAAGTCATACGACTACAATGTTAATGTTTGTGGTGGTGGCTTCAAAGGACAGGCCGAAGCGATTGCTCTTGGGCTTTCTCGAGCCATCCTGCTCTTTGACGAAGAAGCGCGACCAAAATTAAAATCAGAACGCTTACTCAAGCGAGACTCTCGTGTTGTCGAGCGCAAGAAGCCTGGCTTCCGAAAAGCGCGCAAGAAAGAACAATACAGTAAACGATAAACCAATAGAATCTCTACAAGATGATGGAAAAAGTATCACATAAAGACATGTTAGAGGCTGGAGTTCACTTTGGTCACCTAAAACGTAAATGGAATCCAAAGATGTTACCTTACATCTTTGCAGAACGAAAAGGTATTCACCTTATCGATTTAAACAAAACGTCTGAAAGCCTTGAAGAGGCAGCTCATGCAGTACGACAAATTGTTAAATCCGGTCGTAAAGTATTGTTCGTTGCCACAAAAAAACAAGCCAAAGAGGTTGTTAAAGCTGAGGCACAAAGAGCTAACATGCCGTATGTAACCGAGAGATGGTTAGGAGGTATGTTGACAAACTTCGCTACAATTCGTCGATCTGTAAAGAAGATGGAAAGCATCCGAAAGTTGCTTGATGACAAAAACACAACGTCACTTACAAAAAAGGAGCGCTTGCTACTTGGCCGACAACTGCAAAAACTCAGCATGGTGCTTGGGGGTATTGAAAACCTAAATCGTGTTCCTGCTGCAGTATATGTTGTAGATATCACCTATGAAGATATCGCGATTAAAGAGGCGAAAAAATTAGGAATTCGAACGTTAGGGATGGTTGATACCAATTCAAACCCAAATTCAATCGACTTCCCAATTCCATCAAACGACGATGCAGCAAACTCAATTCAACTCATTACGCGTTATCTGGCTGATGCCGCGATTGCGGGTTCAAAAGATCGTGCACAAATGAAAGAAGAGAGTGCAAAATCTGAAGAAAAAGCGCCTTCAGAGGAGAAGGCAGCAGAATAATTTATTGATAACATTTCACGTATAACGATTATGGGAATTTCAGCTAAAGAAGTAAATGAGTTGCGCAAAAAGACCGGTGCGGGGATCATGGACTGTAAGAAAGCGCTTACTGCCTCAGAAGGGGATATGGATGGCGCCATTGAATACCTAAGAAAAAAAGGACAAAAAGTAGCAGAACTTCGAGCGGGTAGAGATGCCAACGAAGGAGCGGTAATCGCTGCTGTCAATGCAGAAGCAAGCCGAGGTGTCATTGTATACCTTGCGTGTGAAACGGATTTCGTAGCGAAAAACGATGACTTTGTGGCGTTTGCCAAAAGTCTTGCGAGCCACGCTTTGGCTGAAAATATTGACAGTCGCGATGCGTTGATGGCTTCATCATTAGATGGCAAGTCTGTTGCAGACCACGTTGCTGAACGTGTTGGAATGATTGGAGAAAGTATTTCGATTAAGGCTTTTCACGCGCTAGAGGCGGCCAAAGTTGTTCCTTATATCCATGCTGGCAATCGAATTGGGGTCTTACTTGGCCTTAGCAAAGACGTCGAGGGCGCAACAGAAGTTGGGCGCGATGTTGGAATGCAAGTGGCAGCAATGAGACCCATTGGTTTAGACGAATCGCACATTCCTAAAGATGTTCGCGAACGTGAGCTTCAAATTGCACGAGACAAAGCACTTCAGGATAATAAGCCAGAACATATCATTGAAAAAATCGCTGAGGGATCACTTAAGAAATTCTACAAAGAGAACACCTTAGTACACCAAAGTTTTGTAAAAGATCCGTCACTCACTGTGGCGCAATACGTGCAAAATTTGGATAAAGAACTTTCTATTACTGCTTTTTTACGCTGCGAATTGGGGGAATAAGTATTTTCGCAATACATGGCATACAAGCGAATACTTCTCAAACTTAGTGGCGAAGCCTTAATGGGCGACAAAGCCTTTGGAATCGACCCAAACACAATTCGGCAATTTGCCCTTGACATCAAAGAGGTTGTA
>JAYYPZ010000018.1:0-12872 GCA_036128775.1 Bacteroidota bacterium
GCCATTTCAATAATTCGGTCGATGTCGCGTTCAGATCGTTCCATAAAGAGATAACCTTGTAATGGCATAAATCGTTCGGAAATCTTGAAAATTCCACCGTAAACTTTGGCACTTTCTTTGTGCAATTAGCGTATCTTAAAACTATGACGCGTTTACTGGTCTCTCTTTTTCTTATTGGTATAAGTTTCCCTACTTATGCCCAGCGGACATCGCATACCATGTCCTATGATGGTCAGCAGAGAACCTACGCAACCTATGTCCCCAATATCTATCATCAAGATTCTACGTCAGTACCTCTTTTAATTAACCTTCATGGGATAAGCGATAATGCACTAAACTTTACAGGGCTTGGCTATGATGACATCGCCGATACAGCAAACTTCATCATTTTGGCACCCCAGGCCTTGGATTTTGATATTCTTGGAGTGTATACGATTGAGCGCATTTGGAATTCGGGGGTTGGCGCTGAGATTGTTCCCATTGGGCAGGTTGCCTATCCCAATTCAACCATCGATGATGTGGGCTTTATCAATGCACTTGTCGATAGTATGATCAGTCAATATCAGATTAATACCGATGAAATTTATGTTACCGGTTTTTCAATGGGAGCATTTATGACGACGCGCTTGGTTTGTGAATTAGGTGATCGCTTTGCCGCAGCTGCTCCCATTGCAGGTACCATTGGCGAGTCCGTTTCTTGTGAAAACAACTCGGCTAGCAAAGTACCGATGATGTATATCCATGGAACGGCCGATGTTACGGTACCCTATGACGAGACCTTTAACCAAGGAGGTGATTTATGGCGTATTGCTGGAGCCTACGCTGAGGAGTTTAGCGACTATTGGGCGGACAAAGCGGCTTGCGGCAATGTAGACCATGTTGAAGATATCCTAACGAATACCAACCCTTCGAATAATGTTAATGTTACTACGAAACGATACTTCTCAGAAGACGGATTAGTCTTTGAGCACTTCCGGGTCGATAGCGTGGATCACGTTTGGTCAAATAGCTTTCAAGATGAAATCAACTACGAGAAAACCATCTGGCGATTTTTTCGCTCAGGTAGTAAGAACTATACTGTAGGCTGCGGAGAAACAACGAGTATTGATGAGGAGGCTAGCGAAGGAAACAATAACGAGGAAGATTATGATCGCTCTGCCCCGCTTTCCCAACGAATCAAGCTCAGGGCCAATCCAAGAAAAGACGAGGTAACTATTTCTATACAGGGAAGTGATATTCAAACCCTACGCATTATAGATATTCTCGGAAGCACTAAAGAAGTCATTGATCTACGGAGTGATCCTCAAGAAAGTGTAACCATTGATGTGTCAGACTATCCGTCTACTCAGTACTTAATCAACGTGGTAGCCACCGACGGAGAAGAGACCATCTTCTACAACAAAATTCATTAGGTTAATCTCGAACTGTTTCAATGATTGAGTCTACAACATCAGGATTCAATAAGGTAGATATATCACCCAAGTTAGTAAACTGACCTTGGCCTACTTTTCTCAAAATGCGGCGCATTATCTTCCCGCTGCGGGTCTTTGGAAGACCCTTAACCATATAGAGGACATCAAGCTTGGCAATGGGGCCCACTTTGGATGAGATCAGTGCATTAACTTCCGATAAGGTAACCTCTTTCCCTGAACACACTACAAAGGCACACAACGCATTACCTTTTATATCATGCGGAATACCAACAATTGCTGACTCAGCAATCGCATTGTGCTCATTGATAGCATCCTCTATCGGCGCCGTGCCCAAATTATGCCCAGATACAATGATTACATCGTCTACTCTACCTGTTATGCGGTAGTTACCCTCGGCATCTCGATCAGCCCCATCCCCTGTAAAGTAGTATCCAGGATAGGCTGAAAAGTAGGTGTCAATGTAACGCTGATGGTCACCATAGATCGTGCGTGCCATCGACGGCCAAGGAAAACCAATACACAATTTACCTGAAGCCTCCCTTTCTTCGATAGGTTGGCCCTTGTCATCCATTAATTGGGCTTGTATACCAGGCATAGGCTGGGTCGCAAAGGTGGGAATGCTTGGCGTAGATCCTGGAATGGATGATATCATAATACCGCCCGTTTCAGTTTGCCACCAAGTATCGACAATTGGGCACTTGTCTTTTCCTATCCGCTTGTTATACCACTGCCAGGCTTCTTCATTGATGGGCTCACCTACTGTTCCCAAAACTTTGAGCGAGGATAAATCATAGTCATCCACCAAAGAATCACTTGCCTTGGCAAGCGCTCGTATCGCGGTTGGCGCAGTATAAAACTGATTAACTTGATACTTTTCAATCATTGCCCAAAACCTGCCGTAATCTGGATAGGAAGGGACGCCTTCAAACATCAATGTAGTAGCGCCATTTAAGAGAGGACCGTAAACAATGTAGCTATGACCTGTAATCCAACCAATATCAGCGGTACACCAATAGACATCTCCTTCATGGTATTGAAAGACATTTTGGAAAGTATAGGCCGTGTAGGTCATATACCCTCCAGTGGTATGCAACATTCCTTTAGGCTTGCCAGTAGATCCTGAAGTATATAGGATAAAAAGCGGATCTTCTGCATCCATTACCTCAGCCTCACAGACATCCGATGCTTTGCTTAACAACGGCTTTAGATCAATATCACGACCTTCAACCCAATTTGAATTGAGGCCAACATGATTGACTACAAGAACACGATGGACGCAATCACAGGATTGTAATGCTTCATCTACAATGGACTTTAAGTCAAGGACCTTACTTCCGCGATTCGCACCATCCGAGCAAACGACTAAAGAGCACGATGCATCATTGATTCGTGCAGCAAGGGCTTGGGCTGAAAAGCCCGCAAACACTACGGAGTGAATGGCACCAATTCTAGCACAAGCTAAAACAGCTATGGCTAGCTCAGGAATCATCGGTAGATAAAGACAAACTCTATCACCCTTTGACACACCCTGTTGCTTAAGGGTATTGGCCATTTTATTGACGGCGCTTAGTAATTCAGCATAGGTGTACACCATTCCCTCATCTTCTGGATTATTGGGTTCCCAAACAATGGCGCGTGCATTGGGCTTGGTTTTTGCATATCGATCAAGGCAATTGACGGTTATATTAACCTGTCCTCCTTCAAACCAAGAAACCTTGGCTTTATGAAAGTCATAGTCGAGGACCTTGTCCCAAGGCTTAAACCATTCAAATGATTCCTTTGCGTAGGTTGACCAGAACGTTTCAGGATGCTGAATTGCTGTCTGCTGAGCCTGAACGACTTCTTCTTTACTTGATAAATGAAAATTAGCCATCTTATGCAACGATATCTCCTGGAGTGGCATCAGCACTCGGTTTAACAAAATAGAGCTTGCCCTCTGATGTTTCAGACAATAAGATCATTCCCTTTGATTCCACCCCTCGAATTTTACGAGGAGCTAGATTGGCTAAGACTTGTACCATTTGCCCCGGTAATTCTTCTTCTGAAAAATGCTCTGCAATACCTGAAACAATGGTCCGTGTTTCAAATCCGACATCAACTTGCATCTGCATCAGCTTATCGGTCTTGGGAACGCGAGAAGCCTCTAAAATTTTGCCGACGCGTAGGTCCATCGTTTGAAAGGCATCGTAGGTTATCTCATCTTTTTGAGGCATAGCATTAGGGTTTGATTTTAGAGTATTTTGAAGTTGCTGTTTTTGATCGGCAATCCAAGTATCATCGATTTTTTCAAACAACAATCCAAAGGATGCAATCGTATGATCGAGGTCCAGCAACTTGTCTTTCGAAGCGAGTGTCGTCCAATTTGGAGAAGACCAATTTATCATCTCAAGCAAACGATGAGCTGCGTGAGGCAGAAAGACCTGCATGACTCCTGCAAGCCGAGCTACTTGATGCATAGAAGCGTTAAGCATGGCTTGCGCCTCAGCAGGATCAGTTTTAAAGCACTTCCAGGGCTCATTATCGGCAAGGAATTTATCTCCTGTACGAGCGAGTTGCAACATGCCTTGAAGTGCATCTCTAAATCGAAAAGCTTCAATGGCCGTATCAATATCTTGCATAGCCGTATTATACTCTACGGCATGACCTTTAGTTTCTCCCAACCTTCCTTCATTAAATCGATGGAAGAGTTGTAAAACACGATTCACGTAGTTGCCAATAGTAGCTACCAATTCATTGTTGACCCTTGCTTGATAGTCATCCCAGGTGAATTCTGCATCCTTTGTCTCGGGCATGTTGGCGGCAAGCACATAACGCAGCGCATCTACATGGTTTGGGTTGTTTTCTAAGAATGTATCAACCCATACTGCCCAATCCCTTGATGTCGAAATCTTTCGTCCCTCAAGATTGAGAAACTCATTGGCTGGAACGTTTTTAGGTAAAATGTATCCATCTCGATGACGTAGCATCGCAGGAAAAATAATGCAGTGAAATACAATGTTATCCTTTCCAATAAAATGAAGGAGTTCGGTGTCCTTATCTTGCCAGTAAGGCCTCCAATCCTCAATAATACCTTGCGCTTCTGCCGCCCTGGTTGCTGACACATAGCCAATGGGCGCATCAAGCCATACATAAAGCTTCTTGCCTTCGCTGCCCTCTATTTCACTTGGGACATCCACTCCCCAGTCCAAATCGCGGGTTATCGCTCTGGGCTGAAGTCCTTCTTCTAACCAGGAATTACAGGCACCAAGCACGTGCTTTTTCCAAGCTTTTACATCATGCAAAGAACTTCCCTCAAACATCCCCGTATTTAGCCACGCATTAAGCCAGTCTGATTCTTTGTCCAAGGGGAGATACCAATGGCTTGTTTTACGGAGTTCTGGCTTACTGCCACTAAGGGTTGACTTAGGATTGATTAACTCATTGGGACTTAAACTCGAACCACAGCTTTCACATTGATCGCCATAGGCCTCTTCATAGCCGCATTTAGGGCACGTTCCCTTGACGTATCGGTCAGCCAGAAACTGATTGTAGGATGTATCATAGAGTTGCTCCGTAGTCTTCTCCGAAAAGACATCGTTCTCATAAAATGCCTTAAACCAGGCTTGCGCTTCTTTATGATGGAGCTCAGAAGACGTCCTGTGAAATATATCAAAGCTTATGCCTATGGCCTCAAACGCTTTAGAGTTTCTTAAATGATAGGTATCGATAATATCCTGAGGGCTTCGACCTTCTTTTTTCGCACGCATGGTAATCGCTGCACCATGTTCATCCGAGCCACAGACAAAGAAGACATCATGATCCTGAAGTCTTCGAAAGCGTGCATAGATGTCAGACGACAAATAGGCTCCTGCTATATGTCCAATATGCAATGGACCATTAGCATAGGGCAAGGCGGCTGTTACTGTAAATCGACGGCGGTTTCCCATATTATTGAAAAATATTACCTTTTCCGTAAAGGTAGATACTGCATTTGGAAAAGTCTATACAGTTTGTCACCGTTCATGGTCCTGAGAGTACAGGCAAGACAACACTTGCCCTGGCCCTAGCTAACGCATTTACCTTGCCCTGGATCGCAGAAGAGGCGCGCAATCATATTATAGAGGGGCAACGATTTACTGAAAAAGATATTCTGAGACTCGCCCAATTACAATATGAAGCAGAGAAAAAAGCTATTCAATCTCAGGAAAGCGGCCTTACCCTAGCCGATACGAATCTTATCAACTTTGTGGTTTGGCTGAGTTGGGAAAAATTAACTGTCCCTCAATGGTTGATAGAAGCAATAAAAAATCAACCTTACCGATATAATCTACTCTTACAAGTTGATGTGCCTTGGGTGAATGATGGCTTTCGAAACATATCAGAACAATCTTTACGAAGAAAGTGGTTTACGCTCTATGCCCAAACCCTTGATCAATATGGTTTACACTATGAAGTGATTGATGGAGACTACACTTCACGAGGAAAAAAGGCTAAAGTTCTATTGCAAGACTGGTTAAAGAAAACAATTGATTAGGCTTATTCTTCTTCGAGCCAAAGTTTTTTAATTGAGTGTCGAACAAGCCAACTACTTGATTCTCCTATGTTCCCAATAAAGCGAATATTATCTTGCTCTAAATCCAAAATGCATACATATTTATTGCCAACATCACTTACAACATCAAATTCATACTGATCAGCTTCCTCATCATATAATGTCTCTTTGATAAGGTAAGAAGAGGTTATCGATGGCGTTGTATGAGTAAACATGGTAAACTCGGCATTGAACTCAAAAAAGGTGAGTTCTTCATCATCGGATGACACAAATTTCCACTCCTGAGTTTTTGGATTCCAGTCGTAATCTTCCCTGAGATTAGTGGAGACATACATTTGAGACAACAAAGAAGTTGCAGATAAGAAACATATGGACAATACAATGTAAAAGCGTTTCATAAGAATCATTTTTTTGAAAATTAATAAAAAATGTTTTGCCATCATTTCATTGATATCAAAGGTTTTAAACCTACGAAGTGATTGATGTAGACTACACTTCACGAGAAAATATGGCAAAAAGTCTATTGCAAGACTGGTCGACCTTACATTAAGTTTGAAGTACTCCAGGGGTTTCTATTATGGAATGAGACTTACCCTTTGCACCTGATCAGGCTGATACCTGCGTAGGGAGCGAGTGTGAAAGCATACCTTTTTGGGTTGCCGACTGGAGTATTTTTTTAATCTAAAAATGCTCATTATGTACAAATCATCTTTTTTAATTTTTGTCTTTCTCTTAGGCACATTCGTTCATGCGACGGCGCAAAGAACAGACACTGCGCAAGCTATTGAGGTAGACATAACCGACCAGCTACCTGATGTGGTAATCAAGGAAGTGGCGGTCTATCGCCAAACACCTATGGCCTTTGAGAAACTCAATCTTGCCGACATTCAACGCAACAATCACGGACAGGATATTCCCTTAGTGCTTGAGAATACGGTGTCAGCAGTGGCCACTTCGGATGCCGGAAACGGTATTGGTTATTCCGGGATACGAATTCGTGGTGTAGATGCAAGTCGAATCAATGTCACGCTCAATGGAATACCCTATAACGATGCGGAATCCCAAGCCGTTTTTTGGGTAAACCTACCGGACCTCGCCTCATCAACGCAATCGATTCAGATTCAACGAGGAATCGGTTCTACCACCATTGGAGGAGGAGCTTTTGGAGGAAGTCTTGCCTTGAGAACAACGTCAGACAATACCTCTCCTTATGTTTCAATTGACAACCGATTTGGTTCCTTTAACGCACGTCGTCACACGGTTCAAGCCTCTACTGGACTTATCGCGAATCGCTTTATCCTCGAGTCACGGTTGTCGAAAATTCAGTCGGATGGTTATGTTGATCGGGCATCTGCTGATCTCCAGTCTCTGTATGTCTCTGGGCAATACAAGGGCGATAAAGTGCGCGTATGGCTTAATGCCTTTTCAGGACATGAAGTCACAGGACAGGCATGGAATGGTATTGATAGTGCTACCCTTGCCGACAACAGAACCTACAATTCAGCGGGTACAGACTTTGGAACCTTCTTTCCAGCCTACGACAATGATGTAGACGATTATCGCCAGGATCAGTTTCAAGGAATTTTCGCGTGGGACATTACAGAAAACTCTTTACTCAAAGTGAATACCTTTTATACGCGAGGTAAAGGCTTCTACGAAAACTATGCTTCGGGTTATGGCTTTGGAATCAACTTTGCTGACCTCGGCTTAGACAATATCATAACAGATGGTGGGGATACTATTACCAGCACGCACATTGTAAAGCGACGTTGGCTTGACAATGATTTCTATGGTTTTTCAACGTCCTATACTCATTCAGGCATTGAGCACCTTGACCTGATCGCCGGAGGAGGATATCACCGATACAGCGGTAGACACTTTGGTACCTTGCCTTGGATGCAATATGCCGGTGCAGCAAGTCCGGATTACATGTATTATGATGGAAGCAGCGTAAAATCTGAAGTCCATGGATTTGCAAAGATCAACTATAATCCCATCGATCGTCTTCACCTCTACGGTGACCTTCAATTACGTCAAGTAAACTACGAGGGGTCGGGGATAGAAGATGACCGATCAAGCTACGCCTTTGAGCAAAACCAGCTCTTTATAAATCCTAAGGCAGGTATATCCTACTTCCTACAAGATGACCATGTGGTGTACGCATCGTATGCCTATGCAGGTCGTGAGGCAACTCGAGCAGATTTACTATTCAGCACAAAAGATGCTAATGGCAATAGTACGATTCGCCCTGAATACATGCATGATATTGAAATTGGCTGGCGTGGGACATGGGGTAAAAGCTATCTGAATGTCAATGGATACCTCATGCGATACAAAGACCAACTTGTACTATCAGGCGCTTTAGACCCTGTGGGAAATGCCCTGCGCATTAATGTAGAAGACAGCGACCGTATGGGAATTGAAATCGATGGCCGATACCAAGTGAACTCTTGGCTCAATATCCGAGGAAATGTAGCCTTGAGTAACAACCGCTTTATAGATAGTGATAGCACAGGAGCTAATGTGACTCAACCGCTTGCCTATTCGCCAAATGCCGTATCGTCAGTAATACTTGGTGTGGAGAAAGGAGGCTTTGCCTTTGATCTCATCAATAAGTACGTTGGAAAGCAATACCTAGATAACAGTGGTTTGGATGATGTATCCATTCCTTCCTACTTTGTATGCCATGCTCAAGCACAGTATACAACAACATTGAGTTGTGGGCTTGATCTAGGATTTCACCTTCGTGTAAACAACTTGACCAATACGAAGTACGTATCCAACGGGTATGTCTATGCTGGATTCCCAAGCTACTACCCTCAAGCTACTATCAATGCCATGGGTGGGGTAAGTCTACGATTTGCTAGCAAACAATAAATCTTACCATTCAGGAGAGCGATCTCTTGATGGAGAAGGCAATGAAAGGCCTGGGAGGAAATCCTGGGCCTTTCTATTTGAACCTAGTTATGCCGTCCTTTAAACTGACCACAATTCAATAAAAAGAGAATATAGCGGGGATAGAAGACCATGTAGCATACCTTAAAATCTAAGATATTTACCCATAGTATATGGCAAGTGAGCGTATCATTTTAGGTATTGATCCAGGAACTCAGGTGACAGGATATGGTGTAATTCGAATTGAAGAACAACAAATACAATTGCTCGCAATGGGAGCCCTGCTTTTATCCAAGCACACCGACCACCCAAAACGACTTTCTGAGCTGCAAAAAAGCTTGAGTCGTCTCGTCGAAACGTATCTACCTGATGAATGCGCCATTGAAGCCCCCTTCTTTGGAAAGAATGTACAAAGTATGCTTAAGCTTGGAAGAGCCCAAGGGGTGTGCATGGCCGTGGCTATGGCAAGAGACATCCCAGTAGAAGAGTATTCACCTAGAAGAGTAAAGCAAGCCATTACTGGAAATGGTAATGCGAGTAAGGAACAAGTAGCGGCTAGGGTCAAACAAATCTGTGGCTATACCGAAAAACCCCGCTACAATGATGCTACTGACGGACTAGCGATAGCCCTTTGCCATTATTATTCCACCAAGAATATTATTCAAGGAAAGGGAAGTAAAGGTTGGGCAGATTTTATAAAAAAGAATCCAGGGAAACTGCGCTAGGTCTTTATCGCTTCGGCAATTTGTATGGCTACCTGCTTTAAATGCTCAGGACTGCTGTTTCCTTTTGGTCTTGTAAAATCCATGTCGTCCAATGAGTTTATCGGCATAAGATGGATATGAGCATGAGGAACTTCTAAGCCAATCACACTCATTCCTACGCGATCGCATGGGAACACCAGTTCTATTCCACCAGCAACCCGCTGAGCAAAAGCCATAATATCGGCCAGTTGATCTGCAGTTAAGTCAAAGAAGCGATCAACCTCGACTTTGGGAACGACAAGAACATGTCCATTCTGCACTGGTCGAATATCCATGAAAGCAAAACAAGTATCTGACTCGGCAACTTTATGGCAAGGGATTTCTCCTTGAATGATTTTTGTAAAAAGAGATGACATTAAAAGTCGTAGGATATACCCAGTATCTCAAATTCTTGCGCACCGGCTGGGGTTTGCACTTCGGCCTTATCCCCTACCTTTTTACCTAGCAGTCCTTTGCCAATTGGTGATTCCACGGAGATCTTCTTTGCTTTAAGGTCGGCTTCGCTTTCAGAAACTAATTGATACTCCATTTCTGCGCCACGACGAAGATTCTTAATGCGCACCTTCGCAAACATCATTGCTTTGCTTTGGTCAATCTGACTCAAATCAATAACCCGAGCTCTGCCTAATTGGCTATCAAGCTCGGCGATCTTAGCCTCTAGTAATCCCTGCGCCTCCTTGGCTGCATCATACTCAGCGTTCTCAGAAAGATCGCCCTTTTCACGAGCTTCAGCAATAGCCTTAGCTGCTGCCGGACGTTCCACGGCCTTCATGTGTTTTAACTCCGCCTGTAAGCGATCCATACCCTCTTGAGATAGATAGATAGTTTCCATAATATACTCTTGATATATAAACAAAAAACGTCATCCTACATGGGTAGAATGACGTATAGTAAGTTCTAAATTGTATTTATAACGCGCGCGCCTCGTCCTTATTGTCTAAGTCGCAAGGGCTACCAGAACGCAGATCAAAACGAAGTCCGATACTATGCGTTCCGTTATACATGTTTAAATCCGATGCTCTATAGCTGTAGTCAATACCCATAGATGGCCCATTTTGTTTAAATGGAACTTCCACTGAGAAACCACCTGCTAAGCCATAGTAAACAGTCGACGAGTTCTCTGTCCAAAGACCTTTCTCGTGTCGATAGCCCAAACGAGCCATAAACATCTCTTTAAAGCCGTACTCTACTCCTCCCCCGAAGTGATCCTTACCAAAGGAATTTGATGTGAAGTTTCCGATAACCGTAACACGGTGAGCATTGTACGCTCCGTTGCAACGGTATTCTGGACCAAACCAAAAATCATAGGATGCACCAATATGCAATAGAGAAGGCAGCTCGAACTTCGTGGGCAAAATGCTCTGCGTCAACTCGTAGTTGTCTCCGTCAGGACTTGTCGCACGGTATGTAAAACCGTCCCCTCCATACTTCATCGGTGTACCTACATTGCGAATGGCAACACCAAAACGCAGATTCTCTTTATCGCCTGTTACATATTGAAGACCTGCATCTAAAGAAACACCTGATGCACGAACGTCTTCAATACCTTCATTGATCAAACGGAAGGTTACCCCACCATAGATGTTATCCGTAAAGGCACGAGAATACGTTAACCCAATATTGATAAAGGAAGGGGAGAAAGTTCCTAGACCATTTTGTGGATTGGGATTGTTCACCGTAGTTCTAGGAATATCACCTAGGTTTAGCGAAAAGATACTTACGCCAAGGGCATCCTGTTCATTTAGCTTGAAGCCCACACCTGCTTGTGTTATTCCAATATCAGATCCCTGTAACCAAAGTGTCTGTGCTGCTGCGAACTGCATGTTATCAATTCGACTCAACCCCGCAGGATTAAGGCGCGTAGCCTCAAGTCCTGATACCCGAGCACAGTACATATCCCAAAGACCCGTTGATCTTCCCCAACCATTCATTAGCAACTGGGAAGCCCCACTTTCACCAATACGATCGGAGTTACCCGCATAGGTCGTGAATGATGTGGCTACAAGACCAAGAGTTAGTATATAATTAAAAGCCTTCTTCATAGTTCTTTGTTTAGAAGTCACTCACGTCTGTTGGACGCAAGAATACTACAGATTTTAATGTTTTTTGACCGACGTTAGGTACATCAACGTGAATTAAGTACACCCCACTTCCTACTGGAATTCCAGCAAAGTTCTTAAGATCCCAAATTAGACTGTTATCTAAGTTTAGATCACCCCCAACAACTCCTCCACGAGAGATATCGCTGGATGCAACCGAACGGTCATATTGACGCACGAACTTACCATCTAGCGTTAGAATCTTAATAGTACATACATTAGGTAA
The DNA here is from genome assembly GCA_036128775.1 of Bacteroidota bacterium. Lineage (GTDB taxonomy): Bacteria > Bacteroidota > Bacteroidia > Chitinophagales > UBA8649 > UBA8649. The sequence continues at coordinate 11,949 of JAYYPZ010000018.1, forward strand.
GTTGGTGAACTTAACAATGTTGCTTAATTGATTTGCTTCATATTCACTGAAGGCATAGTAAGGATTCGGTACCACGCGAATGTTATCCAACTCTTCTACCGCTACATCAACAGCTTCAGTTGTAGGCGAGAGTCCTGTTGTTGAGAACGAATAGCGAGGAAGTGAATCATTGCTTGATGCCTGAACAGACGATGCCGTTCCGAACGCTGCGAATGGTTTTTCAACGCGAATCTTTATTCTCGTTTCTGTTGGAATAATTGGGAATCTTCTGTTGGTCGTCAGATCTTTTTCTAATGTTGTTCCCTCAGTAAGCACAGGAATTGCTGTGTACATGAAGTTTTCATAGATTGATCCAAAGACTGCAGGAATGCTTTCGTTACCTCCTGAGAACTGATTGAAGTTCGCCTCCATCAAGTCGCGAGTGTCACGAACAAATTGCTCATCATAGCGACTATTTAAAACATAGATATAATGCTTACCTCCCCATGCAGGAACATTATCGTCTGTTCCAGGTATAGTAGTAAGAATATCATAACGGCTATCTGTTGGATCCCAAACCAGGTTGTTTCCATTGTTGTCTCCACGAGAAGATGCTTCACCAAAGAAGATGTTCAAACGCTCTCCCGTTTCTTGGTTAATAGCATAGCCAGGGAAGTACGACAGACCTTGCTCACCGAAGGCAATGTTACCAGAAATAGTCAATGACGTATCCTGACGTAACTGACCTTTATAGGCTCCACCTTGTGTAAATAGTGGCTCTTCACCTGTTTCTAAAACGAGACTTAAAGACCACTTACTCTTATCAGGAGTAATTACAATATCTACACTCTGAAGTTTCTCAAGCGTATTCACCGGTGGGGCAAAATCCGTTGCACGGAAAGGACCGTTTGTTTTGTTATGATCATCAATCTTGAACGCCGGACC
>JAYYPZ010000019.1:0-6600 GCA_036128775.1 Bacteroidota bacterium
TAATGGTGATGGAGTCTTAATGGACACCGCATCCGGAGCTCAGTTCAGCGGTTCCATTGTCGTTGAGCGCTATAATCCTGGGGATCAATTCCATATTCTAGGTAGTCCTGTAGTAGCCAACCTTTCAGAGATTGCAGATGATGTTAGTGGTCCATTAGGCAATGGCCTTGTTGGGACGGATGGTGTTGCTGTTTCACCTGATTTAACCACACAGATTTATCTGAATACCGGGGTGTGTGATTCACTGGTTGTAGGATCGAATTACGGTAATGTATTCTCCTATAATGAGGCCTTGGCAAACAACTGTTCATTTGAGGGTTGGGTTGTCGAGTCTGCCGGAATGATGGAAGCAGGAAAGGGATATATGACCTTCTTAGTTCCTGGAAGTACGATAGACTTTACGGGGACGCCAAATACCGGAAGTATAACCGCTCCTCCTATGACCAATAGTGGTGGAGGTATTTTCAGTGGAGCAGGATGGAATCTTCTTTCTAATCCTTATCCATCGTATGTGAATACGGCTGATTTAATTGTAGCCAACCCTGGGATCAATAGTCCAAGTACATTCACAGATACGGGAATCTATACGGGTTCTTATCAATCAATTCTTCCTGTAACCGGTCAAAACGTTATTGCCATCGCGCAAGGTTTCGTTATGAGAAATGGTGCGAATACTAGTGCAACTCCTATTGCGCCAACATTCACTAATGCCATGCGTAGTAGCACTGGAACGGGATTCCGCTCTAACCTAGTTGGATTGCAAGTTGATCTCATTGGTCAAAATGGTCGAGATAAAACCGAAATCTTCTTTGCGGAAGGTGCCTCGGAAGGCTTCGATGTAATGGGGGATGGGGTTAAACATCCATCTCAGTTAGGTCGTCCTACAATCTCAACGCAGTCTGCGTCTGATGCCATGGCAGTTCAGACCTTTGCCTTGACAGATGACTTGTCGCGTATTGTTGAGCTAGAGATTCAACCTGGATTAGCTACTGATTTTGTCTTGGAAGTTGATGCTGATCGTATTCCATTAGGCTATGATGTATTTTTGCTGGATAGAGTACTTGGTACACGTCAAAATGTTCGCACACTGAGCTCGCTATCCATTACCAATGATGGTGAAACGGTGGAGGTAAGTCGATTTGCCGTGGAGATTTCCAAAGCTTCTTCAACAACATCAATAGATGAAGTTTTTGCTAACGTGATGATTTGGGATGTAGATGGTTCTGTGGTTGTAGATCCTTCTAACGCCTCTTTCTCAAGTGACTATCGCATAGAAGTATTTGATATGTTAGGACGTTTGATAGCGAGTGTCCCGAATGCTGAGGGTATGACCAAACTCGAATTTGCCCCTCATAGAGGTTATGTGAATATTCGATTATCTGGCAATGGGTCAATTATGACGACGAAATTATTTGTCAAATAATCAACTATTTAAACTAAAGCAAGGGGAGCATAGTGCTCCCCTTTTTTTGTAGGTTTATCTTTCCATTATGAAGCATGAGCAGACCTTTTATCATCAGTTATTGAGCGAGCTTGGAATTGAATCAAAACTGGCTGTAAGAGACTTCAAGTTTAGATCACATTCTTCCTGGTCCTCGATGTCAGCGCTTGTTACTATTGCATTTGTGGATGAGCACTACGGGGTCTTAATATCTTCGCCACAAATGCATGAAGCCAAAACTTTGGGAGATCTTTTTGATTTAATATCCAAGACAAAGAAGCAATGATGCATCAATGTAATGCTCGGATTGCAGGCGTTCAGTCAATTTTCCCCAAGGACAGTATTTTGAATGAAGACTTGGGGTATGATAAAACATGGATAGATCGCGTAGGTATTAATGTGCGTCACCTTGCAAGACCTACGGATAGGTTAGATGATTTAGCCTCTATTGCTTGTCATCAATTATGCGATAAATTGTCCTGGGCATCTACGGAGATTGATGTTTGTGTCGTAGTGACGCAAACTCCAGACCTTCGATTACCTGGAGTAGCATTACACATTCAAGAAAAACTCGGCTTGCGAAGTGATGCGGTCTGTTTTGACCTTAATTTAGGTTGTTCTGGATATCCTTACGGCTTATATGTTGTTAGTTCTTTATTGGAGAAGGTAAAAGGTAAGGGGCTTTTAATCACAGGGGATTTCTCTTCACGTATTGTGGATTCTTCCGATTCTTCAACAAGTCCAATTTTTTCTGATGGTCTTGCCGTAAGTGCTATTGAGTTTGATGCTAATAATATCATGAGATTCTCTCTGAACTCTGACGGCAAGGGGAGTCCTACCATACATTGCACAACTCATGGCAAGTTAATAATGGACGGTATGTCCATTTTTTCTTTTGCTTTGTCGACTATTCCCAAGCACATACAAGATTTTATGCGTAGACTTGATATGAAGCATTCTGAAATTGACGGTGTGTTTTTGCATCAAGCGAATCAAATGATTTCCGAGGGAATCATACGAAGGATTGGTTGGCCATCAAGTTTGTTCCCATCTACACTAAGTAAGTATGGAAATACTTCCTCAGCCTCTATCCCGATTACATTGAGTGATCATTATACATCATCACCGATTCAAAAAGAGAATTGGGTCTTGTTTACGGGTTTTGGGGTAGGTCTGTCCTGGGGCAGTGTCCTAGTTAAATTAGATTCTTCTTTTGTGGCCAATACAATGTTTCGATGAATTTTTCCGTAGTCATTCCCTGTTTTAGGTCAACGGAATCTATACTTCAAGTAGTCGAGAGTATTGATTCGCTATATCCCAATCAGTGTGATGCGATCATTCTTGTTCAAGATGGCCCCGACAGGTCTACTTCAGAAAGACTTTCTCAATGTGCGTCTATTTCCCCAATCGTTAAGGTTATTGAGCTTACCGATAATGTAGGTCAGCATCAGGCCACCTTATGTGGCATTCAGCATGCAAGCCCGGATAGCGCAGTAATTACCATTGATGATGATATGCAAATTCATCCGAAGGAAATGGCCAAGTTGATGGATAAATTTTTGTTGACAGGGGCTGATTTAGTGTATGGAATTTACTTAAAACGTCATCACAATATTCTCCGAAAAAGTTTGGCAACAATTTTTGGCCGAATTATCAGCATGTTCTCTAGCATACCCTCAAAAGGTTCATCATTTAAAATTATATCCCCTGAGTTAGTCCATTTTTTGCATCAATATTCGTCCTCCTTTGTTTTCTTAGATGCGGTGCTTGCCAAGAAATCTAAACTGATCTCATTTTCTGAGGTAAATCATTTGCCAAGAACATCGGGAGTCTCGGGGTATAACTGGTATAAGCTTACCCGTATTGGTTTTCAAATCATCATGCATTACACCTCTATCCCAATTTTTGTCTTTTTCCCTGTGGGGGTATTGCTGTTTAGTTTCCCATTGATATTAATGCTATGCTCGGATAGTCTAAGTGAAGAATTTAGTAGAAATTTTGACCTTGGTTTCTTCGGAATGATGGGATTCATTTTTGCGGGTTTAGTTATGATGGTTTTGGGTGTGATTGGACAGAAAAAAAGAATGGGAAATTTCTCTGGTGCGAAAGGGCATGGTTTTAAGATTAAGATGTGAGGGATGGAGGCGATATGGACTAGAGATATTCGGTTGGCCAGATTGCGAAGGCACGACTGTGAAATGCTACGACAATGGCGAAATGCAGAGCATATAAGGCGACACATGTTCTATCAAGAAGTCATTACTCCCGAGGCACAAAAAAGTTGGTTTGACTCGTTGCGGCCCGAAGCTGATTTCTATTATATGATTACGGCAGACAAACCTATAGGATTGATTCATGTAAAAGACTTGCAAAATGGCATAGGTAACGCAGGACTTTTCATACATGATCAGTCTTACTGGGGGAGTCCTTTTCCAGTGCTGGCCTCATTGACTTTACTAACGGCCTTCTTTAGTCGAAATGATATCCATACCATGGTGGCATCAGTACGTCCTGAAAATTTGCTCTCCAAAGAATACAATGAGCAGCTGGGCTTTCATTCCATTGCAGTCGATGAGATGGTCCTAGATAAGTCTAGTTTTTACAAAAAGGTTGAGACGTCCTCCTTGCTTCAGATCCTGTGCAAAGTCAATCCTGCAGTCAGCATTGTCACAGATGCTCAAGATCAAACAGCATATAATATGCGATCAGGGCCAATGGAAGTGGTTTTACATCGAATAGGGTGAGGTCAATCATTTAGGATTGTACCAACTGAACTTACTACCTTTAGCGTTACAGGCGTATGAATGTTTTTGTTTTAAGTTCAGGTCGAACAGGTACAGTGACTTTTGCGGCAGCATGTAAACACATCAAAGGGCTATAGTGTAGGCCATGAACAAAATGTTTGCTTAACCGGTGAAGATCGATTCTCGTATCCTGATAATCATATCGAAGTAGATAATCGATTATCCTGGCTGTTAGGTCACTTGGATAGTCGTCACAATAGCTCGACCTTTTATGTTCATCTGACAAGAGATCCCAAAAAAGCATATTGAAGCAATAGCCTAGAATCGTGATATGGATGATACAGCCCTTAGGTACTGTAGCGTGGATCTTTTACATAGGGTAGTGGACTACATTGGCTAACCTCAATACTTATGACGCCAAATTCTTCGGCGACTTTTCCTGTAAGGTGATAGATGCCTCGTCCTATCACGGGATACCGTTTTGTGATCTCTGGGAAGTGTGTCGTGTCGATAAAGTGCCCTTCACGGTCGAGGAAGGTTCCAAAAAGCATGCGGTCACGATGTATCGTACTTGTATTTTTTATGGTAACGAGGTAGCCATACACGCTGACTACTTTCCCAATATGATTAGAGAGGTCTTTTGCAAGCAGCCCAGCTTCCGTGGGACCTGCAATTAACTCAAAGGGATTGATAAGGGGGAAACCCAGTAACTCCATAGCATCAAAGGCATCTTCTACAGGTAGACTTGGAAGCTTTACGAGACTGACTTGTTGTATTGGCGTTTGAAACATGCGTTGTTGGTGCTGGTCACCACGGTGTTTTGTGGCTTGGTCAATTCGTTGGGCTTGCCATAGCAATTCAGTTTTAGAAGGTTCGATGTCCCGAAAGGCACGAATTCGAATCAGGCGATTAACATCATCTAACCCGAGGGATAGACGGCTGGAAAAATCATGAAAGCTTGTAAAGGCTCCACGTGCTTTACGTTCTTCTAGGATTTGTTGTATCGTGGAGGCTTGGAGGTCTTTGATAAGACTAAAACCGAGATAAATGGTCTTTCCATACAGGGTGGTTTCTGCTAAACTGTTATTAATACATGGACCTTCGATTTCTCCTCCTTGCATTCGCGCTTCGTGGATGTAGAATTCCGTACGATAAAAGCCACCGCCATTATTAATTATCGCCACCATGGACTCCAAGGGGTAGTAGGTCTTTAGGTAGAGGGCCTGATAGCTTTCTACGGCATAGGAGGCGGAATGTCCCTTAGCAAAAGCATAGCCCGCAAAACTCTCGATTTGCCGCCATACTTCTTCGGTGATGTCTTGTCCATATTGGAGATCCGCACAGTTCTTAAAAAATTTAGTTTTAATGGCTTGAAACTCCGCTCGAGAACGATACTTTCCGCTCATTCCTCGTCGCAATACATCGGCCTCACCTAAGGTGAGGTGAGCAAAGGCATGGGCTACTTTAATAACATCTTCTTGATAGACCATAATGCCATAGGTGTCGGGCATAATCTCCAAAAGGACTTGGTGGGCCTCCTTTCGCCGTTCAGGAAGGCGGTGTCGCAGAATAAACTCTCGCATCATACCACTTCTTGCTACGCCAGGACGGATGACAGAGGATGCGGCAACGAGGGTGAGATAATCATGAGCTTGTAGTTTGGAAAGCAACATGCGCATGGCAGGGGACTCCACGTAAAAACAACCTACGCACCCTCCCTGCGCAATCTTTTGGTTGATTTGCGGATCTTGCTTAAAATGCTGGATGTCATCAATAGGGTGTGGTGGATTATCTGGTTGGTTTTGATGGATCAGCTGAATGGTTTCTTTGATTTTAGCTAAGCCGCGCTGTCCGAGAATATCATATTTAAAAAGACCTATATCCTCGGCAATATGCATATCAAAATGGGCCGTAGGAAATCCTTTAGGCGGGAGATCTGTGGACGCATAGTGGTGGATATGTTTCTCTGCAATTAAGATCCCACTGGAATGGATGCTCAAGTGGTTGGGCATATCATGGATGTAGTGGGCGTAGCGCAGGGTGAGCTGACTGATTTCATCAAGCCTTGATGAGGTATACCTCCCATCAATAAGCCGATCGATTTCATCTTTGGGTAGTCCAAATACCTTTCCCATTTCACGCAGTGCCGCTCGATACTGAAAGGTGTTATAGGCTCCGAGCAGGGCAACGTTTTTAAATCGTTTAAAAATATAGTCAGTTATCGCTTGGCGGTCCCGCCAGGAAAAGTCTATGTCAAAGTCTGGTGGGTTTTTCCGATATACATTGATAAAGCGTTCGAAATAGAGGTCGAGCTCAATAGGGTCAACATTGGTTATACCAAGAAGATAGGCTAAAATGCTATTGGCTCCACTACCACGTCCTACATAGAAAAAGCCTTGTTTTCGGGCATGTTGG
>JAYYPZ010000020.1:0-9060 GCA_036128775.1 Bacteroidota bacterium
ACCATATCTTGGTCAAGATCGTTAAGAGAATATGCCAAACCGCATCTGGAACAAAGAAGAAGAATTCTTAATCAGCTCATCGTTTAAGAAGCTGCAAAAAAAAGCAGAGAACAGATATGGTAAGGGTGATGAGGCTAGAGTTTTACAAGCCTTTGAACTCGCCAACGAAGCGCATAGTGGTATACGCAGAAAGTCTGGCGAACCCTATATCCTTCATCCCATCGCTGTCGCACGTATAGTAAGCGAAGAAATTGGCTTAGGAACGAATTCCATTATCGCAGCACTACTCCATGATACCATAGAGGATACCGATTTAAAACTCGAGGATATTGAAGATCGCTTCGATCGTCAAATTGCTCGTATAATCGATGGATTGACAAAAATTGCGCCAGTCTTTGATGTACAAACGTCAGATCAGGCAGAGAATTTTAGAAAACTCTTACTCACGCTTACCGATGATATTCGTGTTGTATTGATAAAAATTGCAGATCGCCTGCACAACATGCGCACCATGCAAGCGATGATTCCGGAAAAACAACGTAAAATCTCTTCGGAAACTCTTTTTCTCTATGCCCCGTTGGCCCATAGAATGGGTTTATACAACATTAAGTCTGAACTAGAAGACTTATCGATGAAGTATACGCGCAATGAGGAATACAAGGAAATCGCACAAAAACTCAATGAGACCAAGCGGGCACGAAGTCGATACATCAATCAGTTTATCAAACCTATTAAAGAGCTCTTAGATGAAAAAGGCTTTGACTGTGAGGTGATTGGAAGACCCAAAACCATCCATTCTATCTGGAAGAAAATGGTAAAAAAAGGGGTGACCTTCGAAGAGGTTTATGATCTTTTCGCGATTCGAATCATATTAAACAGCCCTATGGAATCTGAACGTGATGATTGTTGGGCAGTTTTTTCGAGCATCACCAATCTCTACCAACACAATCCAACAAGACTCAGGGATTGGATTTCCAACCCTAAGTCCAATGGCTATGAATCCCTGCACACTACGGTTATGGGTCCAAGAGGTAAATGGGTTGAAGTACAAATTCGCTCAAAGCGAATGCACGATGTCGCCGAACGAGGAGTAGCTGCTCACTGGGTATATAAAGAGGGGGATGGAGATATTGAAAAATCATCAGAAGCCATTGATCCATGGTTGGAAAATGTTCGTAATCTTTTGGAGGACAAAGAGCAAAATGCCTTAGAACTTGTCGACCAATTCAAAAGCAATTTGTTTAGTCATGAAGTCTATTGCTTTACGCCAAAGGGAGAACTTCGACGGCTGAAGCGAGGTGCAACTGCCTTGGACTTTGCCTATGAAATTCATAGTGACATTGGCAATAAGTGTATTGCAACAAAAGCCAACCAAAAGTTAGTTCCATTAAGCTATGAGCTCAAAACAGGAGATCAAATTGAAATCCTAACCTCACGTAAGCAAAAACCCAAGGAAGATTGGTTAAGCATCGCGCAAACGAGCAAAGCGATTTCTGCCATAAAACGAGCTTTAAAGCATGAGCGCAGAGCACTTGCCAGCGAAGGGAAGGCCATATTTGAGCGAAAAGCGAAACGACAAAATATCCCTAACACGCAGGAAAACCTCAATAAGATTCTCGAAGTCTTAGATCTTCCGGATAGCCAAGAATTCTTTCTGCAAATTCAGCAAGGACTCAATCTATCCAAGGTTTGGTCGAAGTTTACACTACAAAATGGACAACTCGTTCGTAAGGCGAGCAAGGTAAAGCCTAAACTCTCTGTAGAAGAAACCGTTATCCAAAACCTTCAGCGCAAGGGAGAACTGCTTATTATGGGTGAGGAATCTGAAAGCATTGAACATTCTTTTGCCCAATGTTGCAACCCCCTGCCAGGTGACAACGTCTTTGGCTTTATCACATTGAATGACGGAATCAAAATACATCGAGTCAACTGTCCAAACGCTGTTCAGCTGATGTCAAAGTACAGCTACCGAATCGTACAAACGAGTTGGTCATCTAAGCTAAAAACGTCGTTTCTTGCCCATGTCCAGCTCAGGGGAATTGATGGGATGGGTGTTGTAAGTCGGGTTACTCAGCGGATCAGCCATGAACTCAACATAAATATTAAATCGCTTAGTTTTGAAAGCGATCAAGGGGTATTTACCGGTCACATTTCCCTATATGTGAACAACCAAAATGAATTGCAATACATCTTGGACAACCTCAAAAAACAAGAGGGAATCGTTTCCGTTGAACGCATCGATGATCATACCACTTTACATCACAATATTTAAGCACGTCATATGCAGGTATCCATTGAAGAAGTAGTTTCCATTTTTAAGCGAAATATTGAACGGGACAACTTAAGAAATACGCCGTCACGAATAACCATTCTTAAAGCGGCCTATTCCCATAAAGGACATTTCACAGCAGAAACCATTTATAATGCCGTAAAAGGTGAGGCGCAATCGGTAAGCCTCGCAACTGTATATAATACGCTTGAGCTTCTTCAACAATATGGTTTAGTGCGCACGCACAAATTTGGCAATCAGCATACAGAGTATGAAGCAACCCTAGGTTATGCACAACATGATCATATGATATGTCTTGATTGTGACAAAGTCATTGAATTTTGCGACCCACGAATTCAAATGATTCGAGAAACTATGGGTGAACTCCTAGAATTTCAGGTAGAAAAACACGCCTTGAACCTTTACGGTCACTGCCGGAAAGTATCGTGTGAAAAAGCCCTCTAAAAACGTAATAGAAAGCCAATTCGAATGTGTATTTTGGCAGAATGAAGTTTACGCATTACGTTGAAAAAAATGTTTCGATAGTTGCTCTTGAGGGCAACTTACTCGGGGAGGCTGATAGTCAACCTACCTTGGAGTTTATTCAAAACCAAATTGGAGAAGGACACAAACACTTTGTACTTAACCTTTCCTTGTTGAAATATGTCAATAGTACGGGACTCTCTGTGCTGCTTACCACCCTATCTAAGTCGAGAAATGCCGGAGGAGATTTGGTACTAGTTAACATCCCAGAACAGCTTCGTCAACTTCTGCAAATCACAAAACTCATTGATGTATTTACCGAATGCAGTTCCGATAAGGAAGGCATCGATAAACTCTCTTAGAACAAAGTACTATGGCAGTAGACGTACTACTAGGCCTCCAGTGGGGAGACGAAGGAAAAGGTAAAATTGTGGACTTTTTAGCGCCTCAATATCCTATAATCGCAAGATTTCAAGGGGGACCAAATGCCGGACATACCCTTGTGGTTGACGGAAAGAAGATTGTACTTCATACCGTTCCCTCCGGAATTTTATATCCCGAAATAGTCAATCTTATTGGTAATGGTGTTGTCATCGATCCCGCTACCTTAAAAAAAGAAATTGAGAGCCTTTCGGCGTATGATATTGACCTCCAAAAGCAATTGCGTATTGCAGAAAAAGCTCACCTCATTCTTCCTTCACACCGGTTACTAGACGCCGCTTCTGAGCATGCTAAAGGAGCTAGCAAAATTGGCTCAACACTCCGAGGAATTGGGCCCACTTACATGGATAAAACAGGGCGAAACGGTATCCGCGTTGGTGATATCATGACATCAAACTTCATGGCGAAATATGAAGACCTCAAGGCCAAGCATATGAGGTTATTGAGCCTCTATCCTGAGTTTTCCATCGAAGAAGATGCCGTAAAAAAGGCAGAAGAATCCTTTTTTGAAGGCATCGAATTTATCCGAAGTCTGTCCATCGTTAACGGAGAACAGTTTCTACATAATGCATTGGAACAAGGCACGGATATTTTGGCAGAAGGTGCTCAAGGAACGTTACTGGATATAGAATATGGCTCCTATCCATTTGTAACCTCTTCGAACACGATATCAGCCGCTGCATGTACAGGGTTGGGCATTAGCCCACAAAATATTAGAGAGGTTATTGGTATTACTAAGGCGTACTGCACACGTGTTGGCAGTGGACCCTTTCCTTCTGAACTTCATGGAGAAGAGGGCGAGTCACTCCGACAAAAAGGTGGTGAATTTGGGGCTACCACAGGACGACCAAGACGATGTGGATGGCTCGATATTCCCCTGTTGGACTATGCCATCAAAATCAATGGCGTTACGCAAATTGCCATGACCAAGGTCGATGTCTTGGAGGACATGGAATCAGTCTCCTATGCGGATTCCTACACGGTAGATGGCACGGTGATTAAAGGAATTCCTTTCGACTTGGACGATAATAATATTGAAGTAAACTATAACAAGGTTTCAGGATGGTCAGCCACGGAAGATGGGTCGATTCACCCTAATCTCCAAGAGTTTATTGAGACGGTTGGGCGTAAACTATCTGTGCCAATTCGTTATCTTTCTAATGGCCCTGAACGCGAAAAACTAAATATTTTGGGCGGCTAAGTAGCATGGAAAGCACCTCAATACAAATTAACAATCCCGTAGAGTTTCGGCGTGAAGCCCTTGCATGGGCTAATCAATTTCCCATTTTTGCCTTCTATGATAGCAACGGTTATGGAGAACGATTACAACACTACGATTGGATACTTGCTGTCGATTCTTTAAAAACCCTTGCTCTAAACAATGCCACGGGGGCCTTTGATCTACTCGAGGATTTCAAACATCGCCATGAGAACTCTTGGCTTTTTGGTTTTCTTTCTTACGACTTAAAAAATGATGTCGAGGACCTCTCTTCTCAACATCCAAATCGACTACAATCCCCAGAGCTCTTGTTTTTCGAACCGAGATTTCTCTTTCGAATGTCAGGCAACAAACTAACGATTAACCGAAGTTTTCTTGAGGCAACTGCCTTGGTCAACATTATCAATGCCTACGAACTTCCTAAAGAGCCCTTCTCCAAGAAGATTGAATTATTTAGTAATATGAACAAAGAGGCGTATCTCGAACGAGTACGCCATATTCAAAATCTCATTCGACATGGAGAAGTCTATGAGGTCAATCTTTGCCGTGAACTTGCCTCTTACGAGGTTCGTATCAACCCACTGACTACCTTCTTGAGAATTAATGATGCATTGCGGTCCCCCTTCTCCGCCTATGTCAAACATGAGGGACTTCACATTCTAAGTTTTAGCCCTGAGCGATACTTGCGAAAACAGGGAGACGAGGTGATCAGCCAACCCATTAAAGGCACTGCTCCGATTGGTGAGACACCCGAGGAAAATGAAAAAATTAGAGAGGCTCTTGCAGCCAATAGGAAAGAGCGTGCAGAGAATGTTATGATTGTTGATCTTGTGCGCAATGATTTAGCTAAAACTGCCATTCCTGGAACAGTTAGGGTAGAGAATTTGTTTGAAGTGCAAAGCTTTCAAACCATCAACCAAATGGTATCAACAGTAAGGGCAAAAGTTGACCCGAGTTATTCGAGTATTGATGTTATACGAAATTCATTCCCGATGGGATCAATGACGGGAGCTCCAAAGTACCGCGCCATGCAAGTGATTGATGAAGTAGAAATGTCAAGACGTGGGATCTTCTCAGGAACCATTGGCTACTTCTCTCCTGACGGTGACTTTGATTTCAATGTGGTTATTCGAAGTGTCCTCTATCAAGAAAAGGAACGCTACTTAAGCTTTACCTCGGGAGGAGCAATAACCTTCGACTCCGACCCAGAAGCGGAATTTGAAGAGACTTTATTAAAAGGCGCTCGCATTGGAGAGTTACTCTTCCAATATCGTTAATCAACGAAAGTGAACCTCAGTTCGACGGTTGTTTGCTCGGCCCTCTTCGGTTTCGTTGGTATCAATAGGTCTTGTCATACCAAAACCACGTGCAATAAGTCTGTCATCGGGAATACCTATCGAAACAAGATAGTTACGCACTGCGTCGGCTCTTTGTTGAGATAAGGTGAGATTCCAAGCTTCACTGCCACGGTTATCTGTATGGCCCTGCAACTCAAAAATGACCGTGTCCTCAACGGTTATCATCCAATCGGCAACGATTTGAAGTTCCTGCTTACTAATCTCTTCTAGTACAGCACTATTTGTTTCAAAAAACACATTATTCAAGCGAAATTGGTTTCCGATACTAGGACTAGTTAAAAGAAATTCTTCATTAAGGAGTTCTCCCGAGGTAAGGATCGAATCAGAAGTAATTGTTTTTGATATTGGGATCTTTCCAGGCGAAGTAATATGAAAGGAATAGTTGAAACTGCCAGGAAGAGCAACCAAAAATGATCCATCTACTGGATCTACATCCACTGATCTGTATTCTTGATTTCGCGTTAAGTCATAAATCTCAATAGTGGCTGTTAGTGGCTGTCGCGTCAGCGAGTCAAGTACACTACCTTTTAGATAAGAGGTTAAGTCAGGAGCCACAGACTGTGGTAAATCAAACTGATAAATGTCCATACCTCCCATACCTCCTTTTCGATTCGTCGATATAAAGGCGCGCTTGCCATCTCCACTAATAAAGATTCCCCGCTCATCCTTAGGAGAGTTTATGGGAAAGCCCAAGTTTACCGGTTTTGTCCAAGAGCCATCTTCCATTAACTGCGATTTGTATAAATCACTTCCCCCCATACCGGGCAGGCCAGTGCTAGAAAAATACAAGGTCTTGCCATCGGGATGAAAATGAGGGCGCTGATCGTTGCCTGGTGTATTAATAGGAAATGGAAGACGCTCTACCACAGAAAACACATCATTTGAATCGCGTCTTGCTACATAGATGTCTGAATTTCCCAGCCCTCCCGGACGTGTTGAAGTAAAAAACAACATAGTACCATTAGCAGACAAACAGGGTTGTGAATCCCATTGGCCGCTATTAATGACGGCTGATAAAGGTCTTGGTACATTCCATTGCTGATTGGCATACTCAGCACGGTAGATATTCATATCACCTTGTTGTCCATACATCGCAGCGTAGAACAACTCATTACCATCTGTACTAATCGAATTCGCCCCTTCATTTTTATTGGAGTTAATGGTTGATGGGAGGGCTATAGCATCCGTCCATGACGCATCTTCTTGACGGCAGGAATAGAGGTTTTCATCCCCGTAACCCAAACCATCCTCTCCGGGTTCTAATCGAGTAAAAAACAACTGCTCACCATCTACCGTTAAGGATGGAAAATATTCATCATACAATGAGTTTACACTAGCTGGGAGTCGCTCCAACTCATAACTATGAGGATGTCGAACCAAACTGTCTGCGAGATATATACTCTGTTGCAATATGGATGCTTCGTACTTGAAAGCTGAAGAGAAGCGATGTTGCGCTTCGAAGAGCTTATCTATATGTTCTTGAGCCTGATCATAATCTTGCAATAAGAAACTGTAAAGCGCTAAGCCATAATCTAATTTAACATGAGATGTCTTGACGCAGGACTCCGCCTTGTCTAAAACGTCATAGGCCAATTGGACGCTGTCAATACGATACAGGATGTTTGCTTTAGCAAGCCAAGGCAGGATGTAGGTCTTTTGCTTTTTTATGGCCTTTGTGTAGCAGAATAGAGCCTCCTCTATCATCCCCATATTCTCCGAACGAATTCCTTCAAAATACCATGCCTCCGCTTTTTTGTTGACCTTTTGCTGCGCAAAGCAATTGGATAAAAAGAAACATTGAACAAGGCATAGCAGGCCCACTATAATACGTTGCTGAATAGTCATGATTATCCGTTTTCAAATGGAAGTTGTCCCTTATGACTGCCATCACATCGAGGCATTTCCTGTGACAATCCACAACGACATAACGATAGTCTTTCTGTACTTATTGAGTTGCCGTCTGAATCATAGACAAGCACCTTACCCATAATTACCGCTGGACCATTTTTTCGAATATGCACTTCAACCGATGAGTGCTTGGTTTCCTCCATCCAGAAAAGATAAATCTATTTTGCTCGAAGCATTTATTTCTCCCTATCTTAAATATCTACACTTATCATATGGAAAACGTCAAAAATGGACTAACCGACCTCCTAGGTATAGATTTCCCGCTCATTGTAGCGCCTATGTTCCTTGTATCCAATGAAGCGATGACCATTGCAGCTCTCCAATCTGGTGTTACCGCATGTATCCCTGCGCTCAATTGGCGAACGGATGATGCCATGCGAGAAGCCATTTCTACAATACGTCAAAAGGCGAAGGGTCCCATTGGCATTAACCTTATTGTAAATAAGTCAAACATTCACTACAAAAGACAGTTAGCCACCTGTGCCGACCTCGGTGTAGACTACATTATCACCTCCTTGGGATCTCCTAAAGAAGTAATCGATGTATGTAAACCCCTTGGCATAAAAGTTTTTTGTGATGTCGTCAATGCCGATTATGCGAAAAAGGTTGAGGGCCTCGGATGCGATGCACTTATTGCCGTTAACAAAGAAGCAGGAGGCCATGCAGGCCCCTTGATGTCCAAAGAATTGATTCCTCAATTAAAGGAGGCATGTAAACTACCTGTGATTTCTGCAGGAGGTGTCGGAAATGGGGCAGGTATATGGGCAAGAATTCATGGAGATGGTGCAGTAGGAGTTTCTATGGGATCACCGTTTATTGCCACCATCGAAGCCCCCGTTTCAGACGAATACAAGCAAGCTTGTGTTGACTACGGCGCAAAAGACATTGTGCTTACCACCAAGATTTCCGGCTCACCGTGTACAGTGATCAATACGCCCTATGTCCAAAAAATAGGAACTCAACAAAATGCGTTTGAACGAATTTTATCCAAAAACAAGCGCCTTAAAAAGTATGTAAAAATGCTCACCTACTCAAAAGGCATGAAGTCCGTTGAGAAGGCTGCCTTCAGCGCAACCTACAAGACCGTATGGTGCGCAGGACCAAGTATCGAGTACACAAAATCCATTGAATCGGTCAGTACAATTATTGAACGACTGAAACGAGAATATAAAGAGGTTGAGGAGAATCCTACTTTGCAGCAATCAGCCCTAACGTCTAGCCTCGTGCAGCGAGATTGAAGAAAAAAATAGGGAGAGAAAAAAGTGACTCGGCTGGGGTTCGAACCCAGGACCCATACATTAAAAGTGTATTGCTCTACCAGCTGAGCTACCGAGTCAATTTCCCTTAACGGGACGGCAAAGATACAACGATATTATGTAAAT